>DATAGU010000027.1:0-15511 GCA_036263495.1 Polyangia bacterium | reverse complement strand
CCTGCAAGCGGTGGTGGCGTAGGGCGCAAGGGTTGGTGGCGTAGGTCGCAAGGGTTGGTGGAGTAGGTCGTAAGGGTTGGTGGAGTAGGTCGTAAGCGTTGGTGAGTAGGTCGTAAGGGTTGGTGGAGTAGGTCGTAAGCGGTGGTGGAGTAGGTCGTAAGCGGTGGTGGAGTAGGTCGTAAGGGTTGGTGGAGTAGGGCGCAAGCGGTGGTGGAGTAGGGCGCAAGTGGTGGTGGAGTAGGGCGCAAGCGGTGGTGGAGTAGGGGCGAGTCGATCGCTTTGTGGAGGGGCGTGAATAAGGTCCGCCGCTGGGGCGTCCGTTGGTTGAGTTCTTGGGAGCACCACCAGCGAAAGGTCAGATCGCCATGCGAAACCTCCATCTCTTCATTGCCGGGGCTTCTCTAATGATGTCGATGGGCTGCTCTTCCTTCGTACGGAATACGAACCAGCGCCTGGTGACGCAGCGCGGGCAGCTCCTCCGTCAATGGAAGGTCGACGACCAGGACCGGACGCTCGTGCGGGAGGGGAATCGGGTCGTCGAATATCGCCTGGTCCAGTATCAGGTCGGCCCGTTCGTGGGCGGGGATGCCGAGGTGGTCTATGCGGTGGATACGGTGATCCACACCTGCTACACGGGGAGCGGTTCGCAGCTGCGGGGCACGCCCAACTGGTTGCAGGTGGATTGTGCGATGCTGGCGCTCGACCCGGACATGAAGCCCTACATCACCTGGGTGTCGCCGTTGGGGGAGGGGCAGGTGAGTGAGAAGGCGCGCGAGGTCACGGCCCCGGCGCAGGCCGCGAACCCGGGCTGAACCCAAGGGATCCTCCCTGCCCGATCTGGGGGCAGCGAGATCTCAGTGCGATCACGGAACGGGCGTGCGGTCCTGCTACGGCTTGCCGTTGTCGGGGCGACAGCGCTCGCCAGGGGGGTAGTCGGGGTGGAAGTGGTGCTTGACCGGGCGGGTGACGCATTTGATGCAGTTCTGCCGCTCCGGCGTCGGTAGTTTCTCGCAGTCGGCGATCGTGCGGGACTCGTGGCCGGTGCTATGAGCCCAGGCTCCGGTGGTCGCCCATCCGACGAGCAAGAGTGCTCCAGCGGCACCGTAGAGGATGATCTTCTTCATGGCGCGCCTCCTCAGGTGAGGCTCCATTGTGTCAGGGAAGAACGATGAGGGGCAAGTGGCCGAACGGGTGGCGGCGCTGCTGCGTCGACGTGGGCAGCGGGGGGAGGTCTAGTTGATCCACCGGGGGGGTTTGCCGGGCGACCGGGGGCGCTCGTCTTGTTCGCGCTCGCCGAGGGAGACGTCGACGACGTGGCGCTGGCGGATGCGTTCGAGGCGCCGCAGCTTCCAGCGCAGGTAGGCGCGCCGCAAGGCCCCGAGGTACACGAGCATGAGGCCCTCGGCCAGGAAGTGGGGGACGAAGAGGGCGAGGCCGCTGAACAGGGCGTAGAGTGCGGTGAGGCCGATGGTGATGGCGATGAGCGCTCGGCCGCCGACCGGGAGGACGAAGTAGATGCGGATCTCTCGTTGGGGGTGAAGGATGGCCCAGGCGATGACCAGGGCCTCGGTGATGGGCCAGGTGCCAAGGTGGGGGACGCGGTGGACCTCGGGCCATGCGTAGCGGCCGATGAGCACGGTGCAGAGGGCGATGGCGACGGTGAAGCCGAAGTAGATGGCGAGGAAACGTCGCGCGCCCCAGGTGCGGCACAGATCGCTGCCGAACCAATAGAGGGCGAGGCAGGCGAAGAGGAGGCTGATCGGATCGAGCTCGAAGAAGACCCAGGTGACGAGGCGCCAGGGCTCGCCTGCGGCGATGGGATCGCCCTCGAGCACGACGTGGGAGAGCAGCGGGACGCCGTGGCGGAGGCCGACGGCGCCGGCGATCGAGGCGAGGGCGGTGAGGAGGACGAGGAGGGCCACGGGGGCCGGCACGTTGAGGCGCCAGACCTGGACGCTGCGATCGAGGAAGCCTGAGGAGCGGACCATGCGGGTCAGTATACGGGGTGTGTCGGGTGGAGGGCACAATGCATGGCGAGGGATGCTCTTTAGAGTGGGGCGGGACCAGTGGAAGGCTTTTGTAATGCTGGGTTGTTTAGGATCTTATATAGGTACGTCCATATCTTGGATGGATGCAGGGCATGAGGCGGGGGGGTGGGGCCGGCCTTGTGGGGGGCCTCCGCAGACGTTCACATCTGCCTGGGTTGCCTGACGTTTCGGCTGCTCTGGGCGAAGATATCCCCAGGTGTGAGTCCGACTCATGATGGAGTACAGTGAGTTTGTGTGTTTTTCCTTCCAGGTAAAATTTGCTTTGACAATAACTGGCTCGCCCCGGTAGTTTTCTCAATTACGAAGCGGGGCGAGGTAGAGCCGTAGGGTCCGAAAGCTACCTCACACGTTGTCCCCCTCGCGCTTCGCATGCGTGCGAAGGAGGTCGCGATGCCCGGAAGCGAGAGGCATGGCCTGGTCGCGTTGCTGTCCCAGGTCCGGGGGAATCCCCAGGTAGAGTCAGCGCTCGTCGAGCCCTTCAGTCCCCCTGCGGTCGATCCGACGGTCGAGCCGGAATCGGAGGACGCAGGGTATCTGTTGGAAGGGGAAGGGGAGGACGCGGTCACGATGCGGTTCGTCCGGTCGGACGCGATGCCGGCCGAGGTGTGCCGGCTGAGTCCGAACCGGGTGTGGTTCCAGCCGGACCCGTCGATGGGGCTGTTTCTGCGGCAGCGGCAGGCCCAGGTCGTCCTGCACTGGCGTGACCGCGACATCGGGCCGCTCCGCGGTGAGGTGGTGCGCGGTGAGGGGCGTTCGGGGGTGGCCAGCATCCGCTTCGAGTCGGTGGCGCTCGAGTGCGGGCGCCAGATCCTGGAGCTCCTGGCGACGGCCTTGCGCCAGGGGATCGCCCGCCCGCAGCCTTCGGCGCTGCCGGTGCAGCAGGAGATCGTGAGCGGCGAGCGCATCCGCACGCTGCTGGCCATGCTGGCGAGCCTCGACAGCCAGGGCCTGCTCTATCGTGGCCGCCGCGCCATCCCGGTCCGGCTGGAGTGGGTGGACACCGAGCGCAATGTGCTCGGGTGGTCGTGCGTGGATCCTTCGGCGCTGGGGCCCCCCCCGTACGAGATCGAGCTGGTGAGCTACAACTCGGCCTGTCGCATGAACCTGTCGCGGGCCAAGCTGGAGGGAGAGACGGTGGTGACCCCGCTGCCGGATCGGCTGTCGCGGGTGCGGCATCGCTGGCACCGCCGCATCCCGGTCGAGCCGGGGCTGATGGTGAGCTTCGAGCACCCCCTGTGGCCGGAGCTGGGGTCGCGCGTGTGCGAGGTCGAGGACATTTCCTTTGGGGGGCTGCGTCTGTGCAGCGGGTTCCGCGATGGGGTCTATCCTGGCCTGCGTCTGCCCCACATCGAGGTGCGTACGCCGCAGGGGGAGGTGATCCATCTGAGCGGCGAGGTGCGGCACATGGCGATCGAGGCCGGGGCGTGTGGGCTGAGCGTGGAGGCCCTGGACGAGGAGAACCGGCGGCGCTGGATTCACCTGGTGGAGGAGCAGCTGTGCCCTTCCACGTGCACGAGCGAGAACTTCACCGAGTCGCTCTGGGAGCTGTTCACGCGCTCGGGGTACTTCAGCCTGGCCGGGCGCTCGGCCGCGTACTTCGACGAGATCAAGAAGAACTTCGAGAGCCTGGCCCGGCGCTCGACGCTCATGCCCCAGCTCGTGTGTCAGACGGTGTGGCCTTCGGAGCGGGGGGCCGAGGGGACGGCCTCTTTCCTCAAGGCCTATCAGTATTCGTGGATGGGGCATCAGGTGGCGCGGCGTCCGGGCAAGCCTCCGGCGGGCGTGACGGACCCGGGGCAGATCCTGCGCGACCTCTATCTGCGGGGCATCGAGCACATGCAGAGCGATCTCGATTTCCGCTGGATCGTCGCGTATGTGGAGCCGACGGTGCCGTGGATCGAGAAGGCGCACTTGCGCTTCGTGCCGCAGCACCAGGATAGCGGGGAGGCGCTGTCCATGTCGATGCGCATGATGAACGCCTATTGCGACGAACCGAGCGGGCAGACGCCCGAATCGTCGGGCGCTGGGCTGGACATCGGTCCGGCGACGGCGGAGGAGCTGGCGCTCCTCTGCGAGACGCTGCGTCGCACGCGGCCGGCCTGCTATCGCGAGGCGCTCGACCTGGTCGAGGACCGGATCGAGATGAAGGCGATCAACTCGGCGTGGAATCGCTTTGGCCTCGAGCGGGAGCGGCAGGTGCTGGTGGCGCGCCGGGACGGGTGGCCGCTGGCGGCGGCGGTGCTCGAGCTCGGTCAGCTCGGGACGAACCTCTTCCGCCTGCTCGATGCCTCGCGCATCGTGCCGCTCGATCGCAATGCCAAGCGCGCCTATGTGCCGCTGCTGGATGCGGCCCGGACCTGGTATGCGGATCGGGGGCGGAGGTCGTTCCTGTATCTGCGCGAGGACGATGACTGGAGCTATGCCGAGGCCGCGCGCCTGCACGACCTGTCGGAGCCGACGCTGTGGATCATCTCGGCGCAGCTCGTGCCGGAGTATCTCGAGTATCTCTTCGAGCTCATCGGCGGGAGGCGGCGGCTCGTCGGCACGTTGCGGAGGGCACGGCCATGATCGAACTCGTCCAGAAGCTCTATGAGCCGCACATCCAGGCCGCGCGCGCGCGGCTCGGCAGCGACCCGGAGATCCGGGCGCTGGTCGACCCGGGGATCGAGCCGCTCGTGCTCGAGCGTTTCCTCATCCAATACACGGCCCTGGGCGTGCGCATGACCGAGCCGGTGGAAGGCTGGATCCGGCGCGCGGGAGAGCGCTGCGTGGCGCTCGGTCTCGAGGAGGTGGGGCAGAAGCTCATGTCGCACGCGCGGCACGAGGCGGGGCACCACCTGCTCATGGTGAATGACACGCGTTACCTCGTGGCGCGCTGGAACGCGCGTCATGGGGCGGCGGCGGCCCTCGATGCCGAGGCCCTGCTCGGGCAGGCGCCGCCGGCGCCGGTGCTGGCTTATGTGAAGTTGCACGAGGACACCATCGCCAGCGACACGCCCGAGGGGCAGGTGGCGATCGAGTTCGAGATCGAGCGGCTGTCGCTCGAGATCGGCGCTCCGTTCGTCGCCAACTGCCAGCGCGTGCTCGGCGCCGAGATCATGAAGGGGATGACCTTCGTCACCGAGCACGTGGAGCTCGACGAGGGGCATACGGCGCTCAATGAGCGCATGCTCGGGCGCCTCCTCGCGATGCGGCCGGAACGGGCCCAGGCGTTGGCGCAGACGGGGGCGGAGGCGCTGCGGATTTATGGTGCGTTCCTCGCCAGCTGTCTGGACGCCGGGCGGCGCGCGGTGGGTGGGGGCCGGGCGGCGCTCGCTTCCTGAGCCTCTGTCGCTCTCTTTCGATAACTTTCGCCATCCTCCTGTTTCGTCCGAGCCGGGCTCTTGGGCTTGTGAAGGGGGGCGGGCGCATCGCATACTAAAAGCGTATGGGCGCCAAGACACTGGCCTACGGCAAGACTGGGAACTGCCTCGTTTTCGTCGCCGGCGACAACGATTACACCGAGCAGGAATGGTCGGAGTACATCCGTTACGTCAAGAAGACCCTCGGGACGGACATGCTGCCGCGAGCCCTGGTGATCGCGGGCGATGCGGTGCCCACGGCGAGGCAACGGCAGCAGCTCAACGAGCTCCTCTCGCCGGTCGAGAACCTCAAGGTGGCGGTGTTGAGCGGCTCGGTGGTGGGCCGCGGCATCGTCACGGCCTTGAGCTGGTTCAACTCTGGCTACCGCGCCTTTCCCCCGTACGCGCTCGATGAGGCGCTGCGGTACCTCGAGCTGCAGGGCGCGGTGGCGAATGACGTGAAACAGATGGTCGATCGGCTGCGTCTGGAGATCCGGGCCTGAGCTACACCGATCAGGCCCGGTGACGCCGTACCTGGGGGGCGATGAGGACCACGAGCGCGGCGCACAGGGCGCAGCCGAGGCCCCCGAGCGTCACGGACAGCGGCGCGCCCACCCACTTGGCCACGACCCCGGCCTCGACTTCACCGAGCTGGGGGCCCCCCATGAAGAAGATCATGTTGATGGACGTCATGCGGCCGCGGAGCTCGTCGGGCGTGAGGAGCTGGCGGACAGTCTGGCGCACCACGGTGCTGACGGTGTCGGCCGCGCCCGAGACGGCGAGGAAGAAGAGCGACCAGGCGACGTGGCGCGACAGGCCAAAGCCGGCCATGGCCAGGCCGTAGACGAGCACGCTCACGAGCACGGCGGGCCCGCGGGCCTTGATCTCGGATGACCATGACAAGACGAGGGCCGCCAGCACGGCGCCCAGGGGCGGGGCGCTGTTGAGGAGACCGAGGCCGCTCGGCCCGATGCCCAGCACCTCGCTGGCGAAGATGGGCATGAGCAGGGTCGCGCCCCCGAGGAAGGTGCCGAGGAAGTCGAGCACCATGAGCCACATGATGATCGGCTGCCCTCGCAAGAAGCGGAGCCCCTCGCCGAGGGCCGCGAACGAGACGCGCCCGGCCGACGCGGCGGGGGCGCGGTGACGCATGGTCACGAGAGAGGCGATGACGGCCAGGAACGAGAGCGCGTCCACGGCATAGGCCAGGACGAGCCCGCTCTTGACGGGGGCCAGGTGGGGGCCGAGGTGAGGGAGCTGCATGCCGAGGAGCAGCCCGCCCAGGCTCGGTCCCACGACGGAGGCGACCTGCCAGGTGGTGATGTTCAGGCTGAGCGCCCCGGCCAGCTCGGCGCGCGGCACGAGGTTCGGGATGAGCGCCTGGCGCGCGGGGTTGTCGAAGGCGTTGGCGCAGCCGGCCAAGAAGGTGAGGGCATAGATGGCGGGGACGCTGTCGTGTCCGGTGGCGGTGAGGGCGGCGAGGAGCGCTGAGGCGAGCGCCATCAGGGACTGGGTGACGAGCATGAGCCGGCGCCGGTCGAGGGCGTCGGCGATGACGCCGGCGCCGAGCGCGAGGAGGATCACGGGGAGGACGCGGAACAGGCCGAGGAGTCCCAGCTTGAGGGGGGAGTGGGTGAGGAGGTAGAGCTGCCAGGCGACGGCGACGCGCTGGATCTGGGTGCCGAGCTGCGACACCCCCATGCCCGACCAGAGGAGGAAGAAGTCGCGATGCCGGAGCGCGGCGAACCGCCGCGGGCTCTCGGGAGGTGCTGGAGGAGGCGGGGACAATGAGGAGGAATCTACTTCTTGTCGCCGCAGGGGGCAGGAGAGACGGGGTTCATGGAGATGCCCCAGGGCGACTTGAAGTCCGTGGTCGGGTCCCCGACGGGGGCCCGAAGGAGCTGCACGGGGGGAGCGGCTCCTTCGTCGTCGTCTTCTTCGTCTTCGTCTTTACTCCAGATGGGTTTGAGCGCCATCTCCGTCGTGGACGGCGCCATCGCCAGGGGGTGTGCTGGAACGGCGGCTTCGGTCCAGGGCGACTTGAGCTCAGAGGCCAGCGCCGGCGGAGCGAGGGGGCGCTCCGCGGCCCAGGGATCCTTGAGGTCTCTCGGCGCCACGGCTCGCCATTTCCCATCTTCACAAGGGGCCTCGGCCGCGCCTGCAGCGGCCTGGAAGAGGAACACCATGACAAGGGAGCTGCCGAGGGCCCGCTTCATTCTTTCATGGGAACCCAAAAGACCGGATCTTGTCAATCGTCAGGCCAGGCGGGTCGCCAGGCGTTGGAGACGGACTGAGCAGCGTAAAGGTGGAGGGAGCGCCGGGAGGTAGAGGCGCGGGGATGACTGAGCTCAGCGGCCGAGCCGCAGGGCCGCGGCCCCGAGGATGCGGCGCTTGCGAGCCTCCTGTACGAACACGACGGCGCGCAGGCGGTCGCGCGTCCCACCGGCCGGAGCGGCGAGCTTGATCTCTCCCTTGTACCCCTCGGGGAGCACCGCGGCGACACGGCGGAGCTCACGGGCGATCGGGGCGTGGCGGAGGAGCCGCCCCGCGTTCTCACCCCGCGGCACCTGGGTGCTGAGGTCCCCCTCGGTCAGCGCCAGCCACAGCTCCGCGGTGTCGCCTGGGGTGAAGGGCGGCAGGTCCATGACGCTGATGCTCAGGCCGCCCTGGCCCTGCGACAGGGTCACCTTGGCGTGGGGGCGGCGCGCGGCGAGGGCAATCTCCTCCTCGGCGCGCCGGCTGTTCGACCCGGTGAACTCGGCTTGTCCATCGACGATCATTTGCGGCGTGTAGACGCCATCGCGGCCAAAGGCGTCGGCATAGCCGTATTGCCGTTCGCTGTAGCTCGAACTCGAGAATGGATCCTTCCAGCCGAGGTTGTTCCAGTAGTCGACGTGCTGCTCGATGGCCACGATTTCGGCCCCGGCCACGGGCTGCTGGCGGGACAGGCGGTCGAGGAGGACATCGGCCGGCGGGCAACTCGAGCAGCCCTCGGACGAGAACAGCTCCACGATGACGGGCACAGGGGGCGGAACGGCTGACGCGACGGGTGGCGAGCCCGCGGCCCCTCGATCATGGATCGCACAACAAAAGAGGCACAAGAGCAAAGGATGCGAGCGCATGGGCGCAGTCTAACCGATGGCCCTTTACCTAGGCGAGAGGGAGCCATCTCATCTGTTTGCGTGCAGAGAACGCTTGCCTCTTGCCGGGCTCAGGTCTAACGTACGGCCCACTTCGCGCTGTACGTGTACAAACGAAACCTGCAGTCCAACTTGAAGGAGGGTCACGCAATGGCGACCAAGCCCACCATTGAACATCTCGCGGTCAATACGATCCGCACGCTTTCCATGGATGCGGTGCAGGCGGCCAACTCAGGCCACCCTGGTACGCCAATGGCCATGGCGCCGGTCGTGTACCAGCTTTGGAACCACAACCTGCGCTTCGACCCGAACGACCCTATCTGGCCGAACCGTGACCGCTTCGTGCTGTCAATGGGCCATGCCTCCATGCTCATCTACTCCATCCTTCACCTCACCCAGGTGAAGGCGGTCAACAAGGAGTATGAGCAGGTGGGCACGGTCTCCGTGCCGCTCGACGACATCAAGCGCTTCCGCCAGCTCGACAGCCGCTGCGCCGGCCACCCCGAGTACCGCTGGACCTCTGGCATCGAGACCACCACCGGCCCGCTCGGGCAGGGCGTGGCCACCAGCGTCGGTATGGCGATGGCCGCCAAGTATCTCGGCGCCCGCTACAACAAGCCCGGCTTCGAGATGTTCAACTTCCGCGTCTACGCCCTCGCCGGCGACGGCTGCATGATGGAGGGCGCTTCCTCCGAAGCCGCCTCCCTGGCCGGCCACCTCCGCCTCGACAACCTCGTCTGGATCTATGACAACAACAAGATCACGATCGAGGGCAACACCAACTGGGCGTTCAGCGAGGACGTGGCCACGCGCTTCATCGCCTACGGCTGGAACGTCGTCCGCGTGGGCGACGCCAACGACCTCGATATGCTGCAGCGCGCCTTCGGCACGGCCCAGAAGACGAACGACCGCCCGACGCTCATCATCGTCGACAGCCACATCGCCTGGGGCGCTCCGAACAAGCAGGACACCCACGCCGCCCACGGCGAGCCGCTCGGTGACGAGGAGATCAAGCTCACCAAGCGCAACTATGGCTGGCCCGAGGACGCCAAGTTCCACGTGCCCGATGAGGTGTACAAGCACTTCCAGGAGGGCATCGGCACGCGCGGCAAGGGCGTGCGCGACGAGTGGATGAAGAAGTACGAGGCCTACAAGAAGGAGTTCCCGCAGCTCGCCGAGGAGCTCATCCAGATCCAGAAGCGTCAGCTGCCGACGGGCTGGGACAAGGACATCCCGACCTTCCCGGCCGATGCCAAGGGCCTGGCGGGCCGCGATGCCTCGGGCAAGGTGCTCAACGCCATCGCCAAGAACGTGCCCTGGCTCATCGGTGGCTCGGCCGACCTCGCCCCCTCGACCAAGACCCGCCTCACCTTCGAAGGCGCCGACGACTTCGGCCCGCCCGACCTCATCGGCGACCCCCACAGCAAGACCAAGGTCTGGTTCGGCGGCCGGAACATGCACTTCGGCATCCGCGAACTCACCATGGGTTCGATCCTGAACGGCATGTCGCTCACCAAGGTGCGGCCGTACGGCTCGGGCTTCTTCGTGTTCAGCGACTTCTCGCGCCCGGCCATCCGCCTGGCCTCCATCATGGAGATCCCGGTCATCTACATCTTCACCCACGACTCCATCGGCGTGGGCGAGGACGGGCCGACCCACCAGCCGATCGAGCACCTGGCCGCTCTGCGCGCCATCCCGGGCCTCATCACCCTGCGCCCGGGCGATTCCAACGAGGTCGCCGAGGCGTGGCGCTTCATCATGCAGCAGCGCCACGAGCCAGTCGTCATCGTGCTCACGCGCCAGAACGTGCCCACGCTCGACCGCACCAAGTACGCTCCGGCCTCGGGCCTCACCAAGGGCGCCTACGTCGTGGCCGATGCCGACGGCGGCAAGCCCGAGGTGCTGCTCATGGGCTCGGGCTCCGAGGTGCCGGATCTGGTGGCTGCCTACGAGCAGCTCAAGAAGGAAGGCATCAAGGCCCGCGTCATCAGCATGCCGTCGTGGGAGCTGTTCGAGCATCAGCCCAAGGAGTACCGGGACTCGGTCTTCCCCCCTGACGTCAAGGCCCGCGTGTCCTTCGAGCTGGCCGGGACCTTCGGCTGGGATCGCTACGTCGGCCCGCACGGCATCTCCATCGGCATGAAGACCTTCGGCGCCTCGGCCCCCCTCAAGGAGCTGCAGAAGAAGTTCGGCTTCTCCTCCGCGGGCGTGGTCGACGCGGCCAAGAAGGCGCTCGGCCGCTAGTCCGGAGCTAGAAACACGAAAGGGCGCGTGCTTCGGGCACGCGCCCTTTTTATTTGGGGGATCGATCCCCGGGGCCCCCCTCCCGACCCCCCTCTCCCTTGCGTGGGCCCCTGACGCTCGCCTGCGGGCTACGAGGCCGAGCGCAGCGGCTCCGGGGTGGCGATGACCGCCATGAGCTCCTCGACACGCACCGGCTTGACGAGGTGGTGCGCGAAGCCCGCCTCCTGGCTGCGCACCCGATCCCGCTCCTGCCCGTAGCCTGTCACCGCCACCAGCCGCGGCGCCTTGGGGCCGAGTCGCTCCCGGATCCGCTGGGCCAGCTCGTAGCCATCCATCACCGGCAGCCCGATATCGAGCACCGCCACCTCGGGCTGGAATTGATCGAGCATGGTGAGCGCCTGCGGCCCGTCGAGCGCCACGGCGACGGTCCAGCCCTGGAGCTGTAGGACCTCGGCCAGGAGCTCCGCCGCGTCCTCGTTGTCGTCCACCACCAGGACGCGGGGGGATGGCGTCCCGGAAGGGGCCAAGCCCTCTGGCCGGCCCTGCACCTGAACCTGGCCCTGGACCTGGCCCGGAGGCGACCACGCGCCCTCCGGAGTCCCGCTGGACCACGCGGAGGCCTCCTGCGGCACTGCAGAAGAGGCCGGCAGGTGGACCACGAACTCGCTGCCGTGACCCGGCCCCTCGCTGTGTGCCTCGACGCTGCCGCCGTGCAACGTCACCAGGCTCTTGACCAGGGTGAGGCCAATGCCCAGGCCACCCGCGCTCCGATCCGGCCCCTGCGCCCCCTGCACGAAGGGGTCGAAGACGCGCGCCAGGAGCTCCGGCCCCATCCCCATGCCCGTGTCCCGGACGCGGACCCCGATCTCCCCCCCTTCATTCGCCGCCGTGAGCCAGATCCGCCCCCCGGGCGGGGTGTACTTGGCCGCGTTGGTGAGCAGGTTGGCAAAGACCTGCGCCATCCGGTCGGGATCCATGTCGGCGCAGAGCCCCGCGCGCGGCACCTCCACCACGACGTGATGCCCGCGGCTCTCGAGCAGCGGGCTGGCCATCTCGAGCGCGCGCGCGAGCACGGGCGCAAGCTCGCCCGGCCGCCGCGACAGCGTCACCAGGCCCCGCGAGATGCGCGAGACGTCGAGGAGGTCATCCACCATCCGGCTGAGGTGCTGCACGTGGCGCGCGATCACCGCCTCTTCCCGCCCGAGCTGCCCGTGGCCGCGCATCCGCAGGATCTCGAGCGCGGTCACCATCGGCGCCAGCGGGTTTCGTAGCTCGTGGCCGAGCAGGGCCAGGAACTCGTCCTTGGCCCGGCTCGCCATCTCGGCGGCCTGGCGCACCCGCTGGGCGTTCTCGTACAGCTGGGCGCGCTCGATCGCCTGCGTGCACCCCACCGCGAGCGTGCGCAAAAAGTCGATCTCCTCGGCCGTGAACAGGCGGCTCGCCTTGAAGCGCCAGATCATGGCCCCGAGGACTCGCTTCTGCACCATCAGCGGCAACGCCGCGGCCACGTCCGCGGTGCTCGAGTCGAGCACGTCCGCGCGCAGCTCCCCGGTGGCGTCCTGCGGCTCCACGAGGACGCCCCGGACGACCGGCCGCCGGCGCCGGATCGCCTCGTCCACCATCTTGGCCATGTCCGCCGAGACGCCCGGCGCGGTCATCTCTCCCACCGTGCCGAACGGCGCCCACGCCTTGCCATCGGGATCGAGCAGCATCACCGCCCCCCCGAGGGTCTCGAGCGCCTTGTGCCCGCGCGTGAGCACCTCCTCGACCACCTGGGCAGGCGTCGCCGCCCGCGAGATCGCGGCGGCAATCTCCTGCAGCTGCGCCATCCGGCCGACCGCCCCCACCGCCATGAGCCGTGCCTGCCGCTCCCCTTCGATGGCGTCTCGCAGGTGGTGGATGGCGCGGTGGTGCTGATGCGTGAGCCAGCTGATGGCCCCGCCCATCAACACGAAGATCAGCAGGCGGACGGCGTCGCCAGGATCGGCGATATCGAGCGACTGCTGAGGGGCGAGGAAGAACCAATCCGAGAGCAGACTACACAGGAGGGTGGTCAGGAGCCCGGGCCCGAGCCCGCCATACCAGCCGCTCAGCGTGATGGCCGCAAAGAACGTGATGAAGGGGACCGTCTCACCGAGCAGGGACCACAGCGGCCAGCGGACCAGCATCGCCAGCGCAGTGGCCAGCACCGCCATGCCATAGCCCTTCCAGGCTTTATTCACCGCCCCTCTCATCTAGATCCGGTACCGGTTCTCCGGCCCCTCCGCAGGTCGCGCCGCTCGGGTGGTCGGTAAAAGTTTTCTTTATGCGCGGCAGCTTCGTTTTCAAGCTGACGCGGCTATCGAGGCCCAGGGCCCCGCCCGGCGGCACCCGACACCGGTACCCAGCAACCGGCGGCTACGGTCGGAGGGATGATCGTACGACCGCCGAAGAGGGAGTGCCCGGGGCGGGAGTCGAACCCGCATGTGGGTAACCACGAGGGATTTTGAGTCCCCTGCGTCTGCCATTTCGCCACCCGGGCGGCGTTCTACCTGTGCATGGGCTTCGTGGTGTCGAACTTTAGCGGGTGCGTGCGCCATCTTCAACCCACCTTCTCCGCCCCGGGCGCACGGAGCCAGCCCCTCGCCCCGTCCAGCGACGGGCCGGCGGTGCGCGATGGCGCTCCCGGTGCTACCGCGAGAGGTTGAGGAGCAGGGTCAGGTTGCCCGAGTCGGCGTTGGCCACGGCCAGGTCGGGCCGGCTGTCGCGATTGAAGTCCTCCAGCACCACGGCCACGGGCCGCATGCCCACCTGGAAGATGCGCGCCGTCTCGGTCTGGAAGCCCGAGCCGCCCGAGTTGAGGAACACCCGCACCGTATCGTCCGCGTTGACCGTGGCGAGGTCGGGGCGGCTGTCGCCGTTGAGGTCGCGGATCGCGAGCGCGGTCGGCACCGCGCCCACCGGGAGGTGCGGCTCGATCAAGAAGGACCCGTGGCCCCGGTTGAGGAGTACGCTCACGTCCCCCGAGCCCTCGTTGGCGGTCATCAGATCCGGCTGACCGTCGTTGTCGAGGTCGGCCACGGCGAGCGCCCGCGGGGAGAGCCCCACGTTGAGGTTGCCCACGTAGTTGATCCGACCGTCGCGCGTGTTGAAGAACAGGTTCACCGCGCCATCGGCCACCGCCACCGCCACGTCGGTACGGCCATCGCCGTCGAAGTCGCCGGTGCCGAGGGCGCTCGGCCGCGCGCCGGTCGCGTAGGGCACCGCCCCGCCAAAGAGGTTCGCCGCGTCGCCCCGGTTGTAGAGCACGGCGAAGTTATTGTCGTTGGCGTGGGCGACGATGAGATCGAGCCGGCCATCGCCGTCGAGATCGGCCAGCGCCACCGCGCTCGGCCCGTCCCCGGACGGGTAGCTCGTCCCCTGGCCGAGAGACCATTGGATCTGTCCTCCCGTCTGCCCGATCGGATCGGTCTGCCCGAGGAGCACCGTGACATTGTCCGAGCCTTCGTTGGCCACCGCCAGATCGAGGAGGCCGTCGCCGTTCACGTCCCCGAGCGCGAGCGCCGTCGGTAGGCTGGCGGCGGGATCGGTCGACGCGCGCACCGGTGGGTCGAAGCGCGTGCCGCCCCTGCCGAGCAGGGTGAAGACCTCGTTCGTGTCGCGGGCGGCCACCACCAGATCCGAGAACCCATCGCCGTCGAGGTCGCCGCTGATCATCGTGCTCGGGGCCCGCGGCGTCTGGTCGGCCAGGAACGGCATGGTGGCCATGACCGCGTAGTCGCCGCCGCCCTGGTTGACGAGGACCGTGACGTCATTGGTGATGGTGCTGGCCACGATGAGGTCGAGGCGCCCGTCGCCATTGGTGTCCGCCGTCGCGACCGCCGCCGGTCCCGCGCCCGCCGGGTAATGAACCGCCGGGGCCCAGGAGCGCGCCCCGGTGCCCCGCAGCACGCTCACGTCATTGCCGAGCTCGTTGGCCACGGCGAGGTCGAGCCGGCCGTCGCCGTCCACGTCCCCGACCGCCACCGCCAGCGGACCCCCGCCGGCGGCCAGGGGCACCGCCGGATCGAACGCCCCGCCCGCCCGACCGTAGAGCACGCTCACCGCATCGCTGTCATGGCTGGCCACGGCCACATCGAGGCGCGTGTCGCCGTCGAGATCCACCAGGGCGAGACCCGCCGGCCCTCGGCCCGCCGCCGCGACCGCCGCCGGAGGCGAGAAGGTCCCGCTCCCCTGCCCGAGCAGCACCGCCACCCCGGCCGGCGCGTTCGCCCCATCCCCCGCGTCCACCACCACCAGATCCGGCCGGCCATTGCCGTCCACGTCCCCGGCGGCGATGGCGCGGAGCGAGGCACCGCCACGGGTCGCGGGGCCGGGGGCGAACTGCCCCTTCCCCTGATTGAGCAGCACGAGCACCTGGCCGTCCATGCCGGCCACGGCCAGGTCGAGGTCCCCGTCGCCGTCGACATCCGCCACCGTGACCGCCGCCGGCCGGGGCCCGGCCGGATAGTCCGCCGTAGGAGTGAAGCGGCCTCCCGGCTGGCTCAGCAGCACGTGCACCCGCATCCCTTCAGGCGGCGGAGGACCTCCCCCACCGCCGGGCCCTGGATCCCTCGGGGGCCCGGCCACCACGAGGTCGGGATGGCCGTCGGCGTTGAGGTCACCCGCCGCCATCGCGGCCGGGTTCTCACCCACCGCGTAGCCGCCCCCAGCCGCAAAGCCGCCCCCGATCCGCCCGATCAGCAATGTCACGTCATCG
>DATAGU010000026.1:0-34882 GCA_036263495.1 Polyangia bacterium | reverse complement strand
GAGACCGCCCCCATCGGCGAGACCGCCCCCATCGGCGAGACCGCCCCCATCGGCGAGACCGCCCCCATCGGCGAGACCGCCCCCATCGGCGAGACCGCCCCCATCGGCGAGACCGCTGCCATCGGCGAGACCGCCGCCATCGGCGGCACCGCTGCCATCGGCGACGCGCCCGCCATCGGCGAGACCGCTGTCAGATGACAGCGAGGGCCCCGGCGGTGGGCTGCCTCCCCCCTTGATGCACCCCGCCAGCAGCACACTCACGAAGATCCCGCTCCGTCGCATCGACTCCTCCGCGGGCCGTCCTCTACGAGGTTCCGCTCACACGCACGCTTGCGTGGACGGCGGCCGGCCGTGTGGGAGTTGTAAACCGGGGGATCCCCTCGTCCAGAGAGACACGCGGCGCCCCCTCACCGAGGGCGCGCTCCACCGATCCCGCACAAGACTGCCCAGCTCCTCGTTCCTTGGCTACACTGCCTCCCATGTCCACCGCACAGCGAATCGCCCTCTGCGTCCTCGTCTCGACCTGCGCCGTCGCCCAGGCCGCCAAGCCGCCCAAGCCCCGCCCGGTCGCGACCAAGCCCCCCGCAACCCCGACGACCGTGACCGCCATGCCCAAGCCCCCCGCCACCCGCACCGTCCCTGCCCACGACACCCACTTCGGCGTCGACGTCGCCGACCCCTACCGCTGGCTCGAAGACGTCAAGTCCGACGAGGTCAAGACCTGGATGACCGCCCAAGACGGCTACGCCCGCGCCGCCCTCACCGCCCTCCCCGGCCGCGACGCCATCGCCGCCCGCCTGCGCGCCCTCCTCTACGTCGACTCCCTCACCGCGCCGCAGCGCTACGGCAGCCGCTACTTCTACACCCGCACCCACGCCGACCGCGAGAAGGCCATCCACTACTGGCGCGAGGGCACCGACGGCCAAGAGCACGTCCTCCTCGACCCCAACAAGATGAGCGAGGACGGCAGCGTCTCCCTCGGCGTCATCAAGCCGAGCTGGGACGGCCAGCGCGTCGCCTACGCCGTCAAGGCCAACAACTCCGACGAGTCCACCCTCCACGTCCTCGACGTCGCCACCGGCAAGGTGAGCGACGTCGACGTCATCCCCGGCACCAAGTACGGCACCCCCTCCTGGACCCCCACGGGCGACGGCTTCTACTACGTGCGCCTCCCCACCGACCCCAGCATCCCCGTCGCCGATCGCCCCGGCTACGCCGAAGTCCGCTTCCACCGCCTCGGCACCGATCCCGCCATGGACCCCCTCATCCACGAGCGCACCGGCGACCCCCGCACCTTCATCAGCGTCGATCTCTCGCGCGACGGCCACTTCCTCTTCGTCGACATCCAGCACGGCTGGGTCGCGAGCGACATCTACTTCCGCGACATGCGCAAGGCCTCACACGACCGCCACGGCGCCGCCCAGGGCTGGCGCCCCCTCGTCACCGGCGTCAAGGCCCTCTACACCGTCGAGGCCTGGAAGGATCGCTTCTACATCCTCACCAACGACCACGCCCCCCGCTCGCGCGTCCTCGTCGCCGATCCCGATCACCCCGCGCGCGAACAGTGGCGCGAGATCGTCCCCGAGAAGGCCGACGCCGTCCTCCAGCACCTGCAGCTCCGCGGCGGCCACCTCGCCCTCACCCTCCTCAAGGACGCCGCGAGCCGCATCGAACTCCGCACCCTCGACGGCAAGCCCGTCCGCGACGTCGAGCTCCCCGGCCTCGGCACCACCCTCGGCATGACCGGCAACCCCGAAGACGACGACGCCTACTACGCCTTCGCCTCCTTCACCCAGCCCGCCCAGATCTTCCGCACCTCCATCAAGACCGGCACCACCAGCCTCTACGCCAGCGTCAAGGTCCCCATCGATCCCAGCGCCTACACCGTCGAGCAGGTCTTCTACCCCTCCAAAGACGGCACGCGCATCCCCATGTTCCTCATCCACCGCAAGGATCTGGCCAAGAACGGCGGCACCCCCTTCGTCCTCTACGGCTACGGCGGCTTCAACAACAGCCTGACCCCCAGCTTCAACGCCATCCTCTACCCCTGGCTCGAGGCCGGCGGCGGCTACGCCATCGCCAACCTGCGCGGCGGCGGCGAATACGGCGAGGCCTGGCACGAGGCCGGCATGCTCGACAAGAAACAGAACGTCTTCGACGACTTCACCGCCGCCGCCGAGTACCTCGTGAAGGAGAACTACACCCGCCCCGAGCGGCTCGCCATCCGCGGCGGCTCGAACGGCGGCCTCCTCGTCGGCGCCGCCCTGACCCAGCGCCCCGACCTCTACCGCGCCGTCGTCTGTGCCGTCCCCCTCCTCGACATGGTGCGCTACCACCTCTTCGGCAGCGGCAAGACCTGGATCGGCGAGTACGGCTCGGCCGAAGACGAAGCCGGCTTCAAGACCCTCTACGCCTACTCCCCCTACCACCACGTCAAGGCCGGCACCCCCTACCCCGCCCTCCTCATGATGTCGGCCGACAGCGACGACCGCGTGGACCCCATGCACGCGCGCAAGATGACCGCCGCCCTGCAGGCCGCGACCACCAGCGGCCACCCCGTCCTCCTGCGCATCGAGCGCCACGCCGGCCACGGCGGCGCCGACCTCGTCAAGCAGCTCGTCGATCAGAACGCGGACATGTGGGCCTTCCTCATGAAGGAGCTCGGCCTGCGCCCCGCACAAGTCGCCAGCCGCCAGTAGCGAGCAGCAGCCCCAGCACCGCCCTGCGGCGCATCTCGGATGATGCCCCGTCCCTCCCAACCACACCCCGCGCCTCCCAACCCCTGCTGTCGACACGCAAGACCACGCTGTCGACACGCAAAAACACGCTGTCGACACACAAAACCATGCGGTGTGCAGCCCAAACCATGCGGTGTGCAGCCCGAACCATGCTGTGTGCAGCCCAAACCATGCTGTGTGCAGGTCCTGGAGCCAGTGTGCAGTTCATTTTAGCGGAGTGTGCAGCGCTCCGGATGGAGGGTGCAGTTCACTTTAGCGGAGTGTGCAGCGCTCCCGGCGGAGTGTGCAGTTCACTTTAGCGGAGTGTGCAGCGCTCTCGCCCCCACCATCACGCCTCACCACGCGCCCGCCCATCCGATGGGCCTCACTTGCGCCGGTGGTAGTAGAGGTCGAACCGTGCCGCCCAGGTCTTCCCCTCGTCCACCGACTGCTCGCCGAACTGCCGCACCACGTCCGGTGACACCGGGGTGAAGGTCATCCTGAGGAGCCGGGGGCTCCCATTCGGCGCCGTCGATCGCGCGCTGAACACCAGGCTCCCCTCGCGCCACTCGCTGTCGCGGTACTCCGTCACCTCGCCGAGCTGCCCGACCCAGAACTGCTGCCAGCGCCGGAGGCCGCGGTTGTACGCGCTCAGGCTCTTGCCCGTGCCGCCCCGAGCGTCCATCCAGTTCTCGAGCAGGCCGCATTGACCACTGATCGGCTCGACCCGGCTGTGGCCGGCGATCTGCCCCTGCGTGTTCTTGACCTCCCACTCGCCGACCCAGAAGTCGAAGCGGTGCGCCTCCGGATCCGAGGCGCAGGGCGTGAAAGCCTTCTCCACGGTCGCCAGGAGCGCGGCGAACCGAGGGTCCGCGCGCAGCGGTTCGAGATCGGCATCCGTCTTGAGGAGCTGCACGGACAGGAAGCCGGTCGGCGCGGCCTTGCCCAGCCACTCGAACGCGCGGTCGCGGTGTCCGAGCCGCGCGTGCATGGCCCCGGCGTTGTACATGGACCGCGGGCCCTGGTCGATGCCCGCGGCGCGCTCGAACGCCTCGGCCGCCCGCTCGTCGTTCTTCAGCTCCGCGCAGGTCAGACCGAGCTGGTACCAGTAGCGGCCCACCGTGGGCGCCTTGCGCACGAGCGCCTCGTAGGCCGTACGGGCCTCGGCATAGTGCCCCGCCTTGAACCGGGCCTCGGCGGCCTGGGCCGCCGGATCCTCGGCGCCGCCCACGGCCGCGGGCGCCTGCCCGAACGCCACCCGGGGGAGCGCGAAACACAAGAGGAGCACCGTGGCGCTACGAGCGACAAGACCAGGCATCGAAGCCCTCCGTACGAGGTGATGGCTCAGGAGTTCAGGAGTTCAGGAGGGCGTGGGTCACTGCATCGGCACGCTGTTGCCGCACAGGAGCCCCCCCGCCGTGCAGCAGGTCACCGCCGCATCCTGGATGAGGTTGCACCCGCCCTCCTGCACCTGATCGCTGCTGTAGCCCCCCGCAGGGCAAGCGCCCGGCGTCCCTCCCGTCAGACAGTAGCGGCAGAGCCGCACCGGAAACTCCACCCACCCCGACGTCACCCGGCTGCCCGCCCGCGACGCCACCGCGCGCAGGCGCACGATCACCGTCGGCAAATCCGGCTGCCCGCTGCCGCCCGTCACCCCCGGCGCCAGCGCCAGCGCCAGGCTCCGCGGCAACACCTCGACATTGAGCACCGCCGAGCCCCCGGGCGACACCGTGCAGCCGCAGCTCGTCACGAAGAACCGACTCCGCTCGGCCGGCAGGAGCGGCGCCAGCGTCGCATCCGGCACGAGCTCCACGTCCGCCCCGGTCAAGATCAGGTTGAAGCGCCCGTCCGTCGTGTTCCCCGTCGTAGGGGACACCAGCTGGTTGCGCACCAGCGGGTAGAGCAGGTAACCGAACGGCGTCGCCTGGTCCTTCACCAGACCCACGTCGAGCACGCCGGTGGAGATGGCCGCCGAGCTGGCGCTCACCGAGCACCCGTTCTGCAGGCTCGGGATCTTCTCCTCGACCACCGCCAGCGACTGGTCATTGTCCGCCTGACAACCGCCCGCCACGAGCCCCACCACGACGAGGCACAGCCCGATGAGCCGCTTCATCTTACGTTACCTCCCTGCCCCGGTTCTTCATGAGGCCGCCTGCTGCGGCCGCGTCCCCGACGGTCATGCTGCGTCGCTCCTCCTTGCGCTACGTCCAGTAGCGCTACGTCGTCGCTCCTGGCCTGACCGTCGAGGCCACGGCCTCGCGACGGCGTCCTCATGAAGAACCCGGGCGTGGGCACAGGATCTCGAACAACCGGTCGAGCGGCAACGCCACCAGGCGCGCGCTGCCCGGCGCGTCGAGCACCACGAACCGCACCGCCGCGCCCGCCCGCTTCTTGTCCACCCCCACGTGCGCCAGCACCTCGCGCGAGAGATACCGGTCGAGGTCCACCGGCAACCCCAGCCGCGCCAGGAGACGCACCACCCGCGGCTCGTGATCCGCCGCCCCGAGCGCGCGGCTCACCCGCATCGCCGCGACCAGCCCGAGCGCCACCGCCTCGCCATGCCGCCACGGCGCCGGCCCCTCGAGGCTCGCCGTCTCGAGCGCGTGCCCCACCGTGTGCCCGAGGTTGAGCAGCGCCCGCCCCCCGCGCTCATCCTGCTCGCGCTCGTCGTTCGCCACCACGCGCGCCTTGAGCGCGCAGGACGCCGCCACCAGCTCCGCGATCAGCCCCGGCTCCCCGCGCCGCGCCGCCTCCGCCTCCGCCTCCAGCCGATCGAGCAGCGCCCCGCCCGCGAGCAGCCCATGCTTGACCACCTCGGCCAGCCCGGCCTGTAGATCCCGCGCCTCCAGCGTCCCGAGCGTCCCCATGTCGGCATAGACCAGCAGCGGCTGATGAAAGCTGCCCACCAGGTTCTTGCCCGCCCCGAGGTTCACCCCCGTCTTCCCCCCCACCGACGCGTCCACCTGCGCCAGCAGCGTCGTCGGCACCTGCGCAAAGGCGATCCCGCGATAGAGGATCGACGCCACGAACCCCGCCAGGTCCCCGACCACCCCGCCGCCGAGCGCCACCACCAGCGAGCGGCGGTCGAGCCCGCCCGCGACCAGCGCCTGCGCCACCCGCTCCACCTCGCCGAGCGACTTCGCCGCCTCGCCCGGCGGCACCGTCACCATCACCACCTCGTAGCCGCGCTCCACGAGCGCCGTGCGATAGCGCTCGCCGTGCAGCGCCGCCACGCGCTCATCGGTCACCAGGCCGAGCCGCGTGCGCCCCGGCGGCGCGCGCCGCCCCAGATGCCCGGCGAAGCGCAGCTCCGCCCCGAGCCCCGGATCGATGAGCACCGGATAGGAGCGCTCCCCGAGCCGCACCTCGATCCGCGTCGTGCTCTCGAGCGGCAGCGCCGCGAGCGGCGCCCTCCCATACGCCTTGATCCACCCCACCACCTCCGCCGCCAGCTCCGCCGGCGTGCGCCCGCGCCGGTCGATCACCAGATCCGCCTGGCGATAGTGCACGTGCCGCGCCGCCTCCAGCTCGCGCAGCCGGGCCCGCGGGTCCGGGGCGTC
The DNA here is from genome assembly GCA_036263495.1 of Polyangia bacterium. Classification (GTDB taxonomy): domain Bacteria; phylum Myxococcota_A; class Polyangia; order Palsa-1104; family SHYY01; genus DATAGU01. The sequence continues at coordinate 28,605 of DATAGU010000026.1, read as the reverse complement.
GCGCAGGAGCGGCCGCCCCGACATGTCGAGGTGCGGCAGGAGCTCGTCCACCTCCGCGCGCAACCACACCACCAGCCCCGACGCGTGCATGTGCGCCAGCGTGTCGCCGTGACAGGGCGTGCCCCCGCCCGTGGCCACCACCGGCCCCACCAGGTGCCCTGTCTGCTCCGCCAGCTCCCGCGCGAGCCGCGCCTCCAGCACCCGGAAGCCCGCCTCCCCATCCCCCGTCCCCATCCCGCCCCCGCCGCCCTCCTCCAGGTCCGACCCTCTGCCGCCCCCCCGACCCGCCCCCCGACCCGCAAAGATGTCCGAGATGCTGCGCCCCGCCACCTCCTCCACGCGCCGGTCGAGATCCACGAACTCCCGCCCGAGCTGCTCGGCCAGGAGCCGCCCCACCGTGGTCTTGCCCACCCCCATCATCCCGATCAGCCAGATGATCCCCTCCGGCCCCTCCGGCCCGGGCCGACGCTCCCCCTGCCCATTAGCGCCGCGCAAGCTCAGCCTCATAGGCGCGAAGACGCGCCAGCACCTCGTCCATCGTATCGCCCCCCATCTTGTCGAGCAGCGCGTCCGCCAGCACCAGCGCCACCGCCGCCTCCGCCACCACCGCCGCCGCCGGCACCGCGCACGAATCCGTCCGTTCCTTCTGCGCCACGAACGCCTCCTTGGTGAGCAGATCCACCGACGCGAGCGGCCGCGCCAGCGTGGGGATCGGCTTCATCGCCGCCCGCACCACCAGCGGCTCGCCGTTGGTGATGCCGCCCTCGATCCCGCCCGCGTGATTGGTCGGCCGGCGGAAGCGCTGCCCGTCGTGGAGGATGGGGTCGTGCACCGCCGAGCCGCGCTCCCCCGCCGTGGCAAAGCCCATCCCGATCTCCACCCCCTTCATCGCCTGGATCGACATCAGCGCCATCGCCAGCCGGCCGTCCAGCCGCTCGCTCCACTCCGCGTGACTGCCGAGCCCCGGCGGCACGTTCCACGCCACCACCTCCACCACCCCGCCGAGCGAGTCGCCGGCGTGCTGCGCCGCCCGGATCGCCTCCACCATACGCGCCCCCGCCGCCGCATCCGCGCAGCGCACCTCCGACGCCTCCGCCCGATCGCGGAGCGCCACCAGCTCCGCCTGCATCGCGCTCGTATAATCGCCCGGCGCGCCGCACACCACCTCGCCGATGCGCACCACGTGGCCGCACAGCTCCACCCCGCACGCCAGCAGCAGCTCCTTGGCCACCGCCCCCGCCGCCACCCGCACCGCCGTCGAGCGCGCGCTCGATCGCTCGAGCATGTCGCGCGCGTCCGTCAGCCCGAACTTGAGCGCGCCCGCCAGATCCACGTGCCCCGGCCGCGGCCGCGTGAGCGCCGCCGCCCGCTCCCCCGTGGGCACGGCAAAGGGGTCCATCACGTCGCGCCAGTTCTCGAAGTCCCGGTTGCGCACCACCAGCGCCAGCGGCGCGCCGATCGTGCGCCCGCCGCGCAACCCCGCCAGCACCTCCACCGTGTCGCTCTCGATCTTCATCCGCCCGCCGCGCCCAAAGCCCCCCTGCCGCCGCCGCAGATCGCGATCGATGGCCTCGCGGCGCACCGTGAGCCCATACGGCAGCCCGCTCAGGATCGCCACCAGGGCCGGCCCGTGCGACTCCCCCGCGGTCACGAGCTGAAGCCGTCCCATGCTCAGCGACCCGCCGTCGGGGTGCGCGTCAGCACCTTGGGCGTGATGAAGATGAGGAGCTCGCTGCGATCATCACTCGTGCGTTTGCGCTTGAAGAGCCAGCCGATCACCGGGATGTCTCCGAGGACCGGGATCTTGTTGTAGTTCACCGACGTGGTCCGCGTATAGATGCCGCCGATCACCGCCGTGTCGCCATCGCGCACGAGGAGCTGCGTCTTGGCCTGGTTCTTGAGAATCGCCGGGCTGCCGAGCGTGCCCACCCGCGAGAAGTCCGGCTGGTTGTTGGTCACGATCACGTTCATCACGATACTGCCGTCATTGGTGATGTGCGGCTTGACCGTCAAGCTCAGCTTGGCGTCGACGTACACCGTGTTCGGCCCGAGCGCGCTCACCACCGTCACCGGCACCGCGATGCCCTGCTCGATGCTCGACTCCACGTTGTCGAGCGTGGTCACCTTGGGCGCCGACAGGATCCGGATGTTGCCCGTGTTCTCGAGCGCCGACAGGCGCAGGTTGACGTTGAAGTTGCCGCCGATCGAGCCGAGCGTGAGGCCGAGCGCGCCGCCCGAGTTCGAGCCCACGTTCGCCGGCAGATTGACCACGAAGTTCGGGTTCGCCGCCTGCCCGTTGAGGATGCCGTTGGCGTTGGTGTTCTGGTCCTGCGCGCCGCCGCCGACGCCGACCGTCGAAGGGAAGGTGAGGCCGGTCGGGTTGCCGTTGGCCGACGAGGCGAGGAAGGTGCCGCCCCACTGGATGCCGAGCTCGCGCGCGAAGTTGACGCGCGCCTCGACGATGCGCGCCTCGATCTGCACCTGCGGCGTCTGCGTGTCGAGGTTGCGCACGAGCTCGTCCGCCACCTCGAGGTTGCCCGCGATATCCGACACGATGAGGGTGTTCGTGCGCTCATCGAAGGACACGTGCCCGCGCGCCGACAGCACGTCCTGCACGCGCGGCAGCACCTTGCTCGCCTCCGCGTACGACAGCGGCAGGAGACGCGTGGCGATCGGGGCGAGGTCCACGCGCTGCTTGTTGCGCGCCAGCTCGGACTCGATCTCCTTCTCGATCTGCGCCTGCGGCGCCACCCGGATGAGGTTCCCGTCGCGCACCTGCCCGAGCCCCTTGGCGTGCAGGATGGCATCGAGCGCCTGGTCCCACGGCACGTCGTGCATCGTCACCGTCACCGTCCCCTTCACGTCGTCCGTCGTGACAATGTTCACCCCACCCACTTTCGAGAACACGCGCAGCAAGTTGTGGATGTCGATGTCCTTGAAGTCGAGATCCACGCGCATCCCCGTGTATCGCCGGGGCCCCCGCGGCAGGGCTGGCGTCGCCGCGGGCGGCGGCGCGGGCGGCGGTGGCCCCGCGGCCGGCGGCGCCGTCGCCTCCACCTGCGCCGGCAGCGGGCTCGTCCCGAACCCCGCCACGCGCGGCGGCGCGTGCATCGTCGCCGTCGCCGCCGCCGCCTTCTTAGGGAACTCCCACACCAGGCGACCGTTCTCACGTCCCAGCCGCGGCTTCGTCGCCCGGCCCAGCCGGACCCGGACCCGGACCCGCCCGGGCTCGGTCGGATCCGGATAGCTCGACACCGACGTCACCGGACCGCCAAAGGCGCTGGTCTCGAGCGTGCGCGCCAGCCCCGCCAAAAGCTCCGCCGACTCCAGGATGAGCCCCGCCTCATCGCTGAGGAGCGGCTCCTCGACCACCTGCGGCGTGCCCCGGTACGCGATCACCACGCGCGCCGCGTCGGCCCGATCCTGAAAGTCCACGCCCGTGACCTGGGCGCGCGCAGCCGCCGGCGCAGACGCGGTCCCCCGCGCCGCCGCCGGCGCCGTGGGCGTCGCCTTCGCCTGCGACGCGGCCTCACGCCCCTCCGCCGCCGACGGCGCCTTCGGAGATGGCGCCGCCTCGGCCGTCGCGGCACCAGGCGTGAACGTGATCACCAGCTGGCCGCCCTGCGCGCGGATCTCGTGCTGCGCCCCGCGCACGAGATCGAGCACGAGACGGCTGGTCCGACTCGCGTCATCCTGGATCCGGTTCCAGGTCATCCCCCGGACGAGCGACTCCCCCGGCAGAGACGCCGACACCGGCCCCTCGCCCGGTGGTGGGAGCTGGCTGTCGGCCAGGTCCAGCACCAGCCGGGGCGGCGCATCGAGACGAAAGGCCGTGTAGCGCGGGAGGCGGCTACTGCGCACCGTCACCACCGTGCGCTCGCTGTTCACCCGCACCTTGAGCGGCCCCAGCTTGCTCGGTCCCTCATCCGCCGCCGCCCCGGGCTCGGGGCTCGCCGCCAGGCCGAGCACCAGGCTGAGCAGCAGCGTGCGCCAGGTGGTCATGGCATGTCGTCTGATCATCGACCCTCCTGCGATGGTTCCCCGGCGTGCAGCTCCAGCACCCGCTCGACCGTGCGCGTCCGTCCCCCGCCGAGATCTTCCTTCATCTCGAAGACCACCCGATCCGAAGTGATGCGCGCCACCCGGGCATCCGAACGCGACACATGATCCCCCCGCGAGATCCATTCCCCTGCGCCCGTGGGATCCCGAAACATTGCACCTTGGGCACCTTGGGCACCTTGGGCACCTTGAGCCCCCTGCCGGCCCCCGAGACGCGAAGGCCCCGCGATCGCCACCAGCTGGAGCTCATCGAGCGTGTACTTGGGCATCAGGATGCGGTACTGCGCCGTGATCCCCGTGTCGCTCGAGAACTCCCGCAGATACGAGCGGAAGGGATCCCGGTTGGCCTCCCCCTCCACGAAGTCCTCCTTGAGGAAGGGCCGCTTGCGAAGCTGCTCGAGCACGGCCTCCTTGCCCGGTTCGACCGCCCCCGTGGCGCTCGCGGCCCCCGGCGCCGTCGGCCGAGCCGCCGCCGGTGCATTCGCCGGCACATTCGCCGGTGCACCCGCGGGCGCGCTCGCCGCCGCGCCCGCGCTCAGGCTCCCCGGGAAGACGCCCGGCGGAATCGGTTGGCTCCCTCCCGAGTCCCCGCCGCCGCACGCACCGACCAGCCCCGCCACGAGCAGCCAGGGCCCCAGACACCGCGCCGCCCTCATGGCTTCCCTCCCGCCTGCGCCTTGGGCGCCCCCTCATCCACGTACTGAAACGTCTGGGCCACGAAGTCGGCGCGCAAGAGCACCGCCCCCTCCGGAGCCGAGGGCAGCGCATTGCTCTCCATCTGTTTGAGCTGCAGGTCGGAGATGGTCACGATGCGCCGCAGCTCGCCCACGTTCTTGAAGAAGCGGTTGATCTGGTGATACGTGCCGACGAGCGACATCTTGATGGGGATGCGCAGGTACATCTCCTCGGTCGTCGCCGGATCGCGCACCGAGGCCACGCGCGACAGCCCCGCCACCTCGACCTGGGCGTTGATGCCCTCGATGAACTGCTCGATGTCGTCCTTCTTCGGCAGGGCGCGCAGGAGCTCCTTCTGCTCCTCGGCCAGCGCGTCCACCTCTTTGCGATACGCCAGATACTGACGCTTGCGCCGCTCGTGGCCGTGCTTCTCCTCCCCGAGCCGCTCGATGTCACTCGCCAGCCGGCCCCGCTCGCTCACGAGGTCGCTGTAGAAGAACTGGTAGTAGCCGGCTCCGACGAGGAGCAGCGCCCCCAGTAGGATGCCGAGGCGGGCCAGGCCGGACAGCGCCGCCAGCTGCTCGAGGAAGCGCTCCATCAGTAATTCACCCGGCAGTCCACGTCGAAGGTGACGTAGCTGACCTTCAATTTGGGATCGACCTGCGGCTGCGTCTGTTTCCAGTAGACGTTGGAGAAGAAGGCCGAGAGCTTGAGGCGCTTCAAGAACTCCGCCACGTCGTCGTCCGACTTGGCCCCCACGTGCATCTGCACCTGACGGTCCTTCTCCGTATAGGAGATGAGCCAGAGGCGCTTGGGATCCCAGCGCGGGTTGATCGCCACGTTGGGGTCGCGGCGCAGCGCCTCCTCGTACTGCTGATGATCGAAGGTCGGCCCCTTGCCCGGGCTCAGGATGTCCGACAGCTCGCGCATGAAGTATGCCGGCCCCGAGCGCGCGCGTTCGAGCCGGGCGATGACCTGCTTTTGCCGCAGGAGGTTCTCGCGCTGCACCTTGAGCGAGTCGTAATCGCCCGTCTCCCGCTGGAGCTGCGCGATCCGATCCTCGATGCGGCGGCGCTCACTGCGCGTGGCGCGCAGCGCCATCGCCTCGAACCCATGGAACACGGCCAGACCGCCGAGCACCGCCGCGAGGACCCCCAGCCCCACGAAGACCTGGATCCGCGTGCTCTCGCGCCGCCGCTCCGCCTTGACCGGAAGAAGATTGATGTGGATCACGATCGGCTCCCGAGGCAGCGCCCGTCACGCGCTGGCGCCCCCACATCCCCCCCCTGACCCATCCGACGATGGCTCATGAGAACTTGTCCCCTGGCTGGCGCAGCGCCAGCCCCACCGCGACCGCGCCCTGCGCCCCGCAGCTCCGCACCGTCTCTCGATCGACACGCGCCGAGCCCTCGGGGATCCGCATCTTGCGAAACGGATCCATCACCTCGACCTCCAGGTGCGCCCGCGACGCCACCGCCTCCTTGAGAAAGGGACTGCGCGCCCCGCCCCCGGCGAGGTAGATGCGGTTCACATTCGTGTCCGGGTGCGAGGCGATGAAGAAATCGAGCGACTTGGCGAACTCGCCCGCCATCTCCTCGGCCTTCTGACGCGACAGCCGCGCCACCGCCTCGGTGCTCTCGGCCCGCCCCACGCCTTGACGCCCCCCGAGCACGGCTAGCTTGAGCGCCTCCGCCTCGGCCGTGCCGATGTTGAGGAGCCGTTCGATCTCCTCGGTCAGGACCGCGCTCCCCGTGTTGATGTCACGCGTGAAGGCGGGAACCCCGCCCGAGACGATGTGAATGTTCGAGGTGTGGGCCCCCACGTTGATGAGCACCGCCGCCTCCCCCGGAGGCGGCGTCTCGTAGGCCGCCTCGAAGGCGTTTTGCAACGCGAACGCCACGAGATCGACCACCACGGGCTGCAGCTGCGCCTCGCGCGCCACGGCCGCGAAGTCGCGCACGACCTCCTTCTTGGCCGCCACCAGGAGCACCTCCATCTGCCCGTCGGAGGTCCTCGTGCCGAGGACCTGGAAGTCGAGCTCGACATCGTCCTTGGCGAACGGCACGTGCCGCTCTGCCTCGACGGAAATCCGGGCATCGAGTTCGCCCGGCGACATCGGCGCCACGGCGATCTTCTTGATGATCACCGAGTGCCCGGCGATGGCCAGCGCCACCTCGCGGCGCCGCAGGCGGAGGCGCGCATAGAGGGCCCGCACCGCATCCACCACGGCGCTCTGATTCATGATCGTCCCGTCGACGATACTATCCGACGGGATCGGCTCGATGCCGAAGGCGACCAGCTCCCAGGAGCCATCGCGCGCTCGCGCGAGCTCGGCGAGCTTTACCGCGCTCGAGCCGAGATCCAGACCGATGCATGCCTTGGCCAATCGCTACCGCCCTTCTGCCCGGGTCCTGTGGCCCGGGTGCCGGCAGCAGCGCGCCTCGGCTCGCCCGGGCTAATCGTCCTCGCCGAACACCATCACACGATCGGAGGGCTTGAGACCGAGCGCCTCTAAGATCTTGCGCTTGGTGTCCATCCGGCAGGGCATCCCACGCTCGACACGATCGATGGTGAGCGTCGACATACCGGCGCGCCTTGCCAGTTCTGCCTTGCTCATCATCTTCTCCATCCGGATCTTGCGTACGCTGTTCTTGATCGTCTTCTTGCGCGCGCCGCTGCCGGCCTTCTCCTTGGTCGCCACCTCCTCCTTGATGGACGTCTCAGACAGGGGGAGAGGCGCCACCTCGGAGCCATTCGATCCCGTCGTCTCACGGGTGCCGAACTCGGGCTCGACGTGCGCGCTGCCGCGCTGAGCGTCCTGTGTCTTGTGCGAATCCATCATTGTTCCTTATGATGCCCGACGCAGAAGCTGGGCCAGCAGCGGATCAATGATGGGTCTGGTCACTCCTCCGAGTCAAGAACTTCGCTAACTCTCACACCACAAAGATACATAATTAAGTACCCTCATGTCTGCTCTTGTCCTACACTTAACCACTCGTGTCAAGTTCTCGTCTCGCCCGGGAAAGCGCCCATCCTGCCATCATCGCGCGTCTCCCGGCCTCCGAGCGCCTGCAGAGTTGGTACGTATCCGCTGTCCAGGGTAACGCAAAGACATGAAAATTCCTCCTGTTTCCTTCGCTCCAGAGCGAGGCTACAGGTCCTCGATCCCGTAATCCTTGATCTTGTAGAGCAGGGCCCGGTGGCTGATTTCGAGGATCTTGGCGGCGTAGGTCCGGTTCCCGCGCGTCTCCCGGAGCGCTCGACGGATCAGCTCCTCCTCGATGACCCGCGTCGCCTTCTTGATGGACAGCTCCGCCCCCTCAGGCAGCGGCGGGCGTATCCGCCCCCGGGTTCGGCGCAGCTTTTCTGGCAGACCATCGGGCTCGATCATCTCTCCCTCGGCAAGGACGATCGCGCGCTCGACGGTATTCTCGAGCTCGCGCACGTTCCCTGGCCAGCTGTGCTCCATGAGCAGCTGCATGGCCTCGGGAGAGACCCCCCGGATGCGGGTGCCCAGCTTGCGATTGGTCTTAGCCACGAAGAGCTCTACCAGCGCAGGGATCTCCTCTTTGCGCTCCCGCAGCGGGGGAAGATGGATGGGGAACACGTTCAGCCGGTAATAGAGATCCTCACGGAAGCGCCCGGCCGCCACCTCTTCCGAAAGATTTCGCATCGTCGCCGCCACCACACGCACGTCCACCTTCACATCGCTCGTCGAACCGAGGGGACGGATCTCCTGCTCCTGTAACGCGCGCAACAATTTCACCTGCAGTGCCAGGGGGAGATCGCCGATCTCGTCAAGGAACAGGGTCCCGCCCGAGGCCTCCTCGAAGCGCCCGGGCTTGTCGCGATGAGCATCGGTGAAGGCCCCTTTGCGGTGACCGAACAGCTCGCTCTCTAGCAGGGCCTCCGGGATGGCACCACAGTTGACCGGCACAAAAGGCGCCCCTCGCCTCGGCGATGCCTCGTGCAGCACCCGCGCCACCATCTCCTTGCCCGTCCCCGACTCGCCCGTCACCAGCACCGTCGTCTTGTACTCGGCGATCTTGCGGGTCAATCGGAGGAGCTCTTCCATGCGCGGACTACGAGCCACGATCTCGCCCGAGGCGACGACACGGCCGCGCTCCTCCCCGGCGATAGGACGAACCGGTTCCCCGCCGTCTCCACGCCCGAGAAGCCGCTCGCGCTCCTCCGCCTTGCGCAGCGCCAAGACCAGGTCTTCGACGCGAAAGGGCTTGGTGAGGCAATCATAGGCGCCACGCCGGATCGCCTCCAAGATCTCTTGCCCCCCCGCGGGCGAGGTCGCCATGAGCGACGTCCTCGGGGCTCGACGACGCACTTCGTCGAGCAGCGCCCCCCCCTCGCCCAGCAACATTCGCATGTCGATCACCACCCAGTCCTGCAGCCGCCGCTCGAGCTCCGCCATGGCCTGTGGTGCGCTGCCCACCGCTATGGCCTCGAATCCTTCCCGCGTGAGCCCCACGATCAGCCTCTGTCGCAGCTGCTCGTCATCGTCCACCACCAGCACACGTCGCCAGGAGGACCCGGGTTCAGACCGCATCAAGGCCACAAACCTCCAACATCATGAAATTAGCACGGTCTTGCCGAGGCTATCAACTCAGCAGATTTTCAGACTCCCCTTCTTCCTACCCCAAGAGACGGGTCCTGCCTGGACCCAGAGATCGCGATCTCCACTCTTGCCCCTCCCAAGCTCCCGCAACAGATGAAAATGCCCGTCCTCCAGAGATGCCGCTGCACCTTCCCCCCGACCTTCCATGCCTCTGCCCCCTAGTCGAAGGCTCGTTTTCGTGACAGATTTCCAGGCACCCGCCCAAACACGGATGAGCGCTAAGCCGGACGATCGACTGTACATGCGACGTTTCAGGAGCCACTCTCGGACTGCCAGGTCGCCCTTGCGACAAGGGGCCAAGGCTCACTCGCTGCCGAGGAGCACATCTCGCAGCATCGAAGGGCTGCCCCAACGCCGTTTACCCCTCGAAAGCCCTGCTCATGCAATCGCCCTCGTTTCTCAGCGTCTCCCCCTGGCCGTGCGAGCGGCCCGGTGCGGGGACGCTCACAGGAGGCACTGATGCATCGGTCTCGTGTTACTTCGGCATCATGGACGCGCCCGCATCGGATGCTGGCATTCGCGTCACCCTTCGTTGTCCTGGCCCTCAGTTCATGCATCAATCCGCTGCTTGAGACCCCCGACCCTCCAGTGGAGACGCGGGAGACGCGCATCGTCGTCCCGCAGAGCCCACGCAACAAGGTCGACATCCTATTCCTGGTCGACAATTCCAACTCGATGGAGGCTATGGCCCAGGAGCTGCGCAGCCGCTTCAGCCAGTTCTTTACCGTGTTCCGGGATCTCGAGCAGAGCGGCACGTATGCCGATCTCCACATCGGCGTCGTGACCTCCGACTACGGCGCGGGTCAGGGCTCTGCGGCCTGCGACGATTATGGTGGTGGCCAGCAGGGTCTACTGCAGAGCGTCGGTCGCGATGCGCCGGCGTCCTGCAGGCCCCCCGGCGGCAACGTCAACTATATCCAGTACCAGTTCGGACCCAACGGGCAGAACAACCTCCCGCCCAGCACCAAAGCCTGCACGCAGGACAGCGATTGCCCGGGTAGCACCTGCGACACGACGAGGCAAACCTGCAACGGCACCATTGCGTGTGCGCAGGATAGCGACTGCCCGACCGGCCACATCTGCAGCGGGCAGGTGTGCTACCAGAGCCTGGTTTCGACCTTCACCTGCATGGCCTCCGTCGGTACCAGCGGTTGCGGCTTCGAGCATGTTCTCGAATCGGCGGTCCAGGCGCTCCGTAAGCCGGAAAACGGCGATTTCTTGCGCTCCGACGCCCTCCTCACCGTGGTCTTCCTCACCAACGAGGATGACTGCTCTGCTCCCGCCGACAGCGACCTGTTCCAGACCAGCGATGTCCTCGACGCCCCGAATCGGTATGGCTGGCGTTCGAGTTATCGTTGCACCCAGTTCGGTCTCACCTGCGAAGGAGGCCAGTTGCCGCCTTACGCCAAGTCCGATGGCCTCTTGACCTGCACTCCTGGCGGTGTGTCCTCGGGCGGCAAGCTGAACAACATACAGCAGTACATCGACGCCTTCACCAAGCCCAAGTCTCAGGGCGGTATCAAGGAACGCCCCGCCGATGACGTGATCCTCGTTGGCATCGATGCCATCCCGACGATCAATCCTGCGGACAATCTGGTCTCCCAGCCGAGCAACGGCCTGAATCAGATCCAGGTGATCCTCTCGGATCCCCAGACCACGGTCGGACAGCCCTACACGGAGTGCAGCACCATCACGACGGATCCGTTCGCCAATCCACCTTGCGTGCCCGTGCTCCAGCACTCCTGCCAGAATGCGAATCCGAACTACCGCGGTTTCTTCGGTGACCCCCCCATCCGCCTGAATACGGTCATCAACTCCGTCCCGATCCATACCGTCTTTTCGATCTGCGAAAACGATTACACCCCGGCTCTGCAGGGCCTGGGACGTCTCATCGCCAATCAGATCGGTGTCGGCTGCATCACCGCACGGCTCGAGAACCCCACCCAGCCCGATTGCAAGGTCGAAGACGTCACTCAGATCGACGCAAATCAGAGCCAGGTGAGGGCCATCCGGCAGTGTGATGCCGGTGAGACGCAGCTGCCCTGCTGGAAGCTGGAGTCCAAATCGGCTTGCGTAGGCATCTCCCCAGACGGTTTGGGCCTGACCGTCGTACGCGGGAACACCCCCGTACCGCCAAATACGACCGCGCGGATCTCCTGCGTGACCGTCCGATAGTCCCCCAGAGGAGCCGGGCGCACTGACCCGGCTCCCTCATCATCCTCAACCCTCTCCCTCACCTCATCACCAGATCAGCACCACAACTCGCGATGGCGCACGATTGCGCGTGGCCAGTGATGCGGTAGGGTAGCCTGATGCGGCCCTCCCCTTGGTCCTTGAGCCTCTTGATGCTGGTCCTGGGCGTCTCTCTGGCCTATTTCGGGCGGCAATCAAGCACGGTGACCCATTCTGCGACCTACGTCACCGCTGGCGCGTTGATCGTGGGCAGCATCGTGCTGGCCGTGCATCGCCCGCTCGGTTTAAGGATGGCCCTCATCGCCGCCCTCCTTCCGCTCATCTTCTCCGTGGCGAGCTTCGTGGTGCATCGCGACCTCGTGCCCACACCCCAAGCCACCCTCCTGCTGGGGCTCCTGGTCACCGCTCGCGTCCTGCTCGCGCGCTCCTTCGAGAAACGCGACCACGAGAAACGCGACCGTGAGCGGCACGGTTCCCCATCCTCTGTCTTTCCTGGAGACGAGCCGCTGTAGCCGACTTCAAGCGGCGGCGCGTGCCGCCGGCAGGCCGTGGAAGAAGACCTCGGCCAGCCGCAGGACCTCGGCCGGATCCTCCAGGTGGTAGGTCTGCTCCCGGAACGCCGCCGAGCCGTGGAGGCCCTTGGAATACCAGGCACATGCCTTGCGGATTTCGTGCACCAGCTTCTTCGGTGGCGTGTGCTGCACCATCAGATCGAGGTGACGCCGTAGCACCGCCAGGCGCTCCATGGGCGTCGGTGCCACCCAGTGTTCGCCCCGCAGGCGCGCCGCAATGGCGCGGAACAGCCAGGGATTGCCGAGCGCACCGCGTCCGATCATGACGGCGTCGCACCCCGTTTCCTCGCGCATCGCGAAGTAATCTCCGACCGTCACCACATCGCCGTTGCCGATCACCGGGATGTGCCCGGGCAGGGCCTCGCGCACCTTGCGGATGATGTCCCGCGAGGAGCGCCCCGAGAACCCCTGGGTGCGGGTGCGCCCATGCACCGTGATCATCTGCGCACCCGCCTCGACGAGGGCCAGGGCGAACTCCGGCGCGTTCAAGTGGCGATCATCCCACCCGGCGCGATGTTTCACCGTCACCGGCACCTCCGCCGGCACGGCCGCCTTGACGGCCCGCACCAGTTCTTGCGCCAGCGCTGGCTCCTTCATCAAGGCCGAACCACATGCGCCTGCCACCACTCGCTTGGCCGGGCAGCCCATGTTGATGTCGACCAGCGATGCCCCGATGGCCACCGCCATCCGGGCCGCGCGCGCCATCACCTCGGATTCGCGACCGAAGATCTGCACCCCGAAGCGGCGGCCCCCCAGCGACGGCGTCATCTTGTCGACGGCCTTCTTCGCCCCCTCGGTGAGCGCGTGCGCCGACAGGAATTCGGTGATCGTCAGACCGACCCCATGCTCCTCGCACACCGTGCGAAACGGCAGGTCCGTGACCGCCGCCATGGGCGCCAGCAAGACGGGAGGATCCACGAAGATAGAGCCGATGCGCATGACAAGAGGGATCTAGACGAAGGAGGCCAGCCCCACAAGCGCCCTAGACGCCATGTTCACGTGCGCGACGTTCCGCTCAGCTCAGCGGCAGCACATGATCCCGCCCTCCAGCGAGGACGCTGGCGCCGCCGGATTCCCGGTGGCCCGGAGGAGAATGGTCGTCCCCTGTCCGACCTGACTGCAGACCCAGCCTTCTGGCATGCCGTAACAAGTCAGGTTGGAGGTCGGAGTCGCGCGGTACCCATACGTGGATCGCGACAAGATCGTGCAGCCTGCAGCCTGATCCCCGGCGTTGCCGCAGCCGAAAAACGCGTCTCCGGTCGTTCCGCAAGTAGGGCGCCCGTCGATGAGCGCCCCCTGCTGGTCCGCAACGAAGAAACCGGCGAGCGACGGATTATCGCAGGCTGCCTGCGCGAAACCATGCCGCTGCAGATCGCTCTCGAGGCACACATGCCAACCCGGCGCGCAGTTATCGACGGGAGCGCACCCGATCCCATCGGAATCCGGTTGTCGGTTACATCGCTCCGGGGTCGAGAACCCCGCCGTGAGCCACGCCGCGGGGCACAAAGCAACGGCGGGGTTCCTGGGATCCCCGGCGGCACGCTGCTTGTTGCCGTTGGTGCACGGGCTCGTGCACTGACTCGATGGTTCGTTCTCCGCGATGCACGTCAGGCAGTCACTACACTTGAACCCGCTTGGGCAATCAGCGCTCGTCGCGCAGCTGTACTGCTCGTCCTTGATCTTCGGGTTGTAGCAGCCGAGGAGCAGGAGCGACCAAGCCATCCACCACTTGCAGGTCATCAGAACGTTCCTCCAAGCGCCACCCCACCCACCCTCGGATGGAGCCATACCTGCGGCTTCTCTTTATTGACCTTGCGAGACGTGCGAACGAGGATCCCGATGCCGGCCCCAACCGCCGCACCGCCGACCACATCGGAGACGATCCCCGCGATGGTGAACGCCTGCCCGCGAGCCTGGATCGATTTGTCGAAGACCGAGCCCACAGCGCCGGCTTCGGCCTGCCGCTGCGTTCGCTCGGCGAAGTAGCCCAGGACGCCACCGCCCGCCGCCACCGCCGCCCCGCCCGCGATGAGGACGATCCCCCCCACCTTCAAGCGAGCCCGCTTCCGCTCCGCCGCGGCCTGCTGGGCCTCGGCGGCGGCACGCCGAGCGGCCGACGCAGCGAGCCGGGCCTCGGCTTCCGCCTCTTCTGTCTTCTGCCTTGCCGCCTCCGCCTCTTCTTCCGCCTTCTTGGCGCGGGCCTCTTCGAGGGCCTTCTGGCGCGCCGCGATGTCGTCGCGCACCGAGGCCGCGTCGGCGGCACGGGGATCGGCCTCCAGATACTGCTGGAGATAGCGGATGGCCGACTCTTCATCGCCCATCTTCGTGTAGATGCGGGCGATGTTGAACAGGATAGCGGGACGCTTGGAGAGCTTGTACGCGAGGTCGAACTCCTTGATCGCCTCGGCATACTGCCCCGCTCCATACAGCTTCTCACCCTGCTGGTAGTGCTTCTTGGCGTCGGCCGTCTGTGCCCGTGCGGGGGAAGACAGCGCCAACAGCAGAAGGATCCATCCGAGCCATCGATTGATCATGGGAACTCTCGCCGCCATGCTACAGCCCGTCATCCGGCGAGCGCAAGCAGAGCTCTAGGCGGGCCAGCTCTTCGGGCGTGTTCACGTTGGAGAACGTGAGTCCTGAAGGATCCGCCGCCGCCAGGCGCTCCTCTTCCACATATTCCACATCCAGCTCGTCGAGGAGCGCCATGAGGGCACGCGTTCCCCCGTCCAGCAGGGCGCTCACCCGCGGGAGCACCCGTCGCGCATAGCGCGCGTGGAGCGGTTCACAATAGCCCCCCACCCGCGGCACCGCGGCCTCGGCGGAGGTTCGGGCGCCCAGCACCAACTCGAGCGCCCCGTGGTGCAGCGCCGGCATATCCCCTCCCACCAGGAGCACGGCATCCGCGTCCGTGGCCAACAAGGCCGTCTCGAGCCCGGCCAGCGGTCCCATCCCAGCCCCTGCGTCCGCTCGGTGATCGAGTACCACGCGACCGCCCTTGCCGCGATAGAGCTCCTCCTGATCGGCAGAGGCCACCAGCAAGATCTCCTCGACCAGCGGCTCGAGGACCGCCAGTTGCCGCTCGAGAATGGTGCGCCCCGCGACCCGCAGGAGCGGCTTGGCCACACCGCCCATGCGCGTCGCCTGCCCCCCGACCAGGATGGCCCCAACTACGCGCATCACAGGGCCAGACGCCGGCGGCTCATGGCCAGGACCGACGACGCAGAGACGGCGGCGGCGGCAACAGGGCCGCCAGGAGCAAGGCATCCCTCACAGGATCGCCCTCCTCCTCTGGCGCGGCCCCTTCTCCTTCGTTCAGTGGCTCCTCCGCGCCCCACGTCCTCACCGTCGCGCGCACGGCCTCCCACAGGGAAGCCGGCGCGACCGCCATCGGCTCCTGGAAGCGTGCTCGTACCATGCCCGCCAGCAGGATGCGGGCGTCACGCGTCGCGACCTGCCGCCCCAGGCGCAGGCTCGACGCCACCTCCTCGATAGCGCGCCGCTCGCGCGGCCCCCGATCAAGCCCCGGCAGGCTGGAGAGGGGCCGTCCGGGCCTCCCGCTCCCCGCCCCCAGAGAGGCCCAGCTCCGCTCCCGCAACGTCGTCACCAACGCCAGCCCAGGCTCCCGTAAAAACGCCTCCTCCACCAACAGCCCCTGCGAAACCGAGGTGAGGAGATGGAACTCCTCGGCAGAGTCGTGACGGTCGCGCCACTCGATCTCGCACGCCTCGGCCTCGCTCACCTCCCCCAGCTGGGCGAGCGTGTAGCACGCCAGGAGGACGCGCAGATGCGCCGGCGGATGCTCGTCATAGCGCATCCCATCCCCGCCCCCCTGGGGAGCGGCCCCGGGCAACCGATACTCAACCACCGCCTGCGGCATCTCGTCCGCCCCGAAGACCCACATCATGCCGCGCACATAGGCCGCCCCCAGCATCATCACGCCCACCGTATCGACCCACAGCTCCTCCAGCCAGGCCGCCAGGAGAGGCTTCACCCCCGACCCCCGAGCACGATCCGCCGCCAGGGCCGCGCGCGACAGACCGAGCGCCGCCCGCAGCTCGGCATCGAGACCGGCGATCCCCCCATACAGGCGATGCCCCAGCTCATGCACCAGCGCCGGTGCCAGGGCCGGCTCCGTGGCCCAGCCGAGCGGCAAGACGAGCGGCGCCGCGCCGAGCGCCCGAACATCATCCGGGCTCGCAACAAGGCCCCCGCGGCCCCCGAGCACGGTCACGCAGCGCTCCGGCCCGATGGAGAACCCGATCCCCGTCGCATGCCGGTGCAGCGGCTCCCAGAGACTCATGGCCAGCCGATCGGCCATCTCCAGCACCGGTTGCAGCGCGGGATCGCGGCGCTGCCCCGCCGCCATCGCCGTCCACGCCGAGACCCGCTCATCCTCCACGGCCCCCGCGCGTCGCCGTTCCCGTATCTGCGCTGCCGGCTTGGGCTGCACCTGGCTCGTGGCCAACCGCCGCCGCGGCACCTCGACATCCGGCTTCCGGGCCCACGCCGACTCCGATCCTCCCCGCGCCGCACGCCCTGGCAGGGACCCTAGCGCCTGCAAGAGTCGCCAGAACAGCCGCCCGACCAGCTTCAGGATCCAGAAGATCAGCCGGAAGAGGAGAATCACCAGCTCGTCCATGCTACCGCCCCTTGCCCGGCACGAGCGGCGGCCGTCGCGCGAGCGGCGTCAGGGGAGAATTCCCCGCCGCGCCCCGCAAACCGCCGCGGCAGCTCAACACCTCAGCCAAAAGCAGCCGCCGGCCGAGACCTCCGAGCCCCTCCTCCGGCCGAGGCTCTCCCCCCGAGGCCGACGCGCCGCCCTCGGCGCGCCCCCGGACGCGCCCCCGCGGCGCCTCACGCGCCGGCATCGGAGGGCTTCTTGGCAGGCATGCCACCGGCCGCGAGCGAACTGCGCATCTCGGTATCCGCCTGGAGGTTCTTCAAGTTGTAGTAGTCCATCACCCCCATCCGCCCGCTACGCAGCGCCTCGGCCATGGCCATCGGCACCATCGCCTCGGCCTCCACCAGCTTGGCCTTCATCTCCGAGATCCGCGCCTTCATCTCCTGCTCCATCGCCACCGCCGACGCCCGGCGCGACTCGGCCGAGGCCTGCGCCACCTGCTTGGCCGCCTCCGCCTGCTCGGCCTGCAGCTTGGCCCCCACGTTCGCGCCCACCTCCACATCCGCGATGTCGATGGACAGGATGTTGAACGCCGTCCCCGAATCGAGCCCCTTGGCCAGCACCGTCTTCGAGATGCGGTCGGGATTCTCGAGCACTTCCTTGTAATCGTGCGCCGCGCCGATCGTCGACACCACGCCCTCGCCCACGCGCGCTAGCACCGTCTCCTCCCCGGCGCCGCCCACCAGGCGGTCGAGGTTCGTCTGCACCGTCACCCGCGCCAGCGCATACAGCTGGATCCCGTCCTTGGCCACCCCCGGGATCTTCGGCGTCGTGATGACCCGCGGATTGACCGACATCTGCACCGCCTCGAACACGTTGCGGCCCGCCAGGTCGATCGCCGCCGCCCGCCCGAAGTCGAGGTGGATGCCCGCCTTCTCCGCCGAGATGAGGGCGTTGATCACCAGATCGACGTGCCCGCCCGCCAGGAAATGCGCCTCCAGCTGATCCACCGCGATGTCACTCAGCCCGGCCTTGAGCGCGTTGATGCGCGCGCGGACGATAATAATCGGCGGCACCTTGCGGAGCCGCATGGCCACGAGCTGCAGCATCGAGATCCCGGCCCCGGCCGTCTTGGCGGTGATCCACAGACCGATCGGCACGATCGAGAGGATCACGAGAAAGAAGACGATGGCGAGCAACCCACCGCCCACGATGACGATCGACATCAAATCCATGCGCGCTCCTTCCCCTCTTGTATGCGTAAAGAACCCGGCCCTGAGCTAAACCGCCCCGGCCCCCGGCGCCACCGGCGGCGCGGCCTCATCCCGACCCACCACCACCCGGGCGCCCTCCACCTGCACCACCTTGATCGCCGTCCCCACCGGGATGAACTCCCCATCGGTCACCACATCGACCCGCCGCCCCCCGATCGTGGCCGCCCCGGCCGGCCGCAGCGCCGTCGCCGCCTGCCCCACCTGCCCCACCAGGTGCGCCAGCGAGGACACCTCCGCCCCCGGGTGCTGCGCCGTGATCGCCGTCTCGAGCACCAGGCTCCGCCCCGCCCGCGTCTTCGGCACGATACGCAACACCGCCGCCGCCGCGCCCCCTGCCAGCAGCCACGAGAGCACGCCCCAGACCGCGCCATGGTGGTACCACGCGAGCCCGCCGCCCCCGAGGAGGAGCAAGAGCGCGCTCACCCCCGCCAGCCCGAAGCCCGGGATCACCGCGATCTCGGCCACGAGCAGCACCATGCCGGCGATCATCATCGCCACCACCCACGCCCAGATCATGCGCCCTGCCTCCGCACCACGATGCGGCTCCCATCCAGCGCCACCACCACCACCCGGGTCCCCGCTTCAATGAAATCCCCCTCCGTCACCACGTCGATGCGCCGCCCGCCCACCAGGGCCTTGCCCGCCGGCCGCAACGCCGTCTCCGCGGTCCCGCTCCGCCCCACCAGCGCGTCGCCCACCCCGCCGGTCGCCGCCCTCGCCTGCGTCTGCGCCGGTCCCGCCTGCTCCGTGATGGCGCGCTCCAGCACCAGCGCCCGTCCAAAGCGCGTCGACGGCACCAGGCGCGCCACCACCACCATCGCCACCCCGGTCGCGAGCACCGAGCCGAACACCCGCACCAGCGCGCGCGTCACCCAGCCGAGCGACCACGAGATCTCCAGCGGCACGTGCCGCAGATCGAGCAGCGCCCCGATGAGGGATCCGACGATGAACAGGACCCCGAGCACGGCCAGCGCCCCGTGCCCTGGCCAGAACAGCACCTCGAACCCGACCGCCGCCGCCCCCAGCACGAACAGCAGGATCTCGCCCCACCCCGCCAGGTGCACCACATACTGCCCGAAGAAGAACAGGAGCAGGCACACCACCCCGAGCGTCCCGGCCAGCGCGTGCCCCGGCGACCACAGCTCGATCATGATGCCCAGCATCCCGAGCGTCATGAGGAGCGACGAGATCCCCGGTTCCGACAGGAAGCGGGCCACCCGTTCGGCCCAGCTCAGCCCCGGTCGGATCGTGGCCGGGCTGCCCGCCTGCGTACGGCCGAAGCGACCAAGCAGCGCGTCCAGCGTCTCGACCGAGAAGGCCGCGATCTTGAGGCGCAGTGCCTCCTCGGTCGTCAGCGTCAACGTCGTGTCCTTGCCGTCGTTCGCGTCCTTCACCTCGACCGCCGCATCCACCATGGCCTCGGCCACGTCGCCGCGGCGGCCCTTGGCCTCGGCCGTGGCCTTCATCTCCTTGCGGAAGTAGGACACCACCTTGGCCTCCACCGGCGCCATCTGCCCCCCCTTCAGCTCGATCGGCGTGGCGGCGCCGATGGTGGCGCCGTGGGTCATGACGATGTCGTCGGTCGCCAGGGAGATGAGCGCGCCCGCGGAGATGGCGCGCTTGTCGATGAACGCCACCGTATGCGCCTTGGCGGCCAGGATGGCGTCGCGGATCGACACCGCGGCGTCGATGCGTCCGCCGAACGTATTGATGTGGAACACCACCAGATCCCCCACCTGGGCGTCCCCGAGCACGCGCTCGACAAAGGCCGAGAGGCCGAGGTCGATGTCGCCGGAGATCTCCACGACCAGGGTCTTCCCCCCGGGCGAGAGCTTCGGCCCCGCCCCGCCCGGCCCGAGCGATTGCAGCGGCTCACTCCCCGTCGCCCCCGAGACCGCGGCCCCCAGGATCCCCACCAGCAGACAGCCCCACCCCAAGAGCGGCCCTCTCGATCGCCTGCGCGCCATCCAGCGAGGCTAACAGAGCGCCCCTCCGGGTGACAACGTCACCCCCACACCCACCTCTCCCGCGCAGGCCCGCAGGCCCGCATCCGGAGCCAGTCAGATCGAGTCATGCTAGATTCGCGCGCATGCATCGTCTGCTGTGCATCACCTGGGTCGCCCTGGCCGCGGCGGGAGGAGGCTGCTCGCATTCCTCCTCGTCGCGCGCCGTGGCCCACCCGACGCCCGAGGTGGTGTTCTACCCCGAGGGAGCGCCCGAGGTGCGCGTGGTCGTCGAGGTGGCCCGACGCGAGAGCGAACGCAACCGCGGCCTCATGTTCCGCGACCACCTCGAGCCCGGGCGCGGCATGCTGTTCCTCTTCGAACGGCCGCAGCCGCTCTCCTTCTGGATGCGCAACACCTATATCCCGCTCGACATGATCTTCCTCGGCGCGGATCGCCGCGTCGTCGGCCTTGTCGAGCGCGCCGAGCCGCTCACCGACAACCCTCGCCGCATCGAAGGCGACTCCCAGTTCGTCGTCGAGGTCCCGGGCGGCTGGGCGGCGGCGCACCGGATCGCGCCCGGCGTGCGCGCCCAGTTCTTCAACGTCGAATGACCCCCTGATTCCTTGGTACGAGCAAGGCAAGAACTTCCAACCTAGAGGAGTGTGCATGCGGAACCTCGTCCTCGCGATGTGTATCGTCGCCGCCGGCTGTGAGCGCGCGCCACGGCAGGAAACGGCTCTATCGAACCCCACGGCCTCGGCCCCGGCCCCCACCGCCCCGGTCGCGCGGCGGCTGCCGTCACCGCCTCCCCGGGATCGCCTCACCCTCACCCAGGCGAGCGGCGGCGCACAGCAAAGCCCCGAAGTCTCGATCGCCGACGCCACCCAGGGCATCAAGGGCAAGGGCCCGCTCCTGGCCAAGCTCGACATCGAGACCACCGGCCTCAAAGGGACCATCAACTGCGAGCTGTTCGAGAACCAGGCCCCCAAGACCGTGGCCAACTTCGTCTCCCTGGCGCGTGGCCTGCGCCCCTGGCTCGATCCCAAGACCGGCACCTGGGTCAAGCGCCCGCTCTACGACGGCACCGTCTTCCACCGCGTCATCCCGGAGTTCATGATCCAGGGCGGCGATCCGAAGGGCAACGGCACCGGCGACCCCGGCTATGCCTTCGCCGACGAGTTCAAGGACGAGCTGCGCCTCGACAAGGGCGGTGTCCTCGCCATGGCCAACCGCGGCCCCAACACCAACGGCTCCCAGTTCTTCATCACCGAGAAGGAGACGCCCTGGCTCAACGGCCGCCACACCGTCTTTGGCCAGTGCGACAACGTCATGCTGGTGAAGAAGCTCGCCCGCGTCCCCGCCGGCCCGGGCAACCGCCCGACCGCCGACGTCGTGCTCAAGAAGGTGACCATCCTGCGCGGGCCCGCCGGCGGCGCCAAGAAGTAAGAAGACCCTTCCCCCGGCGCGGCGGCCTCGACTCAGGCGTCGTCGCGCCGGGTCCGGCGCACCGCCACATCCTTCTTCACGTCTGCCTTCACCCCGCCCACCGCCTCATCGTTCGGGATGAAGCGGATCTCGGTCTTGATCTCGAAGCTCACCGAGGTGAGGAGCTTCTGCAGCTCCTGGCTGATGTTGACCGTCTCGAGGAACGTACGCAGCTCCTTGGCGACGATGCGGAGCACCTCGTCCTTGGACGCCGCGGCCTGGTGCATGAGGTAGTTGGCCACGTCCTTGGGGAGGTGAAAGTCCGAGGCGATGCGCCGGATCCCCTCCTCGGTCGAGAACACCGCGCCGAGCCCCGCATAGACGGCGCGCTTGACCACGTCCGGCAGGAGCTGGTCGAGCCCCTTGCGAGCCCGACTGTCCTCGGCAGTCGATTCCTCGTCCGGCTCGCGCTCGCTGTCCTTGTCCCTGTCCATATCCGGCGGGATTTGACCCATATTCAACAGCCTTAGCCCCTCCGAAAGAGGCGGTCAAGAGATGTGGCCCCGGGGCTGTCGAGGGGAGCTCGGCCGTGCGGCCGGGCCCAGAGTGAAGAACCCATCCCCTCTCCCCGGAGACCGGCTTGCCAGCCCCTCATGGCGGGGCCGGAGGTTCGGGGCTACACTCGGCGCCGTGGTAGCGCAGCACAGAAAACTCGACCTCGTCCCGGGCGACGTCGCCGCCGCTCCCCCTCGGCCCCGCCCAAGGCGCCCCCCGCGCCTGCGCCTCTTCAAGGCCTACTACGTCACCATGCTCGTCGTGGGGAGCTACCTCTCGCTGCAGCTGCAGGCGCGCTTCCGCTCCCCGGCGGCCATCGCGCGCCTCGCCCGCCGCAAGCACCTCCGCAACGCCCGCCGCATCGAGCGGGCCGTGGCCGAGCTGCGCGGGCTCTTCATCAAGATGGGGCAGCTCTTCAGCATCATGACCAACTTCCTGCCCGCCGAGTTCCGCTCCCAGCTCGAACGGCTCCAGGATCACGTCCCGCCCCGCTCCTACGAGGACGTGGAGGCGCGGTTCCAGGAGGAATTCGGCGGCCGCACCCCGCGCGAGGTGTTCGTCGAGTTCGACGAGAAGCCCGTCGCCTCCGCCTCCATCGGCCAGGTCCACATGGCCCGCACCCGCGACGGCGAGAAGGTCGCGGTCAAGGTGCAGTACCCCGACATCGAAGAGATCGTCCGCATCGACCTCCTCGCCCTCAAGCGCATCTTCGGCATCATCTCGTACTTCCTCCCCTACCAGGGCCTCGACGCGACCTACCGCGAGCTCCGGGCCATGGTCCTGCAGGAGCTCGACTTCCGTCAGGAGGCCGACTCCATCGAGCGCATCGCCGCCAACTTCCCCGACCGCGAGGACGTGGGCTTCCCCAAGGTCCTGCGCGAGCTGTCCACCGCGCGCATCCTCACCACCTCCTGGATCGACGGCGTCAAGGTCTCCGACCGGCAGCGCCTCCAGGCCCTCGGCATCGACCGCCGGCAGCTCGCGCGCACCGTGGTCGCGGCCTACTGCCAGCAGATCTTCTCCGACGGCATCTATCACGCCGATCCGCACCCTGGGAACCTGCTCGTGCAGGCGGGCGGCAAGGTCGTGTTCATCGACTTCGGCGCCGTGGCCGAGGTGGCGCCGGAGATGCGGCGCGGCATCGTGGCGCTCATCCAGGCCGGCCTCGCGCGCGACACGCCGCGGGTCATCCAAGCCATGAAGGACATGGGCTTCATCGCCCGCGGCGCCGACCCCCGCATCTTCGACCAGGTGGTCGATTTCCTGTACCAGAAGTTCCAGGAGGACATCCAGCTCGACTCCTTCTCTCTGCGCGACGCGCGCTTCGACCCCGAGCAGGCGCTCGAGCGCATCGCCGACCTCCGGCGCATGAACGTGTCGCTGCGGGACGTCGCCGAGCACTTCCACGTGCCCAAGGAGTGGATCATGCTCGAGCGCACGGTCCTGCTCCTCCTCGGGCTGTGCACCGAGCTCGACCCCGAGCTCAACCCCATGGAAGTGATCCGCCCCTATCTCGAAGAGTTCGTGCTCGGCAAGGACATGGACCGCTCGGACTTCCTCGTGAGCACGGGCAAGGAGCTCCTCCTGTCGGCGGCGGCGCTGCCCGGGGAGGTGAAGAAGTTCATCGGCCGCGCGCTGTCCGGCGACGTGGAGGTGCGCCTGCGCGGGCTCGATGAGCATGCGCGCGTGCTCTACGCGCTCGGGCACCAGATGATCTACGCGGGCCTCGGGGTGGCGGGGGTCACGTTCTGGATGCTGCTCGGGGATCGCGGGCGCCTCCTCGAGGCCCACTGGGCGGGCTGGGGGGCGCTCGGGAGCTTCGGGCTGCTGGGGATCTCGTTCTTCACCAACCGCGGCGGGCGCGGCCGCGGCCGGCGCTGAGCGCGGCGCGGCGCAACGCTCAGAGCGGTCCTGACATCACGTAAAATTGGGGAACGGCCAACGGTGCCGCGTGCAGGCATCGAAAAGGCTACGTGCACCCGCTATCGCCACCGCCAGTCCTCCTGACCTGCGCGAGATCGGCCGCCCCTCGCCCATCCCCCGATCATCCATCGTGGTAGGAGTGGCCGCACGAGGAGCCATCATATGCCCCAGGCAAGAGGCGCCATGCTCGTATCTTTTGGAGTCCTGCTCGCTGCACCGTCGCCGGGCCACACCCATGACCTTCCGTCGGCTCTGCCTCTGCATTCTGGTGACAGCACCTGCGATGACGGGACCCATCCAAACGCCAACGGATGCAAAGAGCTGGCACCCATGCCCCCACACCCTCCGGAAGCTACCCCCCTCAACACCGGCGGTGCCTTTTCACCGTCGCTCTTTCACTTCGTCGCCACGGTCCCCGATGACGGGAAAGATGAAGGCGGCGGTTGGCAGGTAGCCACCGCCCGACGCAACTTCGTCGATATCCGGGGTCTCGTACCTGAGACATGGTCATGCCTCGTGCGTGTGGGCATGCCGCTGCGGACCGAGCACGACGGGCGGATTTCGCCTGAGCGAGCAGCACAGCTCACGGCTGACGTTGCCACTGCGGCAGCCCCGAGGACCATGCAACGCGAAACCCGGTGGATGCCCGTGGACTTTTGCATCCGGTTCGGCATCGAGATGAGAACCCTGTTCGCCAAGAAATATGAAACCGTGGGCGCCAGGGTCGAGAAAAGCCAATGAAGCAAACCATCGACGAGATCCTCACGACCATCTACCGCTTCTACCGGTCCACGAAGACCTATGCCGACCTTGGGCCCGATACAGAAGAACTTGTCGCCGCACGCCGCCAGGCCGGCAGCGATGGCCCCTACGAGCAGTGGCGAGCCATGCTCCGTCGACTGCGCGACCGTTTTCCCGGTCACAGCGTGACCAATCGCTCCCACCACCTGCCCACCGGGAACCTCGACGCCGGCTATGCCGGCCGGCTGAGCCTACCGCCCAGCACCGGAGAGGAGAGCCATTCCGTTGGCTTCCTCGTGAGCTTTCTCGTTCCCTGTTATGTGGTCTACACATCGCGCATGATCCCCCTCGGCGAGGACCAGAAGGAGGACCCGGAGTATCCGACGCGGCACGAGATCCGGTTCACCTTCACCGCCGATGAGGAGCCGTATGTGCAGGAGATCGTCCGGGAGATCGAGGCCACGTATGCCGGCTACGAACCGATGCCCCCCGAGGTGGGCAACGGGCTGGTGCTCGATGTGGTCACCGGACTGAACACTATCGGAACGACCAAGCTCTACCACTGCTTGTTCACTGACGACTGGTGAGCCGGTCCGGCACTGGTTGCGCTGGCCCGAGCCCCCTGGGACGTGGAAGTTCGCGAAGGCTCGCGCCCGCGGTGGCCGAAACCGCGAGTTGGACGAGACAATCGCGCGGTTCGCCCCGGACGGCGGCTCGTCTATGACCGGCCCTTTGTGCTGCGGTTAGGGGAAATGCGTGGACGGGAGATGATGCCGTGTGCAGGCATCGAAGGGGCCTACGCGCGCTCCACTGACGGAAGTACCCAGTTGCTCACGCAGCACCGTATAGAAACGCTGGCAGGCGGATGGGGCGCTCTCGGGTAAGCCGAGGCTCATCAGATGCCGCGCCGCGAAGTCGGTGGCGGCGGCGGTGGCGGCGCGGGCTTCGTCGAGACGCGCGGGTCCGGTGGTTCCTGCGACCGGGAGTTCGATCTCGGTGTCGCAGTGCCAGCCTACGGGCGGCGGACCGATGTGGCGGAACTCGATAGTGATGCAGGCCACCTGCACGGGCTGGGTGCCAGCCGCCGTGCCGGGGAGCGGTTGGAACTGGAACTTGCTCGGCGGGATGGTGCCGCCGCTCTGGGCGCACGAGGAGATGGAGGGGCAGCCGCCGGTCACGGACAGGAGGAGGCTGAAGGCGAGGAGAGAGAGCGGGCGGTGGCGGACGGGCAAGGGTGAGGGAGGGTTCATGTGCGGTCGTCCATGAAGAAGACATCAATGAGTCGCGGCGTGCCGTAACGCAAGTTCCCGACCTGGATATCGGGCACGGGCAGGAAGGCGATGTCGAACGGCAAGGGTAGGTATCGCCTCGTGAAGCTGCAACATGGGTCGGTCACCAGAGCCGAAGCTCGAAGCCGAGTTCGTGGGCACGTAGACGCTTCAGGTGGCTTGACGTGGGTGACCTCCCGCACCGTATGCTCTCCCCATGGAGCGCCGGAACACGACCGCACCGGAGGGGAGCGCCAGAGGGGACCAGGAAACCGGGATGCCTGCAGATGCTGGCGGACCGGCCCCGATGGGCGCCGCTCCACCAGCGAACAGCTCCCCCGAACCCGTACGAGAACCACATCTCCGCCTCGACGCCCCCGACCCCGAGACGCGCGCTGAGGCGCGCCGTGTGGTCGATCTCCTGGCGTGCGCCGCCAAGATCACCGAGCCCGCAGAGTGGCCCACCATGGCCCGGGCCTTCGAGGGGGCCGCGCTCCTGCGCGAGGGGCCCGAACCTCCGTTCTCGATCGGCCTCACACTGATCCTGCGCCTGCTCGAGGCCGATGAGCTCCACGCCGCGCACAAACTCTCGAGCGCCATGGACGCGTGGCGCACGACCCAGCGCGAGCGTGCAGCGCTGCTGCCCGAGGCGCTGGCACGACGCTGGGCCATGGTCCGGGAGATGGTCGCGGTGAGTCAGAGTTTCCCTTCGGGCACCTTGCGCCAGATGGCGGCCGCGCTGCGCGAGGAGGATCTCGTCAAGGCCCGTCGGGAGATGAAGCTCCTCCAGCTCCTCGATGCCGAAGTCGCGTCCCATGCCTGGACCGTCCTCGGGCAACTGGCCCCGACGATCACGGCCACCATCTGGGAACCGGAGCCGCCGCCGCGACCCCAACGCCGGGAATACCCGCCGGGCACCCTGCGCCTGGCGATCTGGTTCTTCATCGCCTTCTTGATGTTCGTCAGCAAGGCCCTGGAGAGTTGCAAGAGTTCACATCAGGAGACCCCGCCGTCCCCGACGACCGAAAACAGCCCGTAGGGGCACCGGCGCAGGTCCAGCGAGGTATCGCCGGCGGCGCATCCGACGTGCGGAGCGGACTAGCGCGCTACGGAGCGGCGCTACGGCCCCAGGCGGAAGAACCCGTTCCGCAAATCGTTCCCCCGCCCGGTCGGCCACATCAGGCAATTCGCCTGCGACCCCGGCACGCTGTAGACCAGCACCGAGCGCTGCCGGTCCTCGCCGTCCTTGAGGCTCACCACGATCTCCAGCGTGCCGTCCCCGTCCACGTCGGCGATCGTGGGCACGGGCATGGCGCCCCGCTTGGGCAGGGGCACGCGCTGCTGCAGGTTGCCGGCCGCGTCCAGGACGTACAGCGCCGACACCCCCTCCTGCGTCGAGTAGCTCGCGAACACCACCTCGGGCACGCCGTCGCCCGACAGATCCGCGATGGTCACGCCGCCCGTGAGCACGTTGTTCGCCGTCGCGTACGTGTAGCTCCAGCGCTCGCGCCGGTCCGCCCCCACGAGGTGGATCTTGCCGTCGAAGCCGGCGAACACCATGTCGAGGCCCGGCGTGCTCGGGTCGAGGTCCGCCACCGACACCTGGTTCGTGGCCGCCACCACGTTCGTGCCGTCGAAGTCATAGAGCCCGGCGAGGTACGCGGGCACATGATACGGGGTCAGCCAGGTCGCCGGCCGCGAGCCATCGCTGTTCAGCACCCACAGGCCCACGCCGCGCAGGCGGTCGGTCTGGGCCGCGTTCTGCACCGAGCCCAGCACCACCAGGTCGTTCTTGCCGTCGCCGTCGACGTCGGCGATGGCGGGGGCGCTGTTGGTGAAGTGCGCCTGGTCGGCGGTCTGCTCGTCGTCGGCATAGCCCTGCTGCGCCTGGATGTAGTCGTGCAGGAACCGCACGCCGAGGACCTTGGTGCTCGGGAAGATGGCGTTGGCGTCGAAGGCCACGCCGCTCCCGTGGTGCCAGGAGAGGTAGGCGTTGTCCTGGCCCGAGAAGATGTCCCAGCGCGTGTCCTCGTCGATCGGGCCGACCGCCACGTTCTGATCGTACCCGCCCGTGACGTAGCAGCGGGTGTCGCAGCCCGCGGTGCCGGTGGTGTTGGGCGGGAAGCCGGGCTGGATGGCGCCGTTGGCCCGCACCACCAGGATGATGTCGCGCTGGTTGTTGGCGCTCAAGGGCGTGGTGGTGACCGCGACGATCTCGAGGCGGCCGTCGCCGTCCACGTCGCCGGCCGCGAGGCTGCGGATCTCGTCGCGCCAGGCCACCGGGAAGCCGGACACGATGGCGCCCGCGGCGTCGAACATGTAGATGCTGCCGCGCGCCGCCACCACCACCTCCAGGCGCGCGTCGCCGGTGAAGTCGGCCACCAGCGGCGAGGCCCAGATGCGGCCCTCGGGCACGTCCACGAACCACTTGATGGCGCCATCCGGCTGCCAGGCGACGACCCGGCTATCGCGCGGCACCACGATCTCCTTCCGGCCGTCGCCGTCCAGATCGGCGACCGCCGGAGAGGCGAGCCAGGCCTCCTGGTAGCGGTCCTTCAAGGTGGTGCGCAGGACCGGTGCCTGGGTGGCCGCCTGCCCGCTGACGGTCGCTGTGCAGACGGCTTCGGGCAGGGGCTGCGGTGGCCGCCGGGACGAACCGCCGCAGGCTGAGAGTTGAAGGGCAAGGACGATAGGCGATAAGGCGAGTAGGTATTGGCTCATGA
>DATAGU010000025.1:0-3839 GCA_036263495.1 Polyangia bacterium | reverse complement strand
CGTGCGAGGTGGGCCCTGGAGCGTGCGAGGCGGGGCTTGGGGCGTGCGAGGTGGGGCTTGGAGCGTGCGAGGTGGCATCCGGGGCGTGCGAGGTGGCATCCAGGGCGTGCGAGGCCGCGTCCGGAATGTGGACTCATGCCTTATCAGCTCCCTAGCTTGTCACATTCACCTTTCATGTCATGCCTCCCGAAGGGCCATTGTCTTGCGCAACACGGGGCCGGTGGGTGGGGCGGGACGGCACGGGGCCCCGGTTGGGTGGTGTGCCGGTTGCAGTTTCCTGCCGGATGCACCCAGCCCATCGCCGATACCGGTTCCTCGCCTTGATGATGGGCGGGTCGCTCGTCCTTACCGGCGTCCAGGCGATGGCCCAGCGGGCCGTGAACACGACACCGTCCGGCTATCCATCGGGCAGCTATGCCCCGATTCCCTCCGTCGGTGTGCCGGCAGCGGCGCCACTCCCCGGATCCAGCGGATGGCCGCCATGGCCCGGCGTGCCGCCATCGGCGACCGGCACCTCCCCGACCGCCCCCACCGGCGCCCCTAACCTCGGCACGCAACCGGGCGCAGCCGCGTGGCCCCCGTGGCCGGGCGCACCCGCAGCGACGATCGGCTCGCCGGTCTCGCAGAGCCTGCAGCTGGGCTCACCGTCCCTGCAGCCGAGCACCACCGCGTCCACCTCGCGGACGAGCGCCACCGCACTCACCTTGCCGTCGAGCACACCGGCGCCCGCATCCACCCCGAACAACGCCACATCGGCCCTCACCCCCGGCATCACGCCGCCGGCACCGATCATCACGACCCCAGCAGGCGACACCTCGACGTCCCCGGCGACGACCACCACCACACCCTCCGTGACCGCCCCGCTGCTCGACGTCACACCGGCACCTTCACTCTCCGTCTCCCCCGCGCTCAGCCGCGGCGGCGCTCCGACGAATAGCCTGTCGCCACCACCCACATTGTCGAACCCGGCGGCCACGCCGAACCCGGCCAACCCGGCGAACATCCCCGGCCTACCGAACACGACCCTCCCCTCCGCCGCGGGGACGAGCACGATCCCGGCCGCCCCCCCGGGCCTGCCCGGCACGTCCACCGTCCCGGGCAGCGCCGCCCCGCCGACCAACAATGCCCCGTCGCAGCCCCTCCCGCCGCGCGGTTGAGCCGCACGCCGCCACGACTCCTGGCGCGCGGATTGCCCCCCGGATCTGAGATGCGCGCCGGGCGCCCCCCTGAACCCGACGCAGAGGAGTACATGCGAGCCCGCCCCTGGATCATCTCCGGCCTGGCCCTCCTGGCCGCCGGCATCCTCATCGCCTCCATCTGGGCGTCCACCGACCCACCCGCCCGCGCGGCGACCCCTCGCACACCGCCCGCCCCGCACGCCGTCTTGATCGTCGCGGCCCCGGTCGAGACCCGGGACGTGCCGCTCTACCTCGAAGGGCTCGGCACCGTCATCGCCTACCGCACCGTGACCGTGCGCACCCAGGTCGACGGTCGGCTCGACAGCGTGTCCTTCCGCGAGGGCCAGAACGTGCGCCGCGGCCAGGTCTTGGCGCAGATCGATCCGCGCCCCTTCCTCGTGCAGCTCCAGCAGGCCCACGGCGCCCTCGTGCGCGACCGCGCGCAGCTCCAGAACGCCCGCCGCAACCTCCGGCGCTACCAGCGCCTCGTCGCAGAACGCCTCATCGCCCAGCAGCAGGTCGACGAGCAGCGGGCCGTGGTCGGACAGTACGCGGGCGCCGTCGAGATCGACCAGGCGCAGGTGCAGAGCGCCCAGCTCAACATCGAATACGCGCGCATCACCTCGCCCACCGACGGCGTCACCGGCGTGCGCCTCATCGACTCCGGCAACGTCGTCCACGCCGGCGATCCCAACGGCATCGTCGTCGTCACTCAGCTCGACCCCATCGCCGTCCTCTTCTCGCTGCCGCAGAATCAGCTCGTCGACGTCTCCCGGCAGCTCAGCCAGGGGCCGCTCCCCGTCGAGGCCTTCAGCCAGGACGGGCAGACCCGCCTCTCCAACACCGGCCACCTCGAGCTCATCGACAACCAGATCAACCCCGCCACCGCCACCCTGCGCCTCAAGGCGGTGTTCGCCAACCCCGAGCGCGTGCTGTGGCCGAATCAATTCGTCAAGGTCCGCCTGCTCCTCGCCACCGACCGCGGCGCCCTCGTCGTGCCGGCGGCGGCGATCCAGCACGGCCCCGAGGGCGACTTCGTCTACGTTGTCGCGGGCGACCAGACGGCCCACGTGCGCCGCGTCCAGGTCAAGCGCACCGCCGGTGAGCTGGCCATCGTCGCGAACGGCCTCCAGGCGGGCGAGCGCGTCGTCACCGAGGGGCAGAACCAGCTCCAGCCGGGGAGCCGCGTGGCGGTGCGCACGCCCGGCGCGGGCCCCAACCAGGCCTCGGCCCCGGACCATGCGCCGGGCCAGGTCCAGCCTCAGCCCCGGACCCAGGGGAGGACGCCCCGGTGACCCTCTCCGAGCCGTTCATCCGGCGACCCATCGCGACCACCCTGCTCACCATCGGCCTCCTCCTCGCGGGACTGGCGGCCTACCGCGAGCTGCCGGTGGCCGCGCTGCCCCAGGTCGCCTTCCCGACCATCGTCGTCACCACGCTCCTCCCGGGCGCGAGCGCCGACACCATGGCCGCCACCGTGACCACCCCGCTCGAGCGCCAGTTCGGCCAGATGCCGTCCCTCGCGCAGATGACGTCGGTGTCCGGCTTCGGCACCTCGATGGTCACGCTCCAGTTCGAGCTCACGCGCGACATCGACGCCGCCGAGCAGGACGTGCAGGCGGCGATCAACGCCGCGTCGAACCTCCTCCCGCCGACGCTCCCGGCGCCGCCCACCTACGCCAAGTCGAACCCCGCCGACACGCCCGTCCTCACCCTCGCCGTCTCCTCGCGCTCGCGCCCGGAGCGCGAGGTCGACGACTACGCCGACTCGATCCTGGCGCAGAAGATCTCGCAGGTCTCGGGCGTGGGCCTGGTCACGCTCAACGGCGGCTCCCGGCCGGCCGTGCGCGTGCAGGTCGATCCCGTGGCGCTCGCCGGCCGCGGCCTCATGCTCGAGGACGTCCGCCAGCTCCTCGCCCTGGCCAACACCAACCAGCCCAAGGGCAACATCGACGGCCCGCGCCAGACCTACGCGCTCGCCACCAACGACCAGCTCGACAAGGCGGCCCAGTTCCGGCCGCTCGTCCTCGCCTATCGCGGCGGCGCGCCCATCCGCCTCGCCGACGTGGCCGACGTCATCGACGGTGTCGAGAACGCGCAGCTCGCCGGCTGGGCCAACGGCGAGCGCGCCATCATCTTGAACGTGCAGCGCCAGCCGGGCGCGAACGTCATCCAGGTGGCCGACCGCGTGAAGGCGCTCCTGCCCGCGCTCGCGACCGCGCTGCCGGGCGACGTCCACGTCACCGTCCTCAGCGACCGCACCGAGACCGTCCGCGCCTCGGTGCACGACGTCAACTTCACCCTCGTCCTCACCATCGTCCTCGTCGTCGCCGTCATCTACGTCTTCTTGCGCAGCCTGCGCGCCACCTTCATCCCCGGCGTGGCCGTGCCCCTCTCCATCATCGGCACCTTCGGCGGCATGTACCTCCTCGGCTACAGCCTCGACAACCTCTCGCTCATGGCGCTCACCATCTCCACCGGCTTCGTGGTCGACGACGCCATCGTCATGATCGAGAACATCACCCGCTACATCGAGGCGGGCGAGCGGCCGTTCGAGGCCGCGCTCAAGGGCGCGCGGCAGATCGGGTTCACCATCCTCTCGCTCACCGTCTCGCTCGTGGCCGTGCTCATCCCGCTCCTCTTCATGGGCGGCATCATCGG
>DATAGU010000024.1:0-18280 GCA_036263495.1 Polyangia bacterium | reverse complement strand
CGCGGAGGTCTGGTTCCGGGCTGCTGAGGTCTGGTTCCGGGCTGCTGAGGTCTGGTTCCGGGCTGCTGAGGTCTGGTTCCGGGCCGCGGAGGTCTGGTTCCGGGCTGCTGAGGTCTGGTTCCGGGCTGCTGAGGTCCCGCTCAGGGCTGCTGAGGACCGTGCTTTTGCTGCTGAGGACCACCCTTCGGCTGCTGAGGACCACCTTTTTGCCGCTGAGGTCCGTCTTTTCGCTGCGGGGGCCTTGTTTCGGCAGCGCCGGCGCGCCGCTCACTCCATCACCCAGACCTCGAAGCGATCGAGCTCGTCATCGCTCCAGGCCCAGGGAAAGAACCCATAACCGTTCGAGTAGAACCCGGCGCCCGCGGCGCGGCTGATGATCCGCCCCCCTGGCGTGCTGTCGGCGATCCAGCGCACGAGCCGGCGGCTGTACCAGGGGATGCCCCGCAGCGTGCGCTCGCTGTCGGCCTGGCGATCGATCACGAGCAGATCCCCCGGCCGGGCGTCCGCCATCGTGGCCAGGTAGCGCGCCCCCGCCCGCTCCGCATACCACTGATAGCCCCAGTGACCGGCGATCCACACCCGATGGCCGCGCGCGACCTCGGGCGCGATGAGCTCGGCCACGGCACGCCGCTGGAAGCCGGCGAACGCGGCGTCGGCGCGGAGGATGAGCACGCCGACGAGCGCCCCCGCGCAGGCGGTGCCGATCCCGAGCGCGCGGCCCCAGCGGCGCGGCACGCGGCCGAGGAGCCCGGCCACGAGGAGCGCCACCGCCGGCGCCGACGGCACGAGGTACTTGGGCGCGAAGTTGTTGTAGATGAGCACCGGCAGCGGCAGGAGCAGCCAGGCGCCGCAGGCCAGCCCGACGAGGTCGCGCTCGCGCCACGCACGCTCGAAGATGTCCGCCACCACCACCACCGCCGCCACCGCGAGCGGCGTGAGCCACATCCAGCGGACCTCGCCGGCCAGCGAGAACAGCATCACCGCCACCGGCGCCGCCTGCCAGATCAGGCTCCAGCGCATGCGCGTCCGGCGCACGAGCAGCCAGGGGAGGACGAGCGGCATCGACATCGCCCAGCCGAGCGCATAGCTGAGGAGGTGGCGGTTGAGCTTGCGGAGGGTGATGAAGCGCCACGCCGAACCGGCGAGGCTCGCGGCGTCGGGCAGGGGGTCCCGGCACAGCCGCGTCACGCACCAGGCGAGGAAGAGCGCCAGGCCGATCGGCCACGCCTCCCGCACGAGCCGGCGCCAGGGCGCCAGGTCGCGCCGCAGCCAGCGCCGCCAGTCGAAGACCTCGTCGCCGGCACAGACGAGCGTCGCCGCCCCGAGGAGCAGCGACAGGTGGCTCCGGCAGAGCGCCGCCAGCGCCAGGAGGACCGCGGCGCACAGCGCCTGATCCAGCCGGCGCCCCTCGCGCCACGCCCAGAGCCGCTCCATGCCGAGGACGCCGAGCGCCATGGCCGGCACGTCGGGCATGCACGTCCCGGCCATCCCCAGCACCGCCGGCGCCGTGACCACGAGGAGGCCGGCGAGCGCCGCCTGCTCCCGGGAGAGGCCGACGCGCAGCGCCAGCCGCACCGTGGCCAGGACCCCGAGCGCGAGGCACACGAACACCACGAGGTGCCCGAGCGCCTCGGCGCCGCCGCGCGCCACCGCGGGCACGAGCAGGTAGGCCATCACCGGCCCGCTCGGCATGAGCGACGACAGCCGCTCGACCTTCTCGAACCACACCATCTCGAAGGCCGTCGGGTGGAGCGGATCCGAGAGCGCGTGCTCCGCCTGCCGCAGGAACAAGGTGTCGTCGATGGTGAAGGCCTTGTCGCGGAAGGGGACGAGGAGGACCGCGCCGAGGACGAGCGCCGGCAGGCTGCACAGCAGGGCCGTCACCAGACCGCCGCGCGGCCGCCCGTTGCCCTGTATCCCCGCCTCGTGATCCGTCATGGCCCGAATCGGGGGCGCATCCTAGCAACAGCGCACCACCCGAACAAGGATGCAGGCCGAACAAGGATGCAGGCCGAACAAGGATGCAGGCCGAACGAGGATGCGGCCGTGCCGACCGGACCGCGATTGACATCCGCCCCGAGCGCAAGGCAAATAACCCCATGCTCGAAGGCCAGAAGATCACCGTCGTCATGCCCGCTTACAACGCAGCCTTGACGCTCGAGCGGACGCTGCGCGAGATCGACCGCCAGGTGGTGGACGACATCATCCTCGTCGACGACGCGAGCCGCGACGAGACGGTGGAGGTGGCGCGCCGCCTCGGGCTGCACACCCTCGTGCACGACCGCAACCGCGGCTACGGCGGCAATCAGAAGACCTGCTACGCCGAGGCCGTGCGCCGCGGCGCCGACGTGGTGGTCATGCTGCACCCCGACTACCAGTACACGCCCAAGCTCATCCCGGCCATCGCCTCGATGATCGCGGTCGGCCACTTCGACGTGGTGCTGGGCTCGCGCATCCTCTCGGGCGGCGCGCTGTCGGGCGGCATGCCGCTCTACAAGTACGTCGCCAACCGCTTCCTCACCGCCGCCGAGAACCTCGTCACCGGGGCCAAGCTGTCGGAGTACCACACGGGGTATCGCGCCTTCTCGCGCAAGGTCCTCGAGACCCTGCCGCTCGAAGAGAACAGCGACGACTTCGTGTTCGACGCGCAGATGCTGGCGCAGTGCCTCTACTTCGGCTTCCGCGTGGGCGAGGTGTCCTGCCCGACGCGCTACGAGCCCGAGTCCTCCTCCATCAACTTCCGCCGCAGCGTGGTCTACGGGCTCGGCGTCCTCGGCACGACCGCGCTCTTCCGCCTGTGCAAGCATGGCCTCCAGCACCCCCTCTTCGACGCCAAGGGCCGGCGCCTGCGCGTCCCCCTGGTGGCGACGGCGAAGGGCGCCGCGGCGGCGGGCGCGCGCGGCTGATCGACGTCCCCCCTCTCCTCGCCTTGACGACGTCGGCCGGCCGGCCGATCATCCTCGCATCCACATGGAATCACGATCGAGTCCCTCGGTGGGTGGGGAGTGCGTGGAGGCGACGCGCAGCGGCCTCGACGTCGAATCGGACGACCGCGAGCTCGTCCGGCGGGTGGCGGGCGGGGACCGGAACGCGCTCGGCCTCCTCTACGATCGCTACGCACCCATCGTCCTCGCCCTCGGGCAGAAGATCCTCCGCAGCCGGCGCGAGGCCGAGGACCTCCTGCAGGACGTCTTCCTCGAGGTCTGGCGGCAGGCGGGGGATTACGAGCCGTCGCGCGGGTCGGTGCGCACCTGGATCGTGCTGCGGGCGCGCAGCCGCGCGCTCGATCGGTGCCGGAGCGCCTGGTCGCGGGTGGTGCCGATCGAGGACACGCAGGAGAGGGGCGATGAGGGCGCGGTCGATCCCATGCTGCAGGCGGACCACGAGCGGCTGCGGCGGGTGCTCGTCACGCTGCCCGAGGAGCAGCAGAAGGTGCTCGAGCTCGGCTACTTCGAAGGGCTGTCGTCCTCGGAGATCGCGGAGCGGCTCGGGGTCCCGCTCGGGACCGTGAAGTCGCGCGTGGCGGCGGCGCTGGCCAAGCTGCGCGCCGTCCTGGTACGGGATGAGGTGAACCAATGACCGGTCACGTGGGGGAGCGGGCGTACGATTATCTGATGGAGGCGCTGCCGCCCGAGGAGCAGTCGGCGCTCACGGCGCACCTCGCCTCCTGCACGTTCTGTAGCCGCGAGCTCCGGGCCACGGCCGAGGCGCTCGGCACGGTGGCGCTGGCCCTCGACCCGGTGCCGCCGCCGCCCGGGGGGCGCGAGCGGCTGCTGGCGGCGACACGGACGGGCCGCTTCGCCGACTTCGCCGAGCGTGTGGCGCGGTTCTTCGACGTGGCGCGCGAGCGGGCCGGGGAGCTCCTCGACTGGATCGATGAGCCCGGCCGCTGGGAGCGTCAGCTCGACTGGATCCACCTCGTGCACCTCGAGGGCGGACCGGCGGTGGCCGGGGCGGATGCGGGCTTCGTGCGCCTGCGCGCAGGGACGCGGTTCCCCGCGCATCGCCACCTCGGGGAGGAGCGCGTGCTCGTCCTTCAAGGCACCCTCCACCTCGATGACGGCCGGGTGCTCCGGCGCGGCGACGGGGTGGTCAGCCTCACCGGGACGGCGCACAGCTTCTACGTGGGCGACGAGGTCGACTGCATCTATGCCGTGGTGCACAAAGGCATCGAGATCCTGCCCCCGCCGTCCGCCAGCTGAAGCGGGCCGATCCTTCGATTCGATCCGATCTCTCTGCTCCCTCGTACCCTCCATGAAGGTGGGTCATGGAGCGGCACCTAGGCGACCAGGCATACGACGCGGTGATGGAGGCGCTCTCGCCGGCCGAGCAGGCGGCGTTCGCGGCGCATCTCCAGAGCTGCGAGCCCTGTCGCCGGGACTTGGCCGCCACCGCCGACGCCCTCGGCCTGCTGGCGCTGCCGCTCCCGCTCGTGCCGCCGCCCGACGCGGCGCGCGAGCGGCTCCTCGCGGCCGCTCACACCGGCCGCTTCGCCGACTTCATCCCGCGGGTGGCGGGCTTCTTCGATGTGGCGCGGGAGCGGGCGGGCGAGCTGCTCGACTGGCTCGATGACCCGAGCCGCTGGGAGCCCCTCGTCGACTGGTTCCACGTCATCCACCTGGATGGTGGCCCGGCCGTGGCCGGGGCGGACGCAGGCTTCGTGCGCCTGCGCGCGGGGAGCGACTTCCCCCGGCACCGTCACGTCGGGGAGGAGCGGATCCTCATGCTCCAGGGCTCGGTCCACCTGGATGGGGGCCGGATCCTGCGGCGGGGAGAGGAGTTGACGAGCGCGCCAGGCAGCCTGCACGGCCTCCACGCGGGCGAGGAGGTCGACTGCATCTATGCCCTGGTGCTCTATCGCGGGATCGAGATCGTCCCGGGTGGTTAGAGTCTAGCGACCGGCGCGCTTGACGCCCTTGGCCGGCGGCTTGCCCTTGTCGAGGCCCGGCCGCTTGAGGTCGAAGGACGGCTTGCGGTTGGGATCGCAGTTCGGCCCGAAGCCTTCGGCGCTGAAGCGGTACTTGAGCTTGCCCTTCTTGCCATCGGGGGCGACGGGCTCGATGCGCAGCTCGTGCTCCCCGGCGCGCGAGGGGCTGCAGTAGGAGAGGAGATAGAAGCGCTTGGTGTAGCCCTCGATGCGCATGGCGATCTTGTCGAACTCGGCGCCCACGGTCTCGGGGTTGCGCGACAGCGCCGCGCCGTTCTTGCCCAGGCTCCGCAGCTCCTTCTCGTCGATCTCCGAGCCCACGCCGATGACGAAGACGTCGAGATCGGTCTGCCGCACGGCCTGGACGACGTCCTTGGGCTGCACCCGGTGGGCCTGATCCGTGCCGTCGGTGAAGACGACGAGCGTGCCGTGCGTGAGCGGCACCGGGGCCATGTCGAGCTGCTTCTGCAGCACCTCGAGGGCCTTGATGACGGCGCCGTTCAGGTTGG
This sequence comes from Polyangia bacterium, assembly GCA_036263495.1. GTDB lineage: Bacteria > Myxococcota_A > Polyangia > Palsa-1104 > SHYY01 > DATAGU01. Next base: position 12,844 of record DATAGU010000024.1, on the reverse strand, counting down.
TCGAGGGGTCCTTGGTGGAGAAGCCCGATAGCGAGGCCGGGCCGCCCGAGCCCGAGAAGCCGCGGATGGGGACGATCTCGGGCCGGCCGTCGAAGCCATAGATGGCCGTCTGCTGGAACTGGCTGACCCGCTCGGTGAAGCGGTTCACGGCCTCCTGCAGCTGCTGCACGCCCTGGCCGGCCTGCGTGACCGAGCCCGACATGTCGACGAGGAGGAGGGTGTAGTGCTGCGCCGCCACCTCGGGGTTCAAGATGACCTGCTTGGACTCGAAGGGGGAGACCAGCTTCTTGTCCTCGTAGATGTGGAACTGCTCGGCGGTGAGGCCGGGCACGGGCTCGCCCTTGGACGTGTCCACGGTGAAGTACACCGCCACGTTGGACGGCTTCTGCACGCTGGCGTCGATGAGCTTGGGTTTGAGGCCGGCCCGACCGGCGAGCGGGGTGGCGCTGAAGAGGAGAAAGAGCCACGCACCGAGTCGGGTGCTGAAACGATGAAGAGGTCGGATGTTAAGTAAGGTCGTCATGGGCCCGGCATGATAGCGCAGGCTCCCGCCCAGGGATAAGGGGAAGGATCAGCGGCGGACGCCGAGGAGGAGCCCGTCGGGCGTGGGGACGCACACGCTGTGGCAGGCGGCGGCCGCCTCCTCGTGGAAGCGGCGCATCGCCGCCGCCTCCGGGCCGTCCTCGAGCAGCCGGCCAAAGAGGTAGACGTTGTCGCCGATGAGGAGCCCGCCCGGCCGGAGGTGGCGCAGCGCCCAGCGCCCGTAGTGATCGTAGTTCTGTTTGTCGGCGTCGATGAACACCACGTCGAAGGGCCCGTGCCCCTCGATCCCCGGCAGGGTGTCGAGCGCCGCGCCCTCGACGACCTCCACCCGGTCCGAGAGCCCGGCCGCGGCCAGGTGATGGCGCGCGAGGCGCGCGTGCTTGGGATCGTACTCGCAGGTCCAGAGCCGGCCGCCCGGCGCCATGCCGCGGGCCAGATGGATGGTAGAATACCCCATCAGCGTGCCCACCTCGACGACGCGTCGTGCGGCCACGAGCCGCGCCAGGAGCTCGAGCAGCTTCCCCTCCGACGGGCCGACCTGGATGGCCGGGACGCCGTGGTGACCGGGCGCGGTGAAGGCCTGCTCCAGGCCGCCGTCGTGGGGCACGTGGACGCGCTGGAGGTAGCCCAGGATCTCGGGGGTCGCGTAGGTGACGCCGGTGCGGGACGTGGTATCGGCCATGCGCGCACCTTATCACGCGCTCGCCGCCTCTCCCCTCCGGCACCCGCCTCCGCGACTGCGGAAGAAGCCGTGAAGATGCGCAATCGCTTGACGTGTCTCCCCGGCGGGCACTAGCGTAAAACCGTGTCCGCTCCATCTCCTCGCAGCCGGGCCCGTATGACGGGCGCCGCATAGGACATCGGCTCATGGTCGAGCGTGACATGCTGCGCATGTTCCTTTCCCGTGAAACCGGGCAAGTGACCCTGCGCATCCCGCTGTACTTCAAGATCGCCGGCACCTGCTTTGGCGTGGTGCTGGTGGTCCTCGCCTTCCTCGGCGCCCTCGAGTACCGCGACCAGGAGCGGGCCCTCGAGGACAAGTTCGGCCTCACCCTGCAGCACATCGCCCAGACCGCCGCCATCTTCGTCGACGGCGACGCGCACGAGCGCGTGCGCCGGCCCGAGGACGCCGCGGGCGAGGACTTCCGGCAGCTGCGCGAGCTCCTCGAACGCGTCCGCCGCGAGAACACGCTCACCGACAGGCAGATCTACACGCTGCGCCCGGCGGGCACCAAGGGCGGCCTCGAGTTCGTCGTCATGCTCCAGGAGCGCACCTTCATCGGCGACCCGTACATGCCGCCGCAGCAGATCATGCGCATCTGGCAGAAGGTCCTGATGGAGGGGACGCCGAACAAGACGCCGATCTACGAAGACGCCTACGGCACCTTCATCTCGGGCCTGGCGCCCATCCGCAACCACGAGGGCAAGGTGGTGGCGGTGCTGCAGGTGGACTACGACGTCGCCCAGTTCCTCGCCGAGCTGCAGCGCACGCTCGAGAGCAGGCTCTGGATCCTGCCGGCCTCGCTCGTGCTCGCCCTGGTGCTGGCCCTGCTCCTCGCCCGTTCCATCACCGAGGCCGTGCGCCAGCTCGTGGGCGGCACCATCGCGGTGCGCGCGGGCAACTACGACTACGAGGTCGAGGTCCACACGCGCGACGAGCTCCGCACCCTGGCCGAGGCCTTCAACCTCATGCTGAGCGGGCTCCGCGAGCACTTCGCCCTGCTCAAGTACGTGCCGCGCCACACCCGCGCGGTCATCGCCGAGGCGCTGCGCAGCGGCCGGGGCGAGGAGGTCTACCTCGCGCAGAAGCGGCACCTCGCGGTCTTCTTCTCGGACATCCGCGGCTTCACCGCCATGTCCGATCGCCTGGCCCCGGACCGCATCATCGAGATGCTCAACATCTACCTCCGCAAGGAGGCCGAGATCATCGAGCGGCACAGCGGCAGCATCGACAAGTTCATCGGCGACGCGGTGATGGCGGTCTTCGAGGGGCCCAACGGCTTCCTCAACGCCGCCCTGGCCGCCATCGAGATCCAGCAGGCGCTCAAGAAGCTCAACGCGCAGAAGGCCTTCGAGGTCCCGGTCGACGTCGGCATCGGCATCGCCGGCGGCGAGGTGGTCATGGGCAGCGTGGGCTACGAGGACCGCATGGAGTTCGCCGTCATCGGCCGCATGGTCAACCTGGCCGCCCGCCTGACCTCGGTCGCCGGCCGCGGCGAGATCGTCGTCTCCGAGCTGGCCTGGCAGACGCTCTCGACCCACTTCAACAGCGAGCAGCTGCGGGGCATGAGGCTCAAGGGCTTCGCCAGCGAGATCACCTGCTACCGGCTCAAGGTCTCGCTCCCCGACGCCCCGGCCGAGGAAGCGTCCCTCCAGCCCGCCGGCTGACATCTGCCGCGTCGGTCCCTCCCCTGATTGACATCGTCGCGTGCCCGCCGCAACCTCGGGACCCATGCGTCGCCGCTCGGTCCGCTCGATCTCGGTGCCCATCATCCTGGCGGGCGCCACCGTGGGGCTGGCCATCGCCATGCTGTTCGGCTGGACCCTGGTGATCTCGCAGAACCTGGCGCTCACCCGCAAGGTGGCGCAGAACACCTCGCTCCTCGTGGCCGGCATCGTCTCGCTGAGCGTGATCATCGCCGTGCTCGTCATGCTGTCGTCCTTCCTCGTGCGCGAGACGCGCGAGGTGCTGCGCCAGAACAGCTTCATCGACTCGGTGACGCACGAGCTCAAGAGCCCGCTCGCCTCGCTCAAGCTCGGCCTCGACACCCTGGCGCGCCCCGAGCTCACCGACGCCCAGCGCGCCGAGATGCGCCAGATCATGCTCGACTCGGTCGAGCGCCTGTCCCTGTTCATCGACGACGTCCTGCAGGCGAGCGTGCTCGCCCACGGCCGCGGCGGTCACCCCCTCAGCGAGGTGCGGCTCGCCGACCTCGTCGAGCGCTGCCGGCAGCAGGTGGCGAGCCGCTATCATGAGGACGGCGAGCACGCCATCTCCGTGTCCGTGCCCCCCGACCTGCGCCTCCACACCGATGTCACCGCCCTCGAGACCGCGCTCAAGAACCTGCTCGACAACGCCATGAAATACTCCTCCAGGCCCCGCCAGGTCCGCGTCGAGGCCCACCGCCAGGGCGAGCGCGTGATCCTCGAGGTGAGCGACAACGGCATCGGCATCCCGCGCCGCGACCTCAAGCGCATCTTCGATCGCTTCTACCGCGTCCCCGGCGAGGATGTGCGAGCGCGGCACGGCACCGGGCTCGGCCTGTTCGTGGCCTCGGCCCTGGTGCGCAACCTCGGCGGCGGCATCGAGGCCAGCTCCGCCGGACCGGGCACGGGGGCGCGCATGCGCGTGTGGGTGCCCGTGGGCGGGGAGACCGAGCGATGAGCGACCGCCCCCGGCTCCTCGTGGTCGAGGACGAGAGCTCGCTCGCCACCGGCCTCAAGCTCAACCTCGAGCTCGAAGGCTTCTGGGTGGACGTGGCGGGCACGGGGCGCGAGGCCGCGACGGCGCTGCTCGAGCGCGAGTACGCGGTCCTCCTCCTCGACGTCATGCTCCCCGACATGACCGGCTTCGACTTCTGCCGCAGCCTGCGCGAGGCCGGCAACTACACGCCGGTCCTCATGCTGACGGTGCGCAACTCGGCCGAGGATCGGGTGGCCGGCCTCGAGGCGGGCGCGGACGACTACCTGGCCAAGCCCTTCAACCTGCCCGAGCTCCTGGCTCGCGTCCGGTCGGCGCTGCGGCGGCGCGACTGGGATCGCAACCCGAGCCGCCGGTCCCACCTGCGGCTGCGCATCGGCGACACCCTGGTCAACCTCGAGACCCACACCGTGGACGCCGAGGGCAAGGTCCTGCAGCTCACCCAGCTCGAGTTCGACCTCCTGCACTACTTCGCCGAGCACCCGGGCCGCATCATCCGGCGCGAGGAGCTGCTCGAGAAGGTCTGGAAGCTGCGCGACTACAGCGACACCCGCACGGTCGACAACTTCATCGTGCGCCTGCGCCGCTACTTCGAGCCCGACCCGGCCCACCCCGTGCACTTCATCTCGGTGCGCGGCCGGGGCTACAAGTTCGTCCCGGGTTGAGCGTCCGGCGAAGGGCCGCCGTCCGGCGCTACTTGCGCACGCAGTCGAAGGTGAGCGGGATGGGATCGCCGGCCGCGATCATCTCGAAGTCACCCACCTCGAGCTGCGCGAGGTCCCGCGCGTCGAGCAGGCCGGCCCACTTGTGCTGGGTGAAACGATCGCTCTGCGCCGTGAGCGCGATGTTGCCGCCGTCCGAGAGCAGCATGCCGTACTTCTGCAGGGCCCGGGCGACCACGCGCGCGCCCTCGTTGGGCAAGGACGCCAGGGGGTAATTGGCGCGCAGGCGGAGGCGCACACCGTAGGGCGGCGCCGTGCCCGCGCCGCTCGTGTTGCCGGCGTGCGTGGCCGGCCGCACGTAGGTGCGGGCCCGGATGCGCTCGTTCGGCAGGATGAAACGGATGGCGTGCGCGATGGTCCCGGCCGCCACCTCGTCGGCGCTGAAGAGGAGCGGGGCGATGGGGAAGCCGGCCGCGTCGGCGCTCGTGCACTGATCGCCGCGGCCGAGCGGGTCGTATCGCTTGGTGAGGTCCCACACCGCCAGGCAGCCGCCGCGGAAGCTATTGCCCACGATGTTGGCGCGCCACATCTCGTAGAGCTTGCGGGTCGGCGAGTAGACCACGAGGAGGTGGCAGTCCCCATCGCCCAGACACTCGTAGCCGGTCTCGCCCTCGAGCGCTCCCCCGGCCGGGAGCGGCACCGGGGCCTGGTCGCAATCTGGGGAGAAGAAGTCGTTGGTGGGGGTGAAGGCGCGGAGCGGCGTGCCCTGGTCCGCCGCGAGCACCTCGATGGAGAAGTCGATGCGCATCTCGCCCGTACCCCAGCCGCCGGACTGCTCGAGCGTCGTGATCACCGTAGGCGACTCGGGATCGACCGGGGCGCGGGAGATGTCGCGATCCCACTCGGTGCCAGCGGGGAAGTACCCGCTCGTGGGCGCGCCCGGCCCCGGGCCGGACCGCGACGGGCAGCCGGCGTTCGGGCCGCACGCGAGCAAGGCCAGGAGAGCCAGGGAGGCCTGCCGAGGCCTCCCGAAGCACAGCCAGCCTGACACTCGCGCTCTCTCCGGTAGGGGCCCGCCAGGTAGGGACATGGGTAGGATACCTCCTCGGTAGAGGCGATCCTCCGTCGGCTGCCCACGGCAGGCAACCCCTTTTCTGCTCCTCGTGTGGGCGTACGGCTGCGGCCCGCGCCCCCGCGCAGCGATCTCCCTGGAGAGGGCATGGACGTCGTCATAGGTGGCGAGCGAGCGACCCGCGGTGCCGCGGGCCGGGATGGAAGGTCAGACAGAAACCGGCCGGCGCGAGGCCGACCGGGCGGCGGCGTCCCTACTCCGCCTTGGGGAGCTTCTCTTCCTCGCCCAGGCGCTTGAGCGCCATGTAGTTCTTGGCGGCATAGGAGCGGACGAGGATGTTCGAGCCCTTGTCCCGCTGCTCCTCGAGGCGATCCATCGCCTCCCGCTGATTCTCGCGCACGGCCGCCGTGTAGGCGCGGTCGAACTCATCGCCGCGCAGCATGTGCATGCCGAGGATGCTGCTCTTCTGTTCGGCCGTGAGGTCGGACGAGAGCGTCATCTCCTTGCGCTCGGCGAGCTGCTTGAGCTCATCGAGCATGCGCGTATGCTCCCGCAGCTGCGCCTCGGCGAGCGTCCGCACCTCGGGGTTCGAGGAGCGAGTCATGGCCAGCTGGGCCATGGAGATCGCCGCCGCGCTGCGGGCCGCGGCGGTCTCGATGAAGCTCCGATCCTGATCTGAGAGGGGCCGGGCGGCCACCGGATCCCGGGTGTCGGGCACCGCCACCATCTTGGGGGCATAGGTGCTCCCACCGCCTCCCGCCGCGCCAGGTGCCGGCCCCGTCCCCTGAGCAAACGCCATCCCGGGCAGCAGGAGACCGACACCGCCAGAGATGAGACACGCCAACAGGTGATGCTTCTTCATACTGGAAGGGCGGTGCAGACCTTGTTCCAGCCACAACGACTCGGCCCAGGCCCGGTCCGGGTCCGGGTGGTATCATCTCCGAGGGCGCCGCCCGCGCCGGCTCATCCCATGTCCAATCCCAGCCCTCACGTCTCTCCTCCTCCGGCCGACCGACCCATCCGGATCGGCATCTCCGCCTGCCTCCTCGGTCACGAGGTACGCTTCGACGGACAACACAAACGCAACGACTTCCTGTGCGACACCCTCGGCGGTCACGTCGAGTGGGTGCCCGTGTGCCCGGAGGTCGAGCTCGGGCTCGGCATCCCCCGAGACACGCTGCGCCTGGTGGCCGGCCCGCGCGGCCCCGACCTCGTCGTGCAGCGCACCGGGCGCGCGCTCACCGAGGAGATGAACGCCTTCTCCGCCGAGCGGGTGCGTCAGCTCGTGGACGAGGACCTGTCGGGCTACGTCCTCAAGAAGGACTCACCGAGCTGCGGCCTCCTGCGGGTCAAGGTGTACGCCGGCGTCGAGAAGGGCGTCACCGCCACCCGCGACGGCCACGGGCTGTTCGCCGCCGCCCTCGTCGCCCAGTTCCCCGATCTCCCCATCGAAGAAGAGGGGCGGCTCAACGACCCCCGGCTGCGCGAGAACTTCATCGAGCGCGTCTTCGCCTATCACAGGCTCAAGCAGCTCTTCGCCGGCCGCTGGACCCTGGGCCAGCTCGTCCAGTTCCACAGCGCGCACAAGCTCACCCTGCTCGCGCACACCACCCGCGGCTACCAGGAGCTCGGCCGCCTCGTCGCCGTGGGCAAGACCATGCCGCGGGCCACGCTCGGGCAGCGCTATCGGTCGGGCTTCATGGCCGCGCTCGCGCAGCTCGCGACCGTGGGCCGCCACGTCAACGTGCTGCAGCACATCGCCGGCTACTTCCGCGAGCAGCTCGACCCCGCGGATCGCCACGAGCTCGAGGGCGTCATCGAAGACTTCCGCCGCGGGCTCGTGCCGCTCATCGTCCCCATCACCCTCGTCCGCCACCACGCCCGCCGCCTCGGCATCGAGTACATCCTCGGCCAGGTCTACCTCGAGCCCCACCCCAAGGAGTTGAAGCTCCGCAACCACGTCTGAAGTGGTGACGGTATGAAATAACCCCACTTCTCCGAGCCGCCCCGAAGGCCCGAAGAAGGGAAGTTGGGTTTTTTCATACCGTCACCCATCCGGACATGAAAAAACCCGACTCCCCCAGTCGCCTGGAGAGAGTCGGGTTCTTGAGACCGGCGTCCTACGGACAGACTACTTCGGCGGCTTGGCCGCACCGCCCGGAGCAGCGCCCCCGGCCGGTGCCGCACCCGGCGCGCCCGGCGCAGGCGGCGGCGGCGCGGCGGCCGGCGGCGCCCACGACACGTTGGCCTTGTCCTCGAGCTTGTCGTGCAGCACCTTGGCCTGCTTCACCACCTCGGGGTTCTCCGGGTCGTTGAGCGCCACGAGCGACTTCACGTAGTACACGAGGCCCCACAGCTCCTGCTCGCTCAGCGCGCCCTTCCACGTCGGCATGTTCGCGCCGCCGATGCCCGAGGCGATGGTGCGGTACAGATCCCGCGTGGTCGTCTCGTCGGTCACCTGCTCCTCGGCCGGCCGGTTGGGCGGCTGGTTGCGCGCGATCCGCACGTTGCGCAGCGGGTCGCGCGTGAAATCGGGCGGCATCACCTTCACCGGCTTCACGCACTCACGCTCCTCGAGCTTGGTCCAGCCGGCCTTCCACTCGAGGCAGTACTCCGAGTCCTTGATCTGCGAGTGGTACATCTCGGCGCTGAACTCGCGCTGCCCCTCGCCGCTCAGCTCCTTGGTGATGTTGAAGAGCTCCTCGTGGGTCACGAACGAGGGGTGGCAGCCCGAGCACTGCGCCTTGGCGTGATAGAGCTTCTTGCCGAGCGCGATCGCCTCGTCCTTCTTCGCCGCACCATACGGATCCGGCGAGATCTCGATCGGCTTGCCCGCCTCCTCCTGGGTCCAGCGGTGCGGGGCGAAGGTCTTGATGTACTGGATGACGTCCGTCAGCTCGGGCTCCGACAGATCCCACGGCCACATGGCCGTGCCGTGGAGACCGCCGCGGATGATGCGCTTGAGCTCCGAATCGGGCGGCAGCATCGGCACCTGCACGCCGCCGAACTTGAAGAGCCCCTGGGTGAAGTCGCGCGGCGGCGGGCGCAGCGCGAGGCCCGACGGGCCGCGACCATCCCCCTTCTCGCCGTGGCAGTAGACGCAGTAGAGGTTGTAGGCCTCGTAGCCCCGGTTGAGCTCCTGGGCCGAGATCGTCTGCCCGCCGAGCTTCATGGGCTGCGAGAACTTGTCGGCCGAGCACGCTCCGAGGAGGAGACCGGTGGCAAGAAGACTCGTGGCGAGGAGGCCGGTCTTCTTCTTGTTTCTCCCCATGGGGGAGGGGAGCTCATGGACGTGAGTCACGTTCATATCCTTTGTTGTTCGCGTCATGTGCGCGCAGGAGACCCCGTTCGAAACCCTGTCAGAAGACATAGACCGCGAGGAACATGAGCACCCACACGATGTCGATGAAGTGCCAGAACATGGCCATCATCCGCACCGGGGTGTGACGGTTCTTGCGATACTGGCCGCGCAGGGCCGGCACGAGCACCACCACGAGGGCGATGAGGCCGGCCACCACGTGGAGCGCGTGCACCGCGGTGAGCGCGTAGAACACCGAGCCGTACGTGCTCGTGTCCGGCCGCAGGCCCCGCGCCCACACGTCGCGCCACACCGCCACCTGCAGCCCGAGGAAGGCCACGCCGAGCCCGATCGTGGCCACGATCCAGCGCGGCAGCTCCGCCACCCGCCAGTTGCGGATGGTGTAGAGCCCGAGCTGCAAGGTCACGCTCGAGGCGAGGAGCACGAGCGTGTTGACGAGCGGCATCGCGATCGGCAGCCGCAGCGCCCCGGGCGGCGGCCAGGTGGCCGCGTGGATGCGCATGACCCCGTAGGAGAAGAACAGGGCCGCGAACATCATCGCCCAGCCGCCGAGGAAGATGGCCATGCCGAGGTAGCTCGTCCCCTCGGCGTGCCGGGCGGCCCGAAGGCGCGCGCGATCGGTGTCCCCGCCCGCGCCGCCTGAAGGTCCTGCCCCTGCCATCGCCTCTTTTCGAAAGAGCCCCATGCCGTCTAGGCCGACTTGGTGGCCTTGCCCTTATCCGCCTTGTCGGACTGCCCCGCCGTGTCGCCGCCGAGCTCCTCGGCCTGGCCGAGCCAATCCTTGCCCTGCACCGCCGGGTTGTTGAACTCGTGCGGCCCGTGGAGGACGACCGGGATCTTGTCGTAGTTGTGGTGCGGCGGCGGCGAGGGGATGCCCCACTCGAGCGTGCCGATGCCCCAGGGGTTCTCGCTCGCCTTCTTCCCGGCCACGAGGCTGTAGAAGAAGTTGATGATGAAGAAGATGCCGCCGAGGAAGAGCGTGTACGCGAAGCGCGACGCCCACTGGTTGGCCTCGAAGAGGTGGAGGAACGACTTGTACACCTGGGCGTCGTAGAGGCGCCGCTGCTGCCCGGCGAGGCCGATGCGCAGCATGGTGAGGAACACGAGGTTGATCGGGATGAAGCTGAACCAGAAGTGCAGCTTGGCGAGCGTCGGGTTCATCTCGCGGCCGAACATCTTCGGGAACCAGAAGTAGATCGACGCGAAGCTGCCGAGGAACACGGCCGCCGCCATCGTCAGGTGGAAGTGACCCACCACGAAGTAGGTGTCGTGGAGGTAGAGGTCCATCGGGATGTCGGCGAGGTAGAGGCCGGTGAGGCCGCCCAGGCCGAAGACGAACACCACGCCGAGCGAGAACATCATGGGCGGGTCGAGCCGCAGGCTCCCCTTCCAGATCGTGCCCAGCCAGTTGATGAAGAGCACCGTGGCCGGCACCGAGATGATCATGGTGAGGACCATGAAGCCCTGGCCGAGGAGCGGGCTCATGCTGGTCGTGAACATGTGGTGGCCGTACACCACCGCCGAGAGGAAGCACACGGCGATGAGCGCGAGCACCGTCACCTTGTAGCCGTAGGCGGGCTTGCGGGCGAAGAACGAGAGGAGATCCGAGACCACGCCCCACACCGGGAGGATGAGGATGTAGACCTCTGGGTGGCCGAAGATCCAGAACAGGTGCTGGAAGAGGAGCGGGTCACCGCCGCCTTTGACGAGCGCGCCGGCGATGAAGAACTTGGTGCCGAAGGTGCGGTCGAGGAAGAGCAGGATGAGGCCCGAGCCGAGCACCGGCACGAACAGCGCGTTCAGGATCGCCGTCAGCCACAGGCCCCACACGGTGATCGGCATCTTGAAGTAGGTCATGCCCGGGGCCCGCAGGCGGATGACCGTGGTGATGTAGTTGACCGCGCCCATGATGGTCGAGGCGCCGGCGAGGAAGAGCGACAGGACGAGCATCGTCTGCCCCGCGCCGGGCGTGCCGATCTGGGTCGAGAGCGGCGGGTAGGCGGTCCAGCCCGCGGCGCCCGCGCCCATCGGCACGAACATCGAGCCCACCAGCACCGCCGTCGAGACCATCATGGTCCAGAACGACAGCATGTTGAGCGTCGGGAAGACCATGTCCCGCGCGCCGATCATGAGGGGGATGCAGTAGTTGCCGTAGGCTCCGATCATGATCGGCGTGATCGCGAAGAAGATCATGATCGTGCCGTGCATGGTGAAGAGCGAGGTGTAGGCCGCGGGGGTGACACGGCCGTCGCCGCCGAAGACGAGCTTGCCGATGACCGGGAAGGGCACGCCGGGGTTGGCGAGCTGCCAGCGGATCATCATGGCCATGGTCCCGCCGAAGAGCAGGAAGAAGAGCCCGAGAAACAGGAACTGCTTGGCGATGACCTTGTGGTCGAAGGAGATGATGTACTTCGACAGGAAGGTCGTCGGCTCGGGATGGATGTGGTCGTCGTGGCCGTGACCGTCGTGAGACTCGTGTGCGTGGGGATCCATACTACTACTCCTCGCCATGATGCTGCGGGGTGGTCGGTGCAGCCACCTCGGTGAGCTTGCCTTCGGTCTGCCAGTCCCAGCCCCACTGGGCCTCGGCGTCCTCGGCGTTGAACCGGCGCTCGGCGTCCGCGGCCGCGTCGCGGTGCCAGGCCTCGTAGCTGTCCTTGGTGTGGATGATGAGGTTGCCCTTCATCTTGTAGTGGTTCGTGCCGCAGTGCTGGGCGCAGCCGATCTCGACGAACTCCATGTCCTGGCCGGGCTTGAGCCGGTCGCCCTGGGCCTGGAACCACATCTTGGTGACGCTGCCGGGGAAGGCGTCCTGCTTCACGCGGAAGTTCGGCAGGTAGAAGCTGTGGATGACGTCCTTGGACTGGATCTTGAGGAGGACCGGCCGGTCGACGGGGACGTGCATGTCGTTCAAGGTCAGGATGTCGTCGGCGGTGTTGAACTTGCCGTCCGGGCCCGGGTAGCGGAAATTCCAGGCCCACTGCTGGGCGAGGACCTCGATCTTGACCGGGTTCTCCTCTTCGGTCGGGTACTTGTAGTAGGCGTCGGTGATGTCGGCGTACGAGTGGCTCAGCATGGTGCCGTCGACGCCGAAGAAGACGATCGAGGCGAGCACGGCGGTCAGCAGCAGGTTCTTCTTCTGGTCGCCGTGGTCGTACTGGGCCTTGTGGCCGCTCCGGTGGAAGAGGAGCGCCAGGGCGATGACCGTACACATGACGATGAAGAGGAGCGTCACGGCGATGGTGGCGAAGTCGAACAGGGCGTCGCCGCGGTGGCCGTCGAGCGACAGATCGACCGGGCGTCCGAGTGAGCCCAGGACTCCTTCGGCCTGGGCCGGCGCTGCGGCGGCCAGCCCGATGGCAGTTGTAAGGGCAGATAACCAGTGGCGTTTCGTCAAGATACGGCCTCCTCCCGAGAAGCGTCGCGTCGGCAGCAGCGCGGTGGACATTACAAAGCGATGCGGTCGCCGTCAAGGTCGCGGATGCGCGAGGGGGGCCCCGTTGGCACGTCCCAGGCATTTGTTTCCGCTGGCAATTCGGAGGATCGGGCCGGAGGGGAGGGCTGTCAGCATCTTCTGCGAATATGCTGACAGAAATCTATCGATCCGATAGATGAATCTATCGGATCGAGGGAATGATCTATCGGGACGATAGATGAATCCATCGGATCGAGGGAATGATCTATCGGGACGATAGATGAATCCATCGGATCGAGGGAATGATCTATCGGGACGATAGAAAGATCTATCGGGGGCGATAGATGAATCTATCGGATCGAGGGAATGATCTATCGGGACGAGAGATCTTTCCCTCGGATCGACGGGATCG
>DATAGU010000023.1:0-20304 GCA_036263495.1 Polyangia bacterium | reverse complement strand
CCTCGGTTCGCTGCAACCGGTCGTAGACGGTGCTCAAGAAGAGATAGGCTCGGGGCGTGGGCTTGAGCGCCACGGCAGACTCGAGGAGCTCGGCCGCTTTGGCCGAGTCGCCACTCTCGAAGACCTCGGTGGCGTCGTCATACAGCTTGGCCGCCTGCCTCGCGGCGCTCCTGTCTTCCGCCCGAACCGTCGCAGGCAGGAGGAGGAGGAGAAGCGCGGCACGCAGAAAATTTGCCGGATGACGGGTGACCACCGATGCTGTCCGAGGTCGCATGCTGTGTTCAATCAACCACACCAACAAAAGAAGCTGCAAATTTCCGTCTTTTGCGGTGTGTCTTTCCTCCGGAAGAGTTGAGTCATGACGCCCGAGCTGTCGAACGGTCAACGCATCGGCAAGTATCTCCTCACAGAGAAGCTCGGCGAAGGCGGGATGGGGGTCGTCTTCGGCGGCGTCCATGAGGGGCTCGGACGCCCGGTGGCCATCAAGGTGCTGCGCGGCGAGTTCTCGCGCAACGAGATGGTCGTCACCCGCTTCCAGAAGGAGGCGGAGGCGGTGTCGCGCATTGGTCACAGCAACATCGTCGCCATCTATGACTTTGGCCGGATGGAGGACGGCAGCCTCTTCTATGTGATGGAGCGCATCCGCGGGGAGACGCTGCGGCAGCGCTTCTCGCGTCCGCCGTTCCTCCAGCCCGAGGAGGCGGTCCACATCTTCGCCCACGTGGCGCGCGCGCTCGGCGCAGCGCACGCGCTCGGCATCGTGCACCGCGATCTCAAGCCGGAGAACGTGCTGCTCGAGCCGCGCGATCCGGATCTGCCCCTCGTCAAGGTGCTCGACTTCGGGGTCGCCAAGGTGCGCGACGAAGACGCGCTCCTCGGCGGCTCGGGGTCGGCGGGCCCGGCGGCCCTCACCCGCGCCGGCTCGCTCCTCGGCACGCCGACCTACATGGCGCCGGAACAGATCTCCGCGTCCCAGAACGTCGATGGCCGGGCGGATCTCTATGCGCTCGCGGCCATGCTCTACGAGGTGCTGACCGGGGAGCCGCCGTTCGGTATGGGCGACATGCGGCGGCTCCTCATCGCGCACCTGCAGGAGGCCGTGGTCCCGCCGTCGCAGCGCGCGCGCTTCCCGTTCCCGCCCTCGCTCGATCCCTTCCTTCTACGCGCGCTCGCCAAGGACCCCGCCGGTCGGCCTCCCGATGCCAACGCCTTCATCGCCGAGATGCGCCAGGCGTGGGGGCTCCCGCCGGAGATGCGGGCCACGAGCGTCGTCATGGCAGCAGCGCCCGCACCGCCCACCCTTCCCAAGCGCAAGCCATGGTGGGCGATCGGCCTCGGCCTCGGGCTCCTCTGCCTCGGGGGGGCGGGCATCGTGGCCTGGCGCATGCGGGCGACCGCGACGCCGAATCAGCCCCCTTCGCCACCCGTGGTGGAGGACCGGCACCCGCTGCTGATCACCGCGCAACAGGCCCTGGCCGACCTGCTCGCCGGGGACGTGCAGCAGCGCCGGATGGCGCTGGAGGCCATCGGCGAGGTGGCGGATCGCCGCTCGCTCGAGTACGTGGTGGAAGCCTTCGCGGACAATAGCCCGGCGATACGGCGGGCGGCGGCGGGGGCGGCGATCCAGCTCGCGCGCCCCGAGGACCAGCAGCTGCGCACGGCGCTCGGGCAGGCGCTCAGGGACTCGAGCGCGGCGGTGGCGGTCGACGTCGCGGCCGCGATGCTGCGAGCCGGTGGCAAGGAAGAGGCGGAACAAATCCTCCTGCCCGCGCTCAAGGCCAACTCCCCGGGGGTGCGGCTGCGCGCCTCCACCGCGCTGGCCGAGGCCGGCAAGATCCCGACGGCGATCCTGCGCCAGGCCATCGAAGAGGCGCCCGCGTCGACCCCCCGCGCCCAGCTGTGGGCCGCCTACGTGTCCCTCTATCGGCTCAACGACGCCGCGTTCAGGGCGGAGCTCGAGGCCGCGCTCGCGGGCAACAACCCCGTGGTCAAGCTGGCCGCCGCGCAGACCCTGGCGCTCGCCCGCAATCCCAAGGGGCTGCTCGCCTTGACCGCGCTCCTGCGGGACGCGTCGGATCCCGTGGATCGGGTCGACGCCGCGGCCGTGCTGGCCAAGGTCGGCGATGTCGGCGCGGTCGAGACGCTCGAGGCCGCGCTGGCCAGTGACCGGCCGGAGATCCGCGCGCGCGCCGCCCAGTCGCTCGGCCGACTCGCCGAGAGCCTGCCCGATCTCGAGCCCATCGCCGCCAAGCTCAAACCGCTCCTCGCGGCCGCCGCGCCGCAGGAGCGCGCCGCCGCCGCCGCTGCGCTGGTGAGCATCGCCCCGCACCTCTCAGCTCGGAGGACGCCGTGAAGTACTGCCCCCGCTGCCGCAACGCCTTCCTCGACACCGAGAGCGCGTGCCCCGAGCACGGGGAAGGGCTCCAGCACGACCCCCTCATCGGGTTGGATCTCGGCAACTTCCACGTCGAGACCTGGCTCGGCGAGGGCGGCATGGCGGTGCTCTATCGGGCCGAGCACCGGGAGATCAAGCTCAAGGTCGCGGTCAAGGTCATCAAGCGCGAGTACATCGAGGACGCCACCATGTCGGGGCGCTTCGTGCAGGAGGCGCGCATGGTGGCGCAGCTGCGCCACCCCCACCTCATCGACATCTTCGACATCGGCACCCTGCCCGATGGCCGGCTCTACTACGTCATGGAGCTGCTCGTGGGCCGCTCGCTGTCGCAGCGGATGCAGCAGGGGCGGCTCTCCTTCCACGAGTTCGCCCCGCTCATCATGCAGGCCTGCGAGGCCCTCGAGCTCGCCCACCAGCAGGGCATCGTGCACCGCGACCTCAAGCCCGACAACCTCTTCATCGTCGAGCAGCCGGGCGAGCCGCCGCGCATCAAGGTGCTCGACTTCGGCGTGGCCAAGGTCCTGCGCACCGACGAGAACCTGCAGGAGAAGTTGACGCGCACGGGCTACATCATGGGCACGCCGCAGTACATGGCGCCCGAGCAGATCGAGGGGTCCGGCACGGACCACCGCGCCGACATCTACGCCATGGGCGTCATCCTCTACGAGCTGGCCACGGGGGCGCTGCCGTTCCAGGCGCAGACCCTGGGCGCGATGCTCAAGGCGCACCTCCTCGAATCGCCGCCAGTCTTCGAGCAGGGCAAGCTCGCCCCGGGCGTGCCGATCGAGCTCGAGGCCGTGGCCTTCAAGGCCCTGGTCAAGAAGCGTGAGGATCGGTACGGCTCGATCCGTGAGCTGCGCGTCGAGCTTGAGCGGCTGCTCCAGGCCCAGCCGCCCGCGGCCACGCAGTGGTGGGTAGAGCGGGCCACGACCGGGCAGACCTCTCTCGACACGCTGCCCGGGCACCTGCGCACCACGCTCGTGGGTAAGCTGCCGTCGCTCGCCTCGACCCAGGCCGGGCTCCAGCCGAGCACGATCGTGACCGCGCCGCGGCGCTCCGGCCTCTACATCGCGCTCGGCGCGGGCGCGGCGCTGCTCCTCTCGGGCACCGGCCTCGGCGTATATCTGCACGGCCGGAAGAACCCGCCGCTCGAGACGACGACGGGCGACAAATCGACTGCACCCGACCCGAAGCCGAAGAAGCCCAAGCTCGACACCCAGGCCCTGCAGTCGAAGGCGCTGGCCGTGATCACGACCGCGCTCGGCAATGGCGATCCTCAGATCCGGCGCGTCGCGCTGCGGGCCCTGGCGGCGGCCAAGGACAGCCGTCATCGCACGCTGGCGGAGCCGCTCCTGCGCGACGCCGCGATCGACGTGCGGGCCGAGGCGGCGAACTGCCTGTCGTCCATCGGCGCGCGCCCGGCGTGCCAGGCGCTGCGGGAGGCCCTCGGGCAGGATCCCGCCCTCGACCTCACCCTCGGCGAGGCGCTCGTCGAGCTCCATGATCCCGAAGGGACGAAGGTGCTCGAGAAGTTGCTCAAGCGCGGCCGTCCCGAGCTGCAGCTCGGGGCCGCGCTGGCCCTGGTCGAGCACAAGAACCATGCGGCCGAGAGCCTCCTCAAGAAACGGCTCGGTAAGGCGCCGCCCACGGATCCGAGTGCGCTCGCCATCCTCGGCCGCCTGACCAAGGCGGGAGATCCCAAGTCCCTGGCCCAGCTGGCCGAGCGGCTCGAGTCGAGCGAGGCGGGGACGCAGCTCCTCGCCGCCGACGCGCTCGCCCAGGCCGGCGACGTGCGCGGGCTGCAGAAGCTCACGCAGATCGCCGGCGAGCCCGGCCCCCGCCAGCTCCTCGCGTACGGCATGCTCGCCGCGCTCGAGGATCCTTCGGGCTACGAGGTCTTCTACAAGACCCTGAGCGAGAGCAAGGACCTGGGCGAGCGGATACAGGCCGCGCAGGGGCTCGGCGCCTCGGGCGACAAGTCGGCGCTCTCCCTCCTCCGGCCGATCCTCGAGGAGGAGGGCGAGCTGCCGCTGCAGGTGACGGTCGCGGGCGCCGTCCTGGCCATCGTCGCCGCGGATCCCCAGGCGCTGGCGACCAAGTCGCTCGACTGGGCCTCCACCGCCCTCGGCGACAAGAACTGGCTCGTGCGCGCGCAGGCCGTGGCCGTGCTGGCCGACACCAACCCCAAGACGGCGGTGCCGCTCCTCGTCAAGGCGATCAAGGACGAGCAGCCCGAGGTGCGGCACGCCGCGGTCAAGGTGCTCGGCAACACGCGCGCCAAGGAGGCCGTGCGGTATCTCGGCGAGGCGCTCAAGGACGGCGCGAAGACCGTGCGCATCGCGGCGACGCGAGGGCTGGGCAAGAACCGCGACAAAGCCGCCGCCGTACCCCTCCTGACCGAGCACCTGGCACAGGCCAAGACCGAAGAGAAGGTGGTGACCGCGGGCCAGCTCCTCGCGCAAGGCGACAAGAGCGGCGTCCAGGTGGTCAAGGACGCGCTCAAGTCGAACGACCCCGAGATGCGGCGCGTGGCCGTGGAGGAGGCCGCCAACGACGCGGCCGTGCAGCAGGACGCCCTGGCCGTGGCGCTCAAGGATCCCTCCTTCGACGTGCGCTTCCAGGCCGCCCTCCAGCTGGCCGACAAGAGCTCCAAGGAGGGCGTGAAGGTGCTGCAGGAGGCAGTCAAGAAGGGCGGCACGAATGCGCTGGCGGGCTATGCCGCGCTGCTCAAGCTCGGCGTCCCGCCGCCCAAGCTCGATCCCTACAAGCTCCTCGTGGATCCCAACGTGGACACGCGCCTGCGGGCCCTCGAGCTCGCCCCGCAGCTGCCCATGGGGCAGATCCTCTCGTTCCTCCGGCGCGGTCTCGCGGATGAAGATCCCCGGGTGCGGCTCGCGGGCATGGACGCCCTCGCCAACTACGCGGGCGACGATCCCAAGGGCCCGCGCGTGCCGATGGTGCGCGAGGTGCTGAAGAAGGTGGTCGGCGACACCGATGAGGCGCTCGCGGCCAAGGCGGGCGCGCTCCTGGCCAAGCTGTCACCGCCCGAGCGGCACGGGGAGGGTGGTGCCGAGGACACCACGTCACCGAACGGGCAGCCCACGGTGCCGGTGGCGGCACCCCCCGACCTCGGCGCCTCCCCGGATCTCACCCCGCCGCCGGATCTCGCCGCGCCGCCGGATCTGACCACGCTGCCGGATCTTGTGCCTCCGCCGCCGGATCTGGTGGCGGCCCTTCAGCCCCCCGACAACGCCGACCAGGCGCAGCTGCTCCTCCTTCAGGGCGAAGCGGCCCTCAAGGCCGGCCAATATGCCAAGGCGATCGGTCACTTCAAGCAGGCGCTCAAGCTCAAACCCAAGCTGCCGGCCTACTTCCCGCTCGGGGAGGCGTACCGCCGGCTCGCCGAGAACTCGACCCAGCCGGCCGCGCGGCGGAAGGCACTCATGCAGGCCATCGACGCCTATCGTCGTTCGCGCGATCCCCGGGCCGCGGCCTACATCAAGGAGCTGCAGGAGGATCTGTAGGAGTGACAGGGGGCGGAGGGCTTTGAAACGGCCCATCTCAACCCAATCCTCATGGATGATGCCCGCCGCCAGATGGACCAGGGGTGCCGCCCGGAGGGGCTGGCGGAGGCGCGGGCGGTGGCAGATCTCCGCACTTGTAAACGGCCTTGCAGCACGGCGACTTCGCTGGATCGGAGTCCTTCCCCATGCTGCAGACGCCTTCGCAGCTCGAAGCGTCTTTGAGGCATCGCAGCGGGATGGTAGCGGCATCTGCGTTCAGCGGTGGCTTGTCATCGAGGCACCGTCGGGCTTTGTAGAGTTGGACGGTGATCTGATCCATCTGATCCGGGACCAGACTGTTGGGTGCTCGATACACAAGATGATGGGCCTTGCCGTTGTTCGAGACCCGTAGCGCCACGCTGGATGCCGTCACCTGGCGCGTCCCATCGCTCGTCAGGGCGCACTGCACGCCTGCACACAACATGCTCCCTCGATAGGCCGTCACCCGGGCGCAGAGGTTGCGAGCTGTTCCCTTGCCTCCCGAGACCGTCAAGGTCACGAGGCCTTGGCCATCCAGGAGGACCTCCGGGAGTTGGCCCCTATCGTTCTTGGTGATGGTGATCGTATAGGCGGCTCCACATCCCGAAAAGAGGAGCAGCGCGATGCACGTCGCCATCTTGGCGACGGAGTGAGACGGGTGAGACGCACCTGGAACGCGACAATCATGCGCTATGGTCATGGTATCGGCCTCCATCGTCTCGGTCAGCGCGCCATGATCGCGCGGATGATGTCCTGCGGCGCAAAGCCGATGAGGAGATAGTGTGCTGCTGCCCTGCCGACGTTGGAGTCTCCCGGATCGATAGCCCAGGAAATGTGGAAGACCTGGGCGAGGGAGACGCCTACGCCATAGATGGGGACGATCGTGCGCGAAGTAACGCTGCTGGCGAGGACCGACAGGTGGGCATAAACCGAGAAGAACTTGGCGAAGTCGGGCGCCCGCCGGCTGTTGTAACTGAGCTTCCAAGGGAAGGTGACGGCAAAGCCTGCGTTGGCCGCGGAGTTGGTGAGACCCACGGCGACCGAGATGGGGACGGATGAAGCGGATTCGATGTCCTTGAGCGAGGGTTTAGTGACGGCGGCGGCGATCTCCGTCACCACCGGGAAGGTAGTGATGAGGCCCAGATTGACGACTTGGAAGGTCTCGGTGCGGAAGACCGTGATCTCCTCTTCAGGGGTCAGTCGGAAGCCGACGCGGATGCGTAGGCGCTTGTCGAGATAGTTCTTGAACTCGACATCGAGCACGCTGCGGCACGTCTCGCGGAAGTCCAGCTTGAGGACCCGAGTGCGTTCCTTGGCGTCTTTTGTGTCGTCGCTCAGGTCGTCTAGGTAATAATTGAAGGGGGAGCGGCTGACGTCATGGCAAGCGCCGCCCTCTGTCGCGGTCACCTCAAGCGATATCCGCGAGGCCTGATCGACAAGCTGGGACACATAATTGCGATTGCCCCCGCGCTCCTCTTCCCGGACCGAGAAGAGGTTCCCGGTCCGGAGGATCGAAAAGGTCAGCTCCTCTTCGAGGTAGACGGACTTGACGTCGTCATTGTCCTCGCACGGTTTGCCCTTGGTATTGAGGCACTTGATCGAATCTCCTCCACGGTCGCCAAAGACTCTCAGGTGGGCTTTCTCATTCAATAGGTCGACCAATTCCTTCGTAGGAAGTTTTGCGTTGTTGGCCTGGGATGCCGTCGCCGCGTTGGCACCCTTGGTGTTTCCAGTTCCCTGAGCGGGTTTCTCCTCCTTAAAGCCTCCACCTCCCTGGGCGGGTTTGCTTCCCTGGGTGGGCTGGCCTGCTTGGGGAACCTCACAAAAGGTCCCCTTGCCAACAAGCTTTGGAGCCACTGTCGCCTCCCCTTGGAGATAACGCTCTTGGGAGCACAGGAATTTAGAATCAAATCTCGCCCACACGTTGACCTTGAGATCGAACTTACGACTATCCGTATAGAACGTATCGCTCCATGGCAGGATGATGACCTCGGCACCTTTCGCCGCGTCGTCAGCATCAACTATGGCTGGTCTGTAGATCGTCCTTCCGGTAGCTCGATCGTTGTTTTTGCCCAATTCATAGACCGCCGATGTGAATTGGTGGAACACATCGAGGGTCGTCGATGTGAAACCTTCTTTGGGAAAGACGAGAACGATCTTTTGCAGTTTCTTATGATCACCCTGGTCGATGATGAGCTGGCCGTCTTTAAGCGGCAGCCGGAGCGGCTTATCGCCCTCTGCCGTGTCATACACGGCGTACCATTCATACGGAGCCTTGGCCCACGCCGTCCCCCCGGTCCCCCCGGCGACGCCCAGACCGAACATCACAAGCGCCCCCACAATAAAAGACCGTTTGCCGGCCACGGAACAAAGTGCACGCATCGCTTCGCCCCTCTTTCTTTCCGACCCGGGCGAAGGAGCTCTTTCCCTCGCCTGATCTGCCGACGGTCCTCCGCAAGAGGGATGCCAGGGCTCGCTCCAGGCGCACTCCCATGAACAGAGGGCCTCGAACCAGCGCGACTGTAGGGTTTAGGCTCGCCGGGCGATTCTTTTCAGGAGAGGTAGGACAAGGACGTCTTACAGCAGAGCGTCAGATTTGCAGTGTATCGACAACACGCCCGCAAACCTTGCGCACGTCAGAGCGATCTCTATGAGGGAGTGAGGATGGAACGCTTCACAGCGCCGCTTCGAGGCGCTCGCAGAGCGTGCGCATCACCTTGATGCGGGCGTACATCTTGTCGTTGGCCTCGACCAGCGTCCACGGCGCGATCTCGGTGCTCGTGCGGTCGACCATGTCGCATACCGCCTGCTCGTAGACGTCCCACTTGTCGCGGTTGCGCCAGTCCTCCTCCGTGATCTTGAAGCGCTTGTACCCGGTCTGCTGGCGCTCCTCGAACCGGCGCAGCTGCTCGTCCTGCGTGATGGACAGCCAGAACTTGACGACGACCACGTTCTTCTTGACGAGCTGCTCCTCGAAGTCGTTGATCTCGCTGTAGGCGCGCATCCAGTCGAGCACCGAGCAGAACCCCTCGACCCGCTCGACCAGCACACGGCCATACCAGCTGCGGTCGAAGATGGCGACCCGCCCGCGCCGCGGCAGGTGACGCCAGAACCTCCATAGATACGGCTGCGCCCGCTCCTCCTCGGTCGGCGCGGCTACGGGCACGATGACGTACTGCCGGGCGTCGATCGCGCCGGTCACGCGGCGGATGGCGCCGCCCTTGCCGGCGGCGTCGTTGCCCTCGAAGACCAGCACGATGGCCGACTTCTTCTGGAAGCGCGGGTGGCGTGTGAGGAGGTTGAGCCGCCCCTGATAGAGCTCGAGCTCCTCCTGGTAGACCTCCTTGGGCAGGGCCTTCGTCAGATCGAGCGCGCGCAGGACGCTGCGATTGTCGAGGGTCTCGGCGAGCGGCGCGGTGCTATGGGACCGCGGCGGTGGGGCCTCGTCGAGCCGCCGTCGCAGCGCCTCGAGGAGGAGCTTGCCCGCCGTGAGGCTGCGGTAGCGCGCGTCCGCCCCCTCGATCACGGTCCAGGGCGCCTCGGCGGTGCTGGTCGTGCGCAAGGCGTGCTCGGAGACCTTGCGGAACCGATCGTAGAGCTTGAAGTGCTCCCAGTCCGTGTCGGTGACGCGCCAGCGCGTGAGGGGGTCGGCGGCGAGCGCCTTGAGGCGCTTCTTCTGCCGCTCCTTGGAGAGGTGGAACCAGAGCTTGAGGATGAGCGCGCCTTCGTCGGTGAGCATGCGCTCGAACCGGTTGATCTCCTCGAGGCGCTGGTCGAGCGTGGACGTCTTGAGGTCGCCCGTCACGCGCCCGACGATGGGGTCGGTGTACCAGGAGCCGAAGAAGATGCCGATCTTGCCCTTGGGGGGGAGGTCGCGCCAGAAGCGCCACATCCTCGGGCGCTCGCGCTCCTCGTCGGTGGGCTCGCGGACGGCGTGGGTGCGGATGTGACGCGGGTCCATCCATTCGGTGAGGAGGTTCACGGTCTCGCCCTTGCCCGCCCCGTCGACGCCACCGATGAGGAGGAGGACCGGGAACTTCTTCGCTTCGAGGAGGTCGAGCTGAGCATCGAGGAGCGACTCGCGCAGCGCGGGCAGCTCGGCCTCGTAGGTGGCCTTGTCGATCTTGTGTCCGAGTTCGGAGGATTCGAACATGGGTCCCTCGCAGCGGTGCGGCACCGGATCCCCGGTGGGGCGCTGCATCTGATGGGGGGTATTCAGGAATCTAGGAAGCGGAACGTATCAACTGGGCTGCTGCGGTGGCAAGGCTTCGCGGGCTCGTCTGGGCGAGGGGGGGCTGGTGATCATCTCGAGCAGATGCTCGGCTGAGCGTCCTCAGCCCGCCGCCCTGATCAGATGGTGCAGAGCCGCAGCGTGCAGGAGCAGGTGACGTAGGCGGTGATCCCGCCGATGGCCTGGCCGAGCTCGCCCGGCTGGAGCACGCGCACGGTCTCGGTGGAGAGCTTGAGCTTCTTCTCGGTCTTCTTGTTCATGGGTTTCCTCCTGGGCAAGGGCCAGTGTAATGGGGTACGCGGCGCTGGGCGCGAAGTTTCGGGGGGGACAGCGCTTTGCCAATCCGCGCACCAGCCGCAGCCGGCATGCCGTACACTGCCCGCCCGATGGATACGTCCCGGCGGGTAGGAATCCTGCACACGGTGAAGGAGCGGCTCCCGCGGCTCCTCGACGTGCTCGTCGTCGCCGTGTGCGCCGCCTACATCGTGCGCTTCGCCTGGCTCCAGACCCTCGGGCTCATGGACCGCTACACCCTCGAGTGGGACGCGCGGGCCATGGCGCTCCCCGCCTGGCGCTACCACGGCACCGGCCTGTTCGCCGAGGATTACGTCGTCGATTACGTGGGCCTCATCGGCCCGCCGCTGTGGAAGCTCACGTACTGGGTCGGCACGCTCTTCACCGACCCCTACACGCTGTCGAAGCTCCTGCCCTTCGCCCTCCTCGCCATCCTCGTCTGGCAGGGCTTTGCGCTCGGGCGCCACGTGGGCGGCGTGGCGCTCGGCGCCGCCACCGCGTTCCTGCTCGTCCATTGCACCGTCGTCTGGGATCGGCTCCTCGGCGGGAGCGCGCGCTCCTTCGGCTTCCCGCTGGTGGTCGCGTTCCTGCGCTACGCCGTCACCGGGCAGGAGCTGCGGCTGCTCGCCGCGCTGCTCCTCCAGGCCGCCACCTACCCATCGGCCTTCCTGTTCTCGGCGCCGGCCTACGGCCTGTCGCTGCTCGTGCGGCCGGAGCGGCGGCGCTGGATCCGTCTCATCGTCACCGGGGCCGTGGCGGGCCTGCTCATGGTGAGCAGCCTGTGGTCGGTGGACGCGCGCTTCGGGCATCCGACCACGCTCGCCGAGGCAGCGACGCTGCCGCAGATGGGGCCGAACGGCGCGCAGCCCTTCTACCCGCTGTGGCCGACCGACTTCATCATCAAGGGCACGCTCGACGCCGTGGTCACGGTGCAGGGCACGCCCGTGCTCCCGGCGCTGCAGCGCTACAACGCCCGGAACCATCACGTGGTGCTGTGGGGCGTGATCGGGGTGCTGGTGGTGCTCGCGGGGCGGCGTCTGCGGGAGCTGCCGCTCCTGCTCGTCTTCATGTTCATCGCGTCGCTCGGGGCCTACCAGCTGGCGCGGGTCATGGCCTATCGGCTGTATCTCCCGGAGCGCATGCTCCTTTATGCGTGGCCGCCGCTCTTCCACGTGACGATGGTCCTGCTCGCGTATCAGGCCATGCGGCGGCTGGGGGCGCGCTGGGCCGGGAGGGGCGCGGCGATCTTGCTCATCGCGCTCCAGTTCGCGGTGTACGGGGATGGGCTGCCACGGCGGATGAACCTGTGGGACTGGAGCGCCTACGACACGCCGACCGTGCGTTTCATCGGCACCCTGCCCAAGGACGCGCTCGTGGCGGCGCCATTCAAGACGTCGTCGTTCATCCAGTACCTGGCGCTGCGGCGGACGCTGTTCTCGTCGATCACGAACACCAATCATTATTATGGATATGCGGTCGAGAACGAGCGGCGCATCCGGGCCTACTACGAGGCGTATTACGCGCGGGATCTCGAGACGGTGCGGCGCTTCGCGGCGATGTATCACGTGGATTACATGGTGGTGGACGCGCTCGACTTTGGGCCGGACGCGCTGCGGCGGTCGAGGTACACCGAGCCGTGGACCACGCTCGCGCAGCGGCTGATCGCGGCGACGCCGCCCGACAGGATGGCGCTCGCACATCCGCCGCCGGGGGCGGTGGTGTTCCGCGATGGGACGATGATGGTGATCGACCTGAAGAAGCTGTGAGCCGCGAAGATCGGACCGGTGGGGGGCGGGCGGTAACGCTCAGTCATCGATGACCTGCTGGGCCTTGAGCATGACGTTACACGCCCTGGACGCAGGAGCTCCTCAGCGACCGGAGCGAGCGTTTCCTCATCACGGGCATCGGCTCCGATCTCGCGTGCGCGCGCTTCTGGTGAGGCGCAGGCGCATCTATCCATAGACAGATAAGGACGGAGCCTGGGCCCCTCTCCCACCGGTGCATCACCCCGGTACGAAGAGCGCGGCGCCGCCCGTCTGATGGGGGTCCAGCACCAGACGCCCCCGGACCGCGGGGCCGCCATCGGGGCGCCACTCGGCCTCGCGGGTCTTTCCCCGTGTGACGAGCTCCCGTAGCTGGCTCGGCGTCAGGCGCCGGCCCGCGATCTCGAACCAGACCACGAACGTACACCCCTCGCGCCAGCGCCCGCAGCCCCAGCCGCGCTTGCCCGTGATCAGCGGGCCCTGATGGCAGCGCGGACACGACAGTGCGCTCACGTCCACGGCCGCCCGTCGCGTCCGGCCACGCTCGGCGACGGCTTCGGCCTTGAACGGCGGCTTGGCCGGCGCACGCTCGCTTCGCGCCACCGTCGCAGGACGAGCTGGGGGCGTCCGGCCGCCCGGGGGCCTTTTTCGTCCTCCGGACGCCGCGCGACCGCCCTTCTCCCCGCCCACTCGGCCCCCCTTCGCCCCGCCCGTGAATCGCCGCCCCGGGGCGCGTCCGGGACGCCGCGTCCGGGACGGCGAGGCACGGCCGGCCGCCCCTGCGGTCTGCCTCCCGGGGCGCCGCCCCTGCTCGCCTGCGCCTGCAGTGGCCAACGCCGCCACTGGGGTCGACGCGCGGATCGCGCCCACCACCTCGCGCACGTAGCCGACGATGTCCGTCATGAACGCCGCGCGCGTCTCCGCGCCGCGGGCGACACGCGCCAGCCGCGCCTCCCAGGCGCCGGTCAGCTCGGCCGAGGCCAGGCTGTCCACGGGCAAGGCCTCGATGAGCGCCATCCCGCGCTCGGTGGGTAGGAGCTGCTTGCGCTCGCGCACCACGAAGCCGCGCTTCAGCAGGGTCTCAATGGTCGCCGCCCGCGTGGCCGGCGTGCCGAGGCCGCAGTCCTTCATCGCCAGCCGCAGGGTCTCGTCCTCGATGGCGCGGCCCGCCGCCTCCATGGCCCCGAGCAGCGCGGCCTCGGTGTAATGCGGCGGCGGCCGGGTCTGCTTGGCCACCGTCTCGAAGCGCCCTCCGAGACGATCGCCTTCCCGAAGCGGCGGCAGGCCCTGCACCGCCTCCCCCTCTCGCTCCCCGCCCTCACGCTCGCCCCGCTCCTCACCGTCGATCCCGGCCACGGCCTGCCAGCCGGCCGCGAGCCGCACCCGACCCCGCGCGAGGAAACGATCCGGCGGCGGCGGCAACTCCTCGACGAGCGGGCTCTCGGCCTCGCCGCCCTCCTCCTGCTCACCGCGCTCAGCCGAGATCGGCGCGGCGCCCGCCGTGGCGCGCGCGCTGGCCGCGCGTCCTCTCGGCGCCGCCCCCTTCGCCGGCCCGGCGGTGGCGCCGGCCGCCCCACCGGGCTCCGCGCCTCCCACCACCACCACCAGCTCCGTCAGGGCGAACTCCGCGTCGGGGAAGAACACACCGAGGAAGCGCCGCGTCACCAGGTCGAAGATGCGCCGCTCGTCGGCCCCGAGCGACTCCAGGCGCGGCGTCTTGCCGGTCGGGATGATGGCGTGGTGATCCTGCACCTTCTTGTCGTCGAACACGCGCCGCCCGGGCCGCGGCGGCCGCTCGAGGAGCGCCGTGGCAAACGGCGCGTACGCGGGCACGTCGGCGAGCGCCGTCCAGATCCGCGGCATCTCGGCCTCGAGATCGCCCGACAGGTGGCGCGAGTCGGTGCGCGGGTAGGTGAGGAGCTTGTGGGTCTCGTAGAGCGACTGCGCCACCTCGAGCGTGCGCGTGGCGCTCATGCCAAAGCGCTTGTTGGCCGTGCGCTGCAGCGAGGTGAGGTCGAAGAGGAGCGGCGGGGGCTCGCGCACCGTCTTCTGGCGCACGCTCTCGACCCGCGGCGCCCGCTCGCCCGTGGCCTTCCGGCAGCGCTCGACCACGGCCTCGGCCAGGTCGAGCCGACCGAGCCGGCTCATCCTCTCGTTCTTGTGCGCCCCGGTGAACCAGAGGGCCGCAAAAGGCGCGCCCTCACCGCCCCCGGCCGCGGCAAAGCGCCCCCGCACCTCCCAGTAGTCGCGCGGCACGAACGACCGGATCGCCTTCTCCCGCTGCACGAGCAGCCCGAGCGTCGGCGTCTGCACCCGGCCGATGGAGTAGAGCGGCGAGTCTCCGCCCTGCCGATGGCGGAGCGTGATCGCGCGCGTGGCGTTCATGCCCACCAGCCAGTCGGCCTCGGAGCGGCAGCGCGCGGCCGCGGCCAGCGCCTCGTAGTCCCGACCGGGCCGCAGCGCGGCGAAGCCCTTGCGGATGGCCTCGTCCGTGAGCGAGGAGATCCACAGCCGCCGGATCGGCAGCCGGCTCTGACAGAGCTCGTAGACGTAGCGGAAGATGAGCTCACCCTCGCGCCCGGCGTCGCAGGCGTTGACCACCTCGGTGAAGCGGCGGTCCACGAGCAGATCGCGCACCACCCGCAGCTGGTCGGCCGTCTCGGCCACGGGGCGCAGGCGAAAGCTCGCGGGCAGCATGGGGAGCACGTCGAGCCGCCAGGGGCGCCAGCGCTCGTCATAGGCGGCCGGCTCCTCGAGCTCCACGAGGTGGCCCACGCACCAGGTGATGACGCGGCCCGCGCCCTCGAAGTACGCCTTGCCGCTCGGGCGCACGTTCAGCACCCGCGCCAGGTCGCGCGCCACCGAGGGCTTCTCTGCGATGATGAGCTGCATCCCTGCCCGCGTGTCTCCACAGACGATCGCTGCGGGGATTACAGCAGAGGGGTGGGCCCGCGCGCCAGGGTGTGCCAGCGCGAGCCGGCCTCTTCATGGGGCTCGACCCGGGCTCGCCTCCATCCTGACGGTGCGCCCCGCATGCTTTGCGCGCTGATGGCCAGGGGAGGCGAAATTTGCGCGCCGTGGCGCGCGCGGGCGGCGTCCCCCAGGGGCGCCGGCGGCGGAACACGCCTTGCTTTGCATACCCGCTGGGCTGGCAGGCCCGCTGTGGAGATCGGCCCATGGGAAGCCCGATGAAGCCCCCCGAGATGCAGATGGTGGATGGCAACCAGGCCGTGGCCCAGGTGGCGTATCGCCTGAGCGAGGTCATCGCTATCTATCCCATCACGCCGTCCTCGGCCATGGGGGAGCAGGCGGACGAGTGGGCCTCGCGCGGGACGCCCAACCTCTGGGGCAGGGTGCCGGAGGTGGTCGAGATGCAGTCCGAAGGGGGGGCCGCGGGCGCGGTCCACGGCGCGCTCCAGGCAGGGGCGCTGACCACCACCTTCACCGCCTCCCAAGGGCTGCTCCTCATGATCCCCAACCTGTACAAGATCGCCGGGGAGCTCCTGCCCTTCTGCATGCACGTCGCGGCGCGCACCGTGGCCACGCACGCGCTGTCCATCTTCGGCGACCAGTCGGACGTCATGGCCTGCCGCCAGACCGGCATGGCGCTCCTCTGCTCGGGCTCGGTCGAGGAGGCGCAGGACCTGGCCGCCATCGCCCACGCGGCCACGCTCGCGGCGCGCGTGCCGTTCCTCCATTTCTTCGACGGGTTCAGGACCTCGCACGAGGTGGCCCAGATCCCCGTGCTCGACGACGCGGCGCTGCGCGCCCTGCTCGGCGAGGCCGGCGAGGCGCAGATCCGCGCGCATCGGGGGCGGGCGCTCTCGCCCGAGCATCCGGTCCTGCGCGGCAGCGCGCAGAACCCGGACACGTTCTTCCAGGCGCGCGAGGCGTCGAACCCGTTCCATCTCGAATGCCCGGGCGTGGTGCGGCGGACGATGGAGCGCTTCGCCGAGGTGACGGGGCGGCGCTATCACCTGTTCGACTATGTCGGCCACCCGGAGGCGGAGCGGGTGATCGTCATGATGGGGTCCGGGGCGGAGACGGCGCACGAGACCGTGGAGTATCTGGTGGCGCGGGGCGAGCGGGTGGGGCTTTTGAAAGTACGGCTCTATCGGCCGTTCTCGATCGAGGACTTCCTCGCCGCGTTGCCGGCGTCGGCGCGCGGGGTGGCGGTGCTCGACCGCACCAAGGAGCCCGGGGCGGTGGGCGAGCCGCTCTACACCGATGTGGTGGCGGCGCTCGTGGAGGCCGTGGCGGAGGGGACGCGGCCGGCGATGCCGCGCGTCATCGGCGGGCGGTATGGACTGTCGTCCAAGGAGTTCACGCCGGCCATGGTGAAGGCGGTGCTCGACGAGCTCGTCCACGAGCGGCCGCGGCGGCACTTCACGGTCGGCATCGTCGACGACGTGACCGGCCTGTCCCTGCCGGTGGGCGCGCTCGACATCGAGCCGCCGGAGGTGACGCGGGCGGTGTTCTACGGCCTCGGCTCGGACGGGACCGTGGGGGCGAACAAGAACACGATCAAGATCATCGGCGAGGAGACGCCGCACCACGCGCAGGGCTACTTCGTCTACGACTCGAAGAAGTCGGGGGCCATGACCGTCTCGCACCTGCGCTTCGGGCCGCGGCGGATCCGGTCGAGCTATCTCGTGGACCGAGCGAGCTTCGTGGGGGTGCATCAGTGGCACTTCATGGAGCGCTACGACGTGCTCGAACGGGCGGCCGAGGGCGCGACGCTGCTCCTCAACGCCCCGTTCCCGGTGGAGGAGGTGTGGGCGGCGCTGCCGCGCGAGGTGCAGGAGGGGATCCTGGCCAAGCGGCTCAGGGTGTACGCGATCGATGCGGCTGAGGTGGCGCGCCGCGCCGGCATGGGCGGGCACCTCGGGACCATCCTGCAGGTGTGTTTCCTGGCCCTGGCGAATGTCTTGCCCCAAGAGGAGGCGATGGCCCATGTACGGCGAGCGATCGAGAAGACCTACGCGCTCAAGGGACAGGCGGTGGTGGCACAGAACCTCGCTGTGGTGGAGGAGGCGCTCGGTGCGCTCCGCGAGGTGCCGGTGCCTGGGTCGGTCACGGCCCGCGAGCGGCGGCCCCGGACGGTGCCGGTGGAGGCCCCGCCGTTCGTGCAGAGGGTGACCGCGGCGATGCTGGCCGGGCACGGGGACTCGCTCCCGGTCTCGGCCTTTCCGCCCGACGGGACCTGGCCGCTCGGCACGTCGCGCTGGGAGAAGCGCAACCTGGCGCAGCGCATCCCCGAATGGGATCCGGGGCTCTGCATCCAGTGCAACAAGTGCGCGCTCCTCTGTCCGCACGCGGCGGTGCGGGTGAAGGTCTACGAGCCGGAGCGGCTCGGGGCGGCGCCGGCCCCGTTCAAGGCGATGGACTGGAAGGGGGAGCCGTTCGCCGGGATGAAGTACACGGTGCAGGTGGCGCCCGAGGACTGCACGGGCTGCTCGCTGTGCGCCGAGATCTGCCCGGGTCGGGACAAGCGCGACCCGCAGCGGAAGGCCCTGGAGATGGTGCCGCAGGCGCCGCTCCGGGCGGCGGAGCGGGAGAACTACGAGTTCTTCCTCGGCCTGCCCGACGTGGAGCGGAGCCGGGTGCCGCTCGACGTCAAAGGGACGCAGCTGTTCGAGCCGCTCTTCGAGTACTCGGGGGCGTGCGCGGGCTGCGGCGAGGCGGCGTACCTCAAGCTCCTCACGCAGCTCTTCGGTGACCGGGCGCTCATCGCCAACGCGACGGGGTGCTCGTCCATCTTCGGAGGGAACCTGCCGACGACGCCGTACACGGTGAACGCGGAGGGGCGAGGGCCGGCGTGGGC
Source organism: Polyangia bacterium (assembly GCA_036263495.1). Classification (GTDB taxonomy): domain Bacteria; phylum Myxococcota_A; class Polyangia; order Palsa-1104; family SHYY01; genus DATAGU01. The sequence goes on along the minus strand of DATAGU010000023.1, from coordinate 2,255 downwards.
GAACTCGCTGTTCGAGGACAACGCGGAGTTTGGTCTCGGCTTCCGCCTGGCGATCGATCGGCACGCGGCGGAGGCGCGGGCGCTCGTGCAGGCGCTCGTGGGGGAGCTCGGCGAGGCGTTCGTGCGCGAGCTGCTCGAGGGGGCGGCGGCGGCGACGACGGAGGAGGGGATCGCGGCGCAGCGGCGGCGGGTGGCGGCGCTCGGCGAGCGGCTCGGGGGCATCGAGCGGCCGGAGGCGCGGCGGCTGGCGGTGCTGGCGGAGTATCTCGTGCCGAGGAGCGTGTGGATCGTGGGCGGGGATGGCTGGGCCTACGACATCGGTTATGGCGGGCTCGACCACGTGCTGGCCCTGGGGCGCAAGGTGAACGTCCTCGTGCTCGACACCGAGGTGTACTCGAACACGGGCGGGCAGCAGTCCAAGGCCACGCCGATGGGGGCGGCGGCGAAGTTCGCGATGGCGGGCAAGGCGCGGCCGAAGAAGGATCTCGGGCTGCTCGCGATGGCGTACGGGAACGTGTACGTGGCGCGGGTGGCGCTCGGGGCGCGCGACCAGCAGACGGTGCGGGCGTTTCTCGAGGCGGACGCGTATCCGGGGCCGGCGGTCCTCATCGCGTATGCGCCGTGCATCGCGCATGGCTATGACCTCGTGCGCGGGCCGGCGCAGGAGAAGCTGGCGGTGGAGACGGGGTACTGGCCGATCTATCGGTATGACCCGCGGCGCGCGGGGGCGGGGGAGGCGCCGCTGCGGCTGGATTCGGGGCCGCCGAAGGGGCACCTCGTTGACTATGCGCGCAACGAGACGCGCTTTCGCATGGTGGAGCAGCAGGATCCGGAGCGCTTCCGGGCGCTGATCGAGGCGGCGGAGAAGGGGGTCCGCGAGCGGTATGCGCTGTATGAGCAGCTGGCTCGCAGGAACCAGGACGGTAAGGAGGGGTGAACCCCTCAACCTCCCCTCGACATGCACGACCGGGGGCTGGGCCCCCAGGACCCCCGTGCGAGAGGGAACCTACGGTTGCCCTCTCGCGCTCTCCCTCCCTGCGAGAGGGAACCTACGGTCCCCTCTCGCGCTCTCCCTCCCTCGGATAGATGTTGTCTACAGCGCCTGGGTCCTCGCCGCGCAGTGCCGTCATTGGGGATGGGTCATCCTGGCGATAGCGGCTGCGGAGGGTGCTCACGCTGATGGGGGCAGATGTTGTCTACAGCGCCTGGGTCCTCGCCGCGCAGCGCCGGCATTGGGGTGGGTGATGGTGGCGATGGCGGCTGCGGAGGGCGCTCACTCTGGTGGGCAGATGTTGTCTACAGCGCCTGGGTCCTCGCCGCGCAGCGCCGGCATTGGGGTGGGTGATGGTGGCAATGGCGGCTGCGGAGGGCGCTCACTCTGGTGTCCTGTGGTGACGACGCCTGCGCGCAGGGGGGTGACAGCCGCGCGCGGGAGGTGACGCCTGCGCGCCGGGAGGTGACGCCTACGCGCCGGGAGGTGACGCTTGCGCGCCGGGAGGTGACGTCTGCGCGCCGGGAGATAACGCCTACGCGCCGGGAGGTGACGCTTGCGCGCCGGGAGGTGACGCTTTCGCGCCGGGAGATAACGCTTGCGCACCGGGAGGTGACGCTTTCGCGCCGGGAGGTAACGCTTGCGCTCCGGGAGGTGACAACTGTGCGCCGGGAGGTGACGCTTTCGCACCGGGAGATAACGCTTTCGCACCGGGAGGTGACGCTTTCGCACCGGGAGGTAACGCTTGCGCGCCGGGAGGTGACACGTGTGCGCTCCAAGATGGTGCTTGCGAGTCCCAAGATGATACTTGCCACAGGCGGAGGTGCCCCCGAACTGCCCGAGCCTCATACGACAGACCCCACCAGAGTGAGCGCCCTCTGCAGCCGCTATCGCCAGGATGAGCCTCAACAAATGCCGGCACAGGGCGGCGAGGACCCAGGCGCTGTAGACTCCATCTGCCCATCAGAGTGAGCGCCCTCCGCAGCCGCTATCGCCAGGATGACCCATCCCCAATGACGGCACAGGGCGGCGAGGACCCAGGCGCTGTAGACCGCATCTGCCCATCAGAGTGAGCGCCCTCCGCAGCCGCTATCGCCAGGATGAGCCTCAACAAATGCCGGCACTGCGCGGCGAGGACCCAGGCGCTGTAGACTCCATCTGCCCATCAGAGTGAGCGCCCTCCGCAGCCGCTATCGCCAGGATGAGTCACCCCAATGACGGCGCTGCGCGGCGAGGACCCAGGCGCTGTAGACCGCATCTGCCC
>DATAGU010000022.1:0-2004 GCA_036263495.1 Polyangia bacterium | reverse complement strand
CGTGGCCGAGGGGCGCGGCGAGGAGCTGCCGGAGACCCTGCTGAGCATGCTGCAGGCGCGCTTCCTGCGGCTCGATGCCGGGGCGCGCCGGCTCCTGCGGGCGGCCAGCGTGTTCGGCGAGACGTTCTGGCGCGGCGGGGTGCGCGAGCTCCTCGGCGGCGAGGCGCGCGCGGTGCACGACATCGACCGCTGGCTCGAGATCCTGGTGGACTCGGAGGTGATCGCGCAGCAGGCGCCGAGCCGGTTCGTGGGGGAGGCGCAGTACGGCTTCCGTCACGGCCTCCTGCGCGACGCCGCCTACAGCTTGCTGAGCGAGGAGGACCGGCAGCAGGGGCACCTCCGGGCCGGGCAGTTCCTCGAACGGGTGGGGGAGGACGACCCGCTCGTGCTGGCCGAGCACTACGAGCGGGGGCGGGCGCTCGAGCCGGCGGCGGCCTATCACGCGCGGGCGGCGCAGCGCGCCCTCGATGGCCAGGACACCGAGGGGGCGCTGCGCATGGCCGAGCGCGGCATCGCGTGCGGCGCGAGCGGCGCGACGCGCGGCCTCTTGCGGAGCCTGCAGGGCTGGGCGTGCATCTGGTCCCGCCAGTACGCCGCGGCCCTGGAGCTGGCCGGCGAGGCCCTGAGCCTCCTGCCCGAGGGCAGCGTGGCGTGGTACCGCAGCGCGGGGGCCGTGCTCTTCGCGGCGGGATATGTCGGCCGCCTCGACCTCCTCGAGGAGTCGATCACCACGCTCTTGCGGGTCACGCCCGAGCCTGGGGCCGAGGCGACCTTCATGGAGGCCTACATCGCGATCGTGTTCACGGCCAGCTGCATGGGGCTGCGGGAGACGGCGGATCAATGCGCGCGGCGCATCCGGGAGGTGGGTTCACGCCTGGAGGAGAGCGACGTCTATACCCGGGGCCTGATGTACTCGGTGTTGGCCTGGTACGGCCTCGGCCTCGATGGCGACGCCTGGGCCCACTGGTGCGACAACGAGCGGGCGTACGCCGACCTCCAGGCGGCCGGTGATCGGCGCCATTTCTACGTGACCGCGATCTATCGCCACGTGGACCAGGCCCACCTCGGCGACTTCGAGGCCCTGCGCGCGCAGTTCCGCGGCACGCTGGCCGAGGTGGATCGATTCCGTGAGCCCATCCTCATCCTGCTGGCCCGGGTGCTCATCGGCCTCGCCCTGGTCGAGACCGGTGAGCCGCGGGATCGGGCCGAGGCGCGGGCGCTGGTCGAGGGCGTCCTGGCTCCCGGCGCCTCACCCGACATCTGGACGTCGCTCGGGCAGGTGGCCCTCGCCGGGGTCCACGCGGCCGAGGGAGAGCTCCCGCTCGCGGAGGCGCGGGCGCGCCTCGCGCTCGAGGGCTGCAGGCTGATACCGCTCGGCCTCATCGTCGTCTCGGCGGTCCTCATCCGCATCCTGCTCCTGCAGGGACGGATCGAGGAGGCGCGGAGGGTGGCGACGGAGGGGCTGGAGGTGCTCGCCCGCCAGGGCGGGACTTCATGGATGGACACCCGGCTGTACGTGGCGGCGGCCGAGGCGTTCCACGCGGCGGGCGATGGTGAGGCGGCGAGGCAGGCGGCCCACACCGCGTGGGGCCTCATCGAGCGGCGCGCCGCGCGGATCTCCGATGCGGCGGTGCGCGAGCGCTACCTGGCCCTGCCGGACTCGGTGCGGGCGAGAGAGTGGGCCGCGGCGTGAAGTTCCCCTTGATGACCGCCGGCACACTCATCGCCGAGCGCTTCGAGATCGAGGGGCTCGCGGCGAGAGGGGGCATGGGCCTCATCTATCGGGCCCGCGATCGCGAGACCAAGCAGCCGGTCGCGCTCAAGGTGCTGCTCCCCGAGGCCCGCGAGCACGGCACCGAGCGCCTCCTGCGCGAGGCGCAGGTGCTGTCGGAGCTGCGCCACCCGGGGATCGCGGCGTACCTCGGGCATGGACGCTTGCCCGAGGGACAGATCTTCCTCGCCATGGAGTGGGTGCAGGGCGAGGACCTGGCCAAGCGCCTCGAA
>DATAGU010000021.1:0-73530 GCA_036263495.1 Polyangia bacterium | reverse complement strand
CCGAGGCCCTGACCGTACGTCATCTCGACGAACACCGCGCCGCGCGTGCACGGCAACCGTTCACATCCCCCGGCCCCGAGGGCCAGTCCCACCCCGAGGAGCACATAGAGTCCCTTCATCGATGACCTCCGACTCTTCGCGCGTCCCACCCCGTAGGACGCACGGCATCTGATGTGGCGGCCGACCGCGTGCCTCTCATGGCAGCGAAAACGGCTCGCCGTTCTGCATGGAAGAACATTTCCTCAAGATGGCACATTCATCGCGGGCAGGGAAGCCCTTCGGCAGAGGTCAAGAGAGCGTCGGCGTCCCGGACACCCCGCTATCAGGCGTTGGTTCGCCCTGGCGCGGCCCCGGGGTCCTGGATCCTCCTGGTCCGGACGGCTCGCGAGCCCGCATCCCCCCCTTCTTCACGCGTGCGGACGCCAGGAACACGGCCTCAAGGCCGTTCTTTCTACTGGAGAACGCGATTTGCCATGGGCCAAGGCCTTTCACCACACTGGTGAAGGGCTGTAGCCTCGTGCAACAGCCTTTCACCACACTGGTGAAAGGCTGTTGCCCACGGACCATAGCCATTCACCAGTGTGGTGAACGCCTATTACCCGCGGCAACAGCCGTTCACCAGTGTGGAGAACGCCTGTTGCCCGCGGCAACAGCCTTTCACCAGTCGTGCGAACGCCTCTACGCGCGCCCGGGAGCCGCTCTTCACCGGTGCGGACGCCCCCAGCCGCCCCGGGAGCCGTCCCTGCCGCCGCGCCGTCGTTCGTCGAGTATGGTATCGGCGACATGCGCCTCCTCCACACCGCCGACTGGCACCTCGGCCACACCCTCCACGAGATCGGGCGCGAGCGCGAACACGGCCTGTTCCTCGACTGGCTCCTCGACACCCTCGGCGCCGCCGAGGTCGACGCCCTGCTCATCGCCGGCGACGTCTTCGAGACCGCCAACCCCACCGCCGAGGCGCAGGCCGCCTGGTACCGCTTCCTCGCGCGGGCCCGCGCCCGCTTCCCCCACCTCCACATCGTGGTCATCGGCGGCAACCACGACTCGGCCGCGCGCCTCGACGCGCCGAACCCCATCCTCCGCGAGCTGACCGTGCACGTGATCGGCGGCCTGCCGCGCCGGCCGAGCACAGACGCCGAGGGACGGCCAGGCACGGGCGCGGGCGCGCTCGACTTGGATCGCCTGCTCGTGCCGCTCGCCCGCCGCGACGGCAGCGTGGGCGCCTGGGTGGCGGCCGTGCCGTTCTTGCGTCCGGTCGATCTCCCGCCGGTGCCGGCCGGAGAGGGCGACGGCGGCGGCGATCGGTTGGTGGAGGGCGTGCGGCGCATCTATCGGGAGGTGCTCGACGCCGCGCGCGGCCGCCGCCAACCCGGGCAGGCGCTCGTCGCCATGGGCCACTGCTACCTCGTCGGCACCACCGTGTCGGAGCTGAGCGAGCGCAAGATCCTGGGCGGTCACCAGCACGCCCTGCCGGTGGATCTCTTCCCCGACGACGTCGCCTACGTCGCGCTCGGGCACCTCCACCTCGCGCAGGCCGTGGGGGGACGGGCGGGCGTGCGCTACAGCGGCTCGCCCATCCCGCTCGCCCTGTCCGAGAACGAGTACCCGCACCAGATCTGCCTCGTGGATCTCGACGGCGAACGGCTCGCCGGGGTGCGCCCGCTCGCGGTGCCGCGCACGCGCACGATCCTGCGCATCCCGTACGAAGGCCCGCGGCCGCTCGACGAGGTGCTGGCGCTGCTCGCGACCCTGCCGCCGGCCGGCCCCGAGACGCCGGCCGAGCTGCGCCCGCTCCTCGAGGTGCGCGTGCTCCTCGACCGGCCGGAGCCGGCGCTGCGCCGGCGCATCGAGCCCGCGCTCGAGGGCAAGGGCGTGCGTCTGGTCAAGATCACGCCGGAGCTCGCGGGCCGGAGCCGGGCCCTCGCCGAGCTGGCGCCTCACGTGCGCCTGTCGGAGCTCCGGCCCGAGGACGTGTTCATCGAGCGCTATCGCCGCGACTTCGGCGTCGTGCCCCCGGACGAGCTCCTGGCCACGTTCCACGAGCTCGTCGAGCAGGTGGAGCGGGGCGAGGTCGCGCCGCGATGAAGATCCTCGCCATCCGCGGCCGCAACCTGGCCAGCCTGGCCGACGACTTCGCGGTCGAGCTCGGCGCGCCGCCGCTCGATACGGTGGGGCTCCTCGCCATCACCGGGCCCACCGGCGCGGGCAAGAGCACGCTCCTCGACGCCATGTGCCTCGCGCTCTTCGACGCCACGCCGCGCCTCGGCAGCGGGCGCAGCGTGCCCATCGGCCGGCCCGACGAGGCCGAGGGCGAGCGCCTCGGCAGCCAGGACGTGCGCGGGGTGCTGCGGCGCGGCAGCGGGGCCGGGTTCGCCGAGGTGGACTTCATCGGGCAGGACGGTCGGCGCTATCGCGCGCGCTGGTCGGTGCGGCGGGCGCGCGAGCGTCCCGACGGACGGCTGCAGCCGCAGGAGGTGACGCTCACGGATCTGGAGAACGGGGCGACGCTCGGGCGCAACAAGAGCGAGACGCTCGCCGCCATCGAGGTGCGACTCGGGCTGTCCTATGCCCAGTTCCTGCGCTCGGCGCTGCTCGCGCAGGGCGACTTCGCCGCCTTCCTCAAGGCCGACGCGCGGCAGCGCGCGGAGCTGCTCGAGCGCATGACCGGGACGGAGATCTACGGGCGTCTGTCCGAGGCGGCGTTCGCCCGCGCCCGCGCCGAGCAGGGGCGGCTCGTCGAGATCGAGCGGGCGCTCGGCGCCATCGCCTGTCTCGAGCCGGCGGCGCGGCGGGCGCTCGAGGAGGAACGCGCGCAGCGGGCGGCGCAGGCCGAGGCGGCGCGGGCGCGGCTCGTCGCGTACCAGCGGGCGCGGGACTGGTACGAGGCGCTCGGCCGTTGGCGTCGTGAGGAGGCGGCGGCCGAGGCCGAGGTGCAGGCGGCGGAGCGGGCCTGGGACGAGCTCGGGCCGCTCGGCGCCGAGCTGGAGGAGATCGAACGCGCGCAGCCGCTCGGTCCGCTGCACCTGGCGCTCCTCGAGCGGCGGGCCGAGGCCGAGCGTGCGAGCGCCGCGGGCGAGCGCGCCCGCGCGGACGTGGCCGTGGCCAAGAACGCGGAGCAGGCGGCCCGCGGCGCGGTGGAGACGGCCGAGGCAGGGCGCCTGGCGGCCGAGGCGGCGCTGGTCGCGGCCCGCCCCGCGCTCGACGCCGCGGCGCGCCTCGACGCCGAGATCGAGAGCGCGCTCGCGCTCGCCGAGGAGGCCGCGGCGCGCGCCGCCGAGGCCGGGCAGGCCGCGACCGAGGCGCGGCGGCGGGCCGAGCGTCAGACCCGCGAGCTCGGACGGGTGGAGAAGCAACGCGCCGCGGCCGAGGACTGGCTGCGCCACCACGCCGACGTAGCGGTCCTGGCCACGGGCTGGGAGCGCTGGCGCCAGGATCTCGATCGCATCGCCGCCGTGGGCGAGGTGGCCGTCCGGCTCGGCGAGCAGCGCGCGCTGCTTGGCGCCGAGCGGGAGCGGGCGGCGCAGGCCGCGGCCGCCGCGGCGGTCACGCTCGCCGAGCGCGAGGGCGCGGCCGGCGCGGCGCAGGTGCACTGGGAGGCGGCGGAGCAGGCGGCGCGGACGGCGCCCGACTTCGAGTGGCCCGAGCGCGAGCGGCTCGATGAACGCCGACGCATCCTGGAGGGGCTGCGGCTGCTCGGCGAACAGGCGTGCGCCGCCGCGCAGGAGCAAACCGAGGAGCGCGCGGCCCTGGCCGAGGCCGAGGAGGGCGCGGCGCAGGCCGGGGAGCGGGCCGCCATCGCGGCGCAGCGCAAGGGCGAGGTGGAGACGGCCCTCGGCGAGGCCGAGCGCCACCTCGCGCACGCCCGACTCACCGAGCAGCTCGCGCAGCACCGCGATGCCCTGCGTCCGGGCGAGCCTTGCCCGCTCTGCGGCGCGACCGAGCACCCGAGCATCGCCTCGCCCGAGGCCCGGCCCGCTTCGGATCGCGGCGCGTCCTCGGCCGGCCCTGGGAAGACCAGCGGCGAACGCCTGGCCGAGGTCGAGGCGCTGCGTCGCACGGTGCGATCCCTCGTGGAGGAGGAGGCCGCGGCGCGGGCCGAGGCCGCGGCCCGCGGGCGGCGCATGAGCGAGGCCCGCGAGCGCCTGGCCCGCACGAGCGCGGCGCTCGCCGGGTTCGAGCGCCGCTGGCAAGAAGGCTGCGCCGCCGCGTTCGACCCGGCCGCGGAGCCGTCCGCGCTGGCCCGCGTGGCGAGTCCGCTCGCACCCGAGGCCGAGCGCGCCCTGGCGCAGGTGCTCGCCCGGCTCGAGGAGCGGGTCGCGGCGGCGCGGGCGGGCCTCGTCGAGCGCGAGCGGCGCCTCGCGGCCGCGCACGAGGCGCGCGCCGTGCTCGACCAGCAGCGGATCCAGCTCGACGCCGCGCGCCGCGACATCGAGGCCTGCGGCCGCGCCGCCCAGGCGGCCGAGCGCGCCGTGGCCGAGCATCAGCGCGAGTTCGAGCGGGCCGAGGACGAGCGGCGCCGCGCCTTGCGCGAGATCGCCCCGGCCTTTGCGAGCCGCCCCCTGTGGCTGGCCTGGCTCGGGCGCGATCCGCTCGGCTTCGCCGCCGAGGTGGGCGCCGAGGTCACGGCCTGGCAGCAGCACCGGGCGTCGCTCGAACAGGCCGAGGAGCGGCTCACCACGCTCTTCGCCAGCGCCCGCGCCGAGGAGACGCGCGCGAGCGAGCGCGCGGCCGAGGCCGAGCGCCGCGCCGCCGAGGAGCGCGCCGCCGCCGAGGCGCTGGCGCGGCTGCGGCACGAGCGCGCCCAGCTCCTCGGGGGCCGTCCCACGAACGCCGTGCGCCAGGCGCTCGAAGGCGCGCTCGCCGCGGCCACCGCCGAGCGCGATCGCGCCGCGACCGCGCACGCCCGGGCGAGCGAGGCCATGGCCGCCGCGGCCTCACACGAGCAGGCGACCCAGCGCGCGGCCGAGGAGGCGAGCGCCGCAGCCGTACAGGCCCAGGAGCGGCTCGACCGGACCCTCGGCCGCCACGGCCTCGACCTCGCGCGGCTCGAGGCGCTGCTCGCCCACGACGCCGCCTGGATCGCGGCGCAGCGCGACCGCCTCGCGGCGGCGCGGCGGCGCATGCAGGAGAGCCGCGCCGTGCTCGAAGAGCGTCGCCGCCGCCGCGCCGCGCACCTGGCCGAGGACGAGGTCGCGCGCGCCGCGCCCGCCGAGGACGCGCTCGCCGCGGCGCTGGCCGAGGCCGAGCAGGCCGTGGCCGCGGCCGAAGGCGAGCGGGCGCGGCACTGGGCGCGGCTCCAGGCCGATGACGAGGCGCAGGCGCGCGCCACCGCGCTCCACCCCGAGCTCGAGGCGCAGCGCGCCGCGGCCGAGCGCTGGCAGGCGCTCTCGGAGCTCATCGGCTCGGCCGACGGCAAGAAGTTCCGCGTCTTTGCCCAGAGCCTGACCCTGGAGTCGCTGCTCCATCACGCCAACCAGCACCTCGGCGAGCTGGCCCGGCGCTATCGCCTCATGCGCGTGCCCGGCCACGACCTCGATCTCCAGGTGGTGGATCAGGAGATGGGCGACGAGGTACGCAGCACGAGCAGCCTGTCGGGCGGCGAGAGCTTCCTCGTGTCGCTCGCGCTCGCGCTCGGCCTGTCGTCCCTGGCTGCGCGCGACGTGCGCGTCGACACCCTGTTCATCGACGAGGGTTTCGGGACGCTCGACTCGGCGGCGCTCGAGAGCGCGCTGGCCGTGCTCGACTCGCTGCAGTCGACCGGCCGGCAGATCGGTCTCATCTCGCACATCCCCGGGCTGGCCGAGCGCATCGGCGTGCAGATCCAGGTCATCCCCGAGGGCGGCGGGAGGAGCCGGGTGACGGTGGTGAGCGGGTAGCCGCGCTCGCACGGCGGTCCCAGGCCAGACGCTTCCTGTATGGTGGTGGGCATGGACACCATCGCCCGCCGCCGCCTTCCCCTCTTCGCCCTCACCCTGTGCGCCCTGTGCCTCGCCGCGACCGAGGCGCGGGCCACCAACTACACCCTATGGATCCACGGCCGCAACACCGGGACCCCCACGCAGCAGGGCAACTACAACGACTGGTCCTACTGGGGCCCGGCCGCGACCGCCGCCGGGGTCAACAAGCGCGCCGTCAACTGGGACGGCAAGAGCGGCATCGCCACGAGCAACGCCGTCCTCCGCAACGCCCTCGACTGTTTCTGCACGGGGAGCAACTTCTGCTACGTCGCCGCGCACGGCGAAGGCGATCTACAGATCGGCTACGCCCTGTCGCTCTACGGCACGAGCCAGCGCTACAAGAAGAACGCCACGCCCGGCACGGGCGGCACCTGCGCCAACAGCGATGGGACGACCCAGAGCGGCTGGAACCTCTACTGGGTCGACGTGGCCTCGGGCACGGGCGGCGGCAGCGAGCTCGCCACGAGCGGCGTCTACACCGGCTACCCCATCGACAGCGACACCCGGCCCGCCACCGCGCGCTCCCTCTACAACCACAACGTGACCGCCGGGCGCTACTTCTACATGTTCGCCGGCGCCAAGGGCTCGCTCTACGGCAGCATCCTGCCCGGCCAGGACGACGACGTCGTCCCCTACCACTCGTCGGGCGGCGTCTCGGCCGCCGGCAACTTCTGCAACCCGAGCGACCTGTTCTGTGACGGCACGCTCACCCTGGGCACCGCCCCCACGAGCAACGGCGTCGCCAAGTGGTCCTATCACAGCGTCCAGTTCCGGGACGACGCCGAGCAATACGCCCACCCCACCGGCGGCACCTGGAGCGGCATCGTGTCCGTGGTGCGGAGCGACGTCGTGACCTACGCGCTGTAGCGATCGGCCCGTCCCAATGACGCAGCTCCCCGCATCGATCCCAGCGTGTGCGAGGTCCGTGAGCGTCAGGGGCCGCAGCGCGACTCCGCAGGCATCTGCAGCAGGCTCAGCCCAGCGCCATCATCGCCGTCCGAGGACCTGGAGCGCGAAGGCCCCTGACGCTCACGGACCTCGCGGGCCCACCCAGCTCCCGGGGAGCTGTCCTACGACTCTTGCGAGGGTGCGCCGGTCTGAAGGCGGCGCCCGAGGTGGAACTTCTCGAGCGCGCGGTTGGCAGAGACGATCTTCTCGAGCTTGCCGACCACGTCCACGAGCTTGCCCCCCGGCAGCGCGTAATACAGCTCCTCGTCGAGGAGCCCGGTGTACACGCGGTTGCCGATGCAGCCGAGGCTCGTGTGCGCGCGGCCCGTGCCGAGCGTCGCCGGCAGGAGCGCGCACGCCGGCCGCCCCATCACGCTCCCCTCGGCGGTGATGCCCGCCGCCTGCGCGGCCTCGGCGAGCAGCATGATCTGCCGCGCCTGGCCGCGCACCAGGATCACGTCGGGATCGACCGGCGTCTGCCCGAGCGGCGCGTAGATCGCCACGCGAAAGGGCTCGCGACGCGCAGGGATGTGCGCCACCTCCTCGGCGGCCACGTACTCGAGCCCCACCATCGTGCCGATCATCTCGTCGAGCTCCTTCGCCCGCCCCGGCGGCAAGGTGACGCCGTGCGTGTGCGCCCCCACCGCGCACCCGAAGTGATCCTCGGCCTCGGTGTAGAACACCGAGCCCGCGTGCACGAGCGGCCAGTAGCTGCAGCTCGCCGGCCCGGACTTCGAGACCCGCGGCACCCCGGGCGGGGCGGCGTCGCGGAAGGCCACGGCCAGGGCCGGGATCGTGAGACCCAGGAGCCCTTCGAGCTGCCGCGCCAGAATCGGATAGTCCCCCATGCGTCGCTTCTCCTGTATGGCGTGTGCGCCGGCGTTACCCGGCGATGTCCTCGCCGCCGTCGGCGTTGATGACGTTGCCCGTGATCCACCCGGTGAGCGGGTGCGCGAGCGCGGCGATGGAGCGTGCCACGTCCTCGGGCGTGGTCAACCGGCGCGACGGGTTGCGCTCGAGCGCCGTGCGCAGGATGACGTCGTTGCCTGGGATCTTGCGCAACGCCGGGGTGTCGGTGACGCCCGCGCAGATGGCGTTCACCGAGACGCGCCGCGGCGCGAGCTCGTAGGCGAGCTGGCGCACGTGCGACTCGAGCGCCGCCTTGGCCGCCGACACCGCGCCGTAGCTCGGCAGCACCCGGTGACCGCCCGAAGACGTCATGGCGAAGACGCGCGACTCCGGTCCCATGAGGCCGCGCCCCACCAGCTCCTGCGTCCAGTAGACCAGGCTGTGGGCCATGACGTCGGAGGTCATGTCCATCTGCGCCTTACTGATGCCCTCGGCCGCCGGCTCTGTAATGAAGGGCCGCAGCGTGCCGAAGGCGAGCGAGTGCATGAGCACCCGCACCCGCGGCTCCGACCCCACGCTCTCGCGCTCCACCAGGTCGAGCACTTCCTTGCGCTTGTCGGGATCCGCGGCGTTGACGTTGAAGAACGTGGCCCGGCGCCCGAGCGCCTGGATGGCGCCCACGATGCGCTCCACGTTCGGCATGGTGGCGCGACGATCGAGGTGTACGCCGAAGATGTCCATCCCGCGGCGCGCCAGCTCGAGCGCGGTCGCCTCGCCAAAGCCCGAGGACGCACCGAGAATGAGGGCCCATCCGGTCAGCCGCAGCTCGCTTTCTCTATCCATGTCCTCTGTCCGATGTCCTGTGGTTCCTGCGGCGCGCGTTCTAACACGAACCGCCCCTTCGCCAGCCAGGGAAAACCGCGCGCGGCCTGGCTCGCTCGCCCCGCTACGCCCGCGCCCTATCATGGCCATGGGTGGGGATTCGAGGGTCTTGCGCGATCTGCGTAGCAACGGAAGGGACGTCCGCGCCGTTCCCCCGCCAAGACGCCCGCCTTGACGCTCGATCAGGGGGGCGATATACGACACCCCGCCCCCGCCGAGCCGCGCTCGGTGCGCGTCGGTGACAAATGGAAGAAGCAGTCAAACCCCCAGAACGTTCGGCCGTCAGCCTGCGAGCGCGGCTGCGGCGGATGGTGTTCGGGGCCCCCCGCGACATCCACGACCCGGCCATCTTTCATCAGATCTCCCTGGTCGCCTTCCTCGCCTGGGTGGGCCTCGGGGCCGACGGCCTGTCCTCGTCGGCCTATGGTCCGGACGAGTCCTACCGCGCCCTCATCGAGAAGGGACAGCACGGCTACCTCGCCGTGTTCCTGGCGCTCGCCACGGCCTTCACGGTGCTCATCATCGCGTCGGCCTACACCCGCGTGATCGAGGAGTTCCCGACCGGCGGCGGCGGCTACCTCGTCGCCACCAAGCTCCTCGGCAACTACGCGGGCGTGGTCTCGGGCTCGGCCCTGGTGGTCGACTACGTGCTCACCATCACGGTGTCCGTGGTCTCGGGCGGCGACGCGCTCTTCAACATGCTGCCGCTCGAGTGGCACGGGATGCACCTCCACGAGCACAAGGTCGCCTTCGAGGTGATCGTCCTGCTCGTGCTCATCCTCCTCAACCTGCGCGGGGTGAAGGAGTCGGTGCAGGCGCTCCTGCCGATCTTCCTCATCTTCGTGTTCACCCACGTGGTGCTCATCCTGGGTGGCGTCCTCACCCACTTAGGCCGCGCGCACGAGGTGGCGGGGAGCGTGTCGAGCGGTCTTGGCCGTGACACGGCGGCGATCGGGGCCTGGGGCGTGTTCGCGCTCTTCCTCAACGCGTACACGCGCGGCGCCGGTACCTACACGGGCATCGAGGCCGTGTCGAACGGGCTCCAGATCATGCGGCAGCCCGCGGTGCAGACGGGCAAGCGGACGATGCTCTACATGGCCACGTCGCTCGCCGTCACGGCGGGCGGGATCCTCATCTGTTATCTCCTCTTCCAGGTCGAGCCGGTGGAGGGGATGACGCTCAACGGCGTGCTGGTCCAGTCCTTTGCCGGTGGATGGCGGCCGTTTGGCCTGCCGCTCGGTGGGTTGTTCGTCTTCCTGACGCTCCTGTCCGAGGGGGCGCTCCTCCTCGTGGCGGCGCAGACGGGCTTCATCGATGGGCCGCGGGTCATGGCCAACATGGCCATCGACTCCTGGCTGCCGCACCGCTTCGCGTCGCTCTCGGACCGGCTCACCACCAAGGATGGCGTGCTCCTCATGGGGGCGGGCGCCATCGCGGTCCTCCTCGGTACCCACGGCAACCTCGGGGCGCTCGTGGTCATGTACTCGGTCAACGTGTTCGTGACCTTCTCGCTCACCATGCTCGGCATGCTGCGGCACGCCTATGCGCGGCGCGCCCCGAAGTGGAAGCGCACGATGGCCATCCAGTCCGTGGGCTTTGTCCTGTGCGCCGCGATCCTGGTCGGCATGATCGTGGAGAAGTTCTGGCAGGGCGCGTGGCTGACCATCGTCATCACCACCGTGCTCATCATCTTCTGCGTGTCGGTGCGCGCCCATTACCTGTCGATCGCGCGCAAGCTGCGCACGCTCGACGAGGAATTCGCGCACCTGCCGAGCCATGATCATCATGGCGGCGAGCCCGAGCCGCGGGAGCCGACCGCGGTGGTGCTGGCCGGCTCCTACGGCGGCGTGGGCATCCATTCGATCCTCTCGATCCAGCGGACCTTCCCCGGCTACTTCAAGAACCTCATCGTGGTCTCGGTGGCGGTGGTGGACTCGGGCAGCTTCAAGGGCGTTCACGAGATGGATCGCCTGCACCACACGGTCGAGGACGCCCTGAAGAAGTACGTGGAGCTCGCCCGCCGCCTCGGCTGGAACGCCGATTACCGCATCGCCACGGGCACCGACGCCGTGGCCGAGCTCACGAGGCTGTGCATCGAGCTCTCGCGCACGTTCCCGCGCCTCATGTTCTTTGCCGGCAAGCTCCTCTGGAAGCGGGAGTCCTGGTATCAGCGCATCCTCCACAACGAGACCGCCTATCAGGTGCAGCGGCGGCTCCAGTGGAAGGGCCTGCCCATGACGGTGCTGCCGCTGCGCGTGCCGGACGACCGTGGCCAGCGCGGCAACGGCACCGTCTAAATTAGCGAGCGACTCGGCCGTATGTCCTCACGTCACGGGTAGGCGACCACCACCACGGTGTGGATGCCGCCGCGCACCGCGAAGTCCCCCTCCACACGCATCCGCCGCGGCTCGAGCGCGCGCACGAGGTCATCGAGGATGCGGTTCGTCACCGCCTCGTGGAAGTGCCCCTCGTCCCGGAACGACCACAGGTAGAGCTTGAGCGACTTGAGCTCCACGCACAGCCGATCGGGCACATAGGTGATGCGGAAGGTGGCGAAGTCGGGCTGCCCGGTGAGCGGGCACACGCAGGTGAACTCGGGGCAATCAAAGCGGATCTCGTAGTCGCGCTCGGGCGCGGGGTTGGGGAAGGTGGCGATCTCTTTGGAGGGCTTGGTGGACATGCCCGCGAGCATAGCGCGGGGTGTGGGGATGGGTGTGGATAGCCGGTGGGCAAATGCGATGAGCGGTGGATGAAATGCACGAGGCCGTTGGCGCGCTAGGATCTCTTGTGTCTGTGCGTTTGTTCAGATAGATTGCCACAGCTGCTCACAGGGAGAGCCGCTATAGGTCGGCCCATGACGATCCGGGCACCAAGTCGCGCAGCGTGCGCGCGGCGGGGGAGGGTGCGGGGAGTTGGGTTCGTTCCCCTTAGCCGGGAGGCCATGAGGGCCTCCCTGATCCCTTCCTCAAGGTAGCTTAAGGTCGCAGATGTCTGCCGAATCCGCTTCGCTGTCGGCCGGCGCGCGCCGGCTCCTGCCCCACAATCTCGAAGCCGAGATGTCGGTGGTGGGCGGGATCCTGCTCCACCCGAAGGCCTTCCATCAGGTGGCCGACCTCGTGGATCCGCAGGACTTCTATCACCCGACGCTGGCCGCCATCTACGAGGCCATGGTCGAGCTCGACGGGCAGTCCAAGCCGATCGATCAGCTCTCGGTGGCCGAGCACATGCGCTCGACGGACACCTATCACAAGCTGCGCGCGGTCAACGGCGAGGCCTACTTCGGCGAGCTCATGAACGCCGTGGTGACGATCGAGAACCTCGCCTATCACGCGCGCATCGTGCGCAGCAAGGCGACGGCGCGGCGCCTGGCCGAGGCGGCGCAGGAGATCGCGGCCAAGGGCTACGGCGATTACGGCGACGTCGACGACTACATCGACAACGCCGAGCGCACCATCTTCGAGATCGCGCAGCGCACGCAGCGGCACTCGTACGTGCCGATCAAGAAGCTCCTCAACGACACCATCAAGTCCATCGAGCTGCGCTACGAGCGCAAGCAGGCCATCACCGGCGTGCCCACGGGCTTTCACAAGTTCGACGCGCTCACCGCCGGCCTCCAGCCGGGCGACCTCGTCATCGTCGCCGCCCGCCCCTCGATGGGCAAGACCTCGCTGGTCCTCAACGCCGCCCAGAACGCGGCCATCGAGCACCACGTCCCGGTGCTCGTCTTCTCGCTCGAGATGTCGGCCGAGTCGCTCATGGAGCGCCTCCTCTGCTCCGAGGCGCGCGTCGATTCGAGCCGCCTGCGCGGCGGCTTCCTCGAGTCGCGCGACTGGATCAACATCACCCGGGCCGCCGGTCGCCTGGCCGAGGCGCCGATCTACATCGACGACTCCTCGGCCCCCACGCTGCTCGACATCCGCGCCCGCTGCCGCCGCTGGCGCTCGGACCAGAACATCTTCAAGGAAGACCAGCAGCACGGCCTCGTGGTGATCGATTACCTCCAGCTCGTGCACGGCCGGCCCTCGGCGTCGAGGGAACAGAACCGGGAGCGCGAGATCGCCGAGATCAGCCGCGGTCTCAAGGGCCTGGCCAAGGAGCTGCGGGTCCCGGTGGTGGCGCTGTCGCAGCTCAACCGCAGCGTCGAGTCGCGCGCCGACAAGCGGCCGCAGCTCTCGGACCTGCGCGAGTCGGGCGCCATCGAGCAGGACGCCGACGTCATCGCCTTCATCTATCGCGACGAGGTCTACAACAAGGACACGGCGGACAAGAACGTCGCCGAGATCATCATCGGCAAGCAGCGGAACGGCGCCATCGGCACGGTGCGCCTGGCCTTCCTCAACCAGTACACGCGCTTCGAGAACCTGGCCGAAGGTCGCGAGGACGAGTAGCCCCGCCCGGGCGGCCTCCCCGCCGCCCGTTCGCCCATCCCCGCCCCTATAAACGTGGGGCAGTTCACAGCCCGAAACCAAACCGAGCGGGTCGCCGTAGACAGGAACATACGCGTGATCGGCCGCCGCGGCTCCGTTTGCGGGCGGCAAATTACAGCGCATGAAGTTTTATTCTATTGCGAAATACAAAGGAGCGTATTGACAGTTCCTCAATCGACAATCGACAATCACGGCCATCTATCTTTGAGTGAAGGAGAGCGCACAATGAAAACATCCGGCACCCGTCCTTTTGGTAAGTGGATTCGTTCGTCGTTCGCTGTGGGCGCGCTGGTGGGCGCCGTGGGCTGCGGCGGCACCGACGCCTCGCTGAACGAACCGAACCTCTCCGTCGCGGGTGATCGGGCGACAGCGCAAGGCCAGCTCCGCTGCGGCACGCCGCACGTGACCGAGACCGAGATGGCCGTGATCGATCAGTTCGTGGCGCAGGCCCGCAAGACCGCGCCCCAGGGCGTGGTCGCCGGCTCCATCAATATCCCGGTGTATTTCCACGTGATCAACAACGGCACCGGCATCGCCAATGGCGATGTGCCGGACACGATGATCACGGCGCAAATGAACCTCCTCAATGACTCCTACAACGGCGGCACCATTGGCGGCGCCGTGACCTCGTTCACCTACACCCTGGCGGGCGTGGATCACACGACCAACGCCGCCTGGTACACGATGGGCTACGGCTCGGCCGAGGAGACGGCGGCCAAGCGGGCGCTCCGCAAGGGCGGCGCCAACGCGCTCAACATCTACACCGCGAACCTCGGCGGCGGCCTGCTCGGCTGGTCCACCTTCCCCTCGGACTACGCCAAGAACCCGAGCAACGACGGCGTGGTCGTCCTCTACTCCTCCCTCCCGGGCGGCAGCGCCACCAACTACAACGAGGGTGACACCGTCACCCACGAAGTCGGCCACTGGGTCGGCCTGTACCACACCTTCCAGGGTGGCTGCTCCAAGAGCGGCGACGGCGTGAGCGACACCCCGTCCGAGCGCGCGGCGAACTATGGCTGCCCGAGCACCCCGCCCGACACCTGCAACGGCACGGGCGTGGATCCGATCCACAACTACATGGACTACAGCTACGATCCCTGCCTGTATGAGTTCAGCCCGGGCCAGGCCACGCGCTCTGACTCGATGGTCCGCACCTACCGCCTGTAGTCACCGCTCTCCGCCCCCCTCCCGGCTGCTCTAGCCGCCTCGCCCCCCAACGATCTACCTACCGTGAGGACTGCCGGCCCCGGGCCGACGGTCCTCGATGTCCCACCTCCACGGACCGCCTTGGTTTTTCCTCGGCTGGCGGTTGGCGCCCAGCAGGCCCTGCAGTAACATAGTGGGGTGTCCCGTCTTCTCCCTGGCAGTTCGCCTGTGGTCGGAGCTTCGGGCGATCCCCCTACCTCCTCTGCCGATCCCGCGCTGACGACCGTCTACCTGGACGGCCGTGCCACGGCGCGTCACCTGCGCAAGTCCAAGCTGGTCATCGTCCACGGCCCGGACGCCGGACGGGAGAAGGAGATCAGCAAGGCCCGCTTCTCGGGCGGGCGCAGCATGATCAACGACCTCGTCTTGTCCGATAAGTCGGTCTCCGGCAGCCACTTCGAGATCGTCTCGTGCGATGACGGCTATCGCCTGCGCGATCTCGGCTCGACCAACGGCCTCTACGTCGGCGACCTGCAGGTCAAGGAGGTGTACCTCCGGCCCGGCACGACCTTCCGCGCGGGCCACAGCGAGATCCGCTTCGTCCCGACCACCGACATCGTCGAGATCCCGCTGTCGAACCGCGACCGGTTCCACGGCGTCATCGGCTCGAGCCTCAAGATGCGCGAGATCTTCGCCCTGCTCGAGAAGGTGGCGCCCTCGGAGCTGACCGTGCTCATCACCGGGGAGACCGGCACGGGCAAGGAGCTCGTGGCGCAGGCCATCCACAACGCCTCCCCGCGCCGCGCGCGGCCCATGGTGGTGCTCGATTGCTCGGCGATCCCGCGCGATCTCATGGAGTCGACCGTGTTTGGCCACGAGCGGGGCTCGTTCACGGGGGCCGTGGGGCAGCACAAGGGGGTGTTCGAGCAGGCCCAGGGCGGCACCATCTTCCTCGACGAGATCGGCGAGCTCGACCTGGCGCTCCAGCCCAAGCTCCTGCGGGTGCTCGAGAACCGCGAGCTCAAGCGGGTGGGCGGCGACAAGACGCTGCGGATTGACGTGCGGGTGGTCGCGGCCACCAATCGCGACCTCCGGCAGATGATCAACGCCGGCACCTTCCGCGAGGACCTCTACTTTCGGCTGTCGGTGATCCAGGTCGAGCTGCCGCCCTTGCGCGAGCGCCTGGAGGACATCCCGCCGCTCGTGCAGACGTTCCTGCGTCAGCTCGGGGAGCGCTGGAACCGGCCGCTCGCGATGAGCGCCGAGGCCATGCAGGCCCTCAAGGCCCAGCAGTGGTCGGGCAACGTGCGCGAGCTGCGCAACGTGGTCGAGCGCGCCGCCTCGTTCGCCGATGGGAACGTCATCGCGCGGGCGGATCTGCACTTCCATCCCGAGCCCGCGGCCCCATCGACGTCGCAGCCTCCGGCGACCGCGGGCGGCGAGGCCGCGATGGAGGGCCTCGCCGGTCTGGCCGGCGCCGGCTTGCCGTTCAAGGAGGCCAAGCAGCGCGTGCTCGATGCCTTCGAGCTCGTGTATCTGCGGGACCTCTTGCAGCGCCACGAGGGGAACATCACGCGCGCAGCCAACGAGGCCGGCTTGACGCGGTATCACCTACGAGAGCTGCTCAAGCGGCATCATCTGACGGGCAAAGAACCAGAGTAAGGGGCCTGGGCGCCCGGAGGCGCCCAGGAGAGGGTCAGCGGCGAACGGGCGGCGGGGCGGTGTTCGCAGGGGGCGGCTGCCGTGTGGGCGGGGCCGGCCGCGGGGGCGGGGCCACCGGGGGCGGCGTGTTGTACACGGCGCGCGGCGGCGTGGAGTAGGTCGGCGGCGGCGCAGCCTGCGGATAGGCACGCGGGGGCGCGCTCGGGGGCGGGGCCACCGGAGGCGGCGGATTGAACACGGCCGGCGGTGGCGTCCTGTAGGGAGGCGGCGACGCCGGCGGGGTCGCCGGAGGCGGCGGCTGCTGATAGACCGGCGGCGGCGCGCTCGGAACCGGTGCGGGCGTGGGCCGCGGGGCCGGAGGCGGCGGCTGCTGATAGACCGGCGGCGGCGCGCTCGGCGGCAGGGGCGCAGGCGTCGGACGCGGGGCCGGAGGCGGCGGCTGCTGGTAAACGGGCGGCGGCGCGCTCGGCGGCAACGGCGCAGGCGTCGGACGCGGGGCCGGAGGCGGCGGCTGCTGATAGACCGGCGGCGGCGCGCTCGGCGGCAACGGCGCAGGCGTCGGACGCGGGGCCGGAGGCGGCGGCTGCTGATAGATCGGCGGCGGCGCGCTCGGCCCCGGCGCAGGCGTCGGACGCGGGGCCGGAGGCGGCGGCTGCTGGTAGATCGGAGGCGGCGCGCTCGGCCCCGGCGCAGGCCGTGGTGGCGGATAGGACGGTGGGTTCTGGGGATACGGCGGCCTCTGCCCCGGAGGCGGCGGCGGAACGTAGACCGGGGGTGGGTTCTGGCGCTGGGGCGGATACGACGGCGCCGGCGGGTACCCGGGATAGGGCGCAGGACGCACCGACCCTGGGCGCCGCCAATGCGGCCGGACGACGACGACATAGCCGCCCTGGTAGTCGTAGGCCGGCGGGACGTAGTCCCAGCCCTGACGAGGCTGAATCCATTGACCCGGGATCCAGACCCACTCCGTGCCGCGCCAATCCCAGTAGCCATCGATCCAGACCGCGCCATAGAAGGGCGCCGGCGGGCGCTGCTCCCAGCGAGGGGGCGGCGGGGGCGGCGCCTGGTAGTACGCGGGGGGCGGCGGCTCCACCGGGATGTCGTAGCTATAGGTGGGGGCGGGCTCCTGATAGGGCTGCTGATAGGGCTGCTGGTACGGCTGCTGATAGGGCTGCTGATACGGCTGCTGGTTCGGGACGGGTGCGGTCTCCACATAGCACCCGGCCGACAGGGCCAATGTAGCCAGGACATAGCGCCTCATGACACATCCTTTCGTGCGAGCTCGGGCGGACGAAGAGGTCGATCGCTGCACTGCTTCATCTATATGCTCAGACGTGCTGGACGCGGGAGCATTCACATCGCCGTGTTGCGGCCAGGGATGAGCACACGGGATGGGGGCATTCATTGATCGACCCGAGGGGCGCTGCTAAGGTCTGCGAGATGGACGTGGATGTCACCTACGAGGGGTTGACCCTGATGCGAGGGGCGACCCTGACGACCACCCCGAACGGCCCGTTCATCGGGCTCAGCGCACCCATGCCCGTGGGGACGAACCTCGTCCTCAAAAGAGAGGGCGCCTCCTGCGCGGTCCGTGTGGCCCGCGTGGAGGAGGGAGCGAGCGCGGGCATCTTCATCGCCCCGATCGAATCCCTCGATCGGCTCATGCCCGGTGCCGGGAACCAGTTCGCGCCACCCGAGCCGCCCCCTGCGCCGGCGGTGGACGCGGAGGAGGCCGCCATGGCCCCCACCGCCGCCGCCGGCCCCGCCGAAGCCCTGCAGGCACAAGAAGGGGCCGGCGCGAGCGAGCCCGAAGTGATGCAGGCCGCGCCGGAGCCCGCTTCGCCGGAGAGGGCCGCTGCTGCCACGGCCGAGGCGACCCCGGTGTCCGAGGCCACGACGGCCCCCGCGACGGCGGCGGCGGAACCCGCGGCGATCGCCCCGGTCGCCGAGCGCGTGCCCGCCGAGGCGACGGCCGAGGCGGCCGTCGGCGCCGCCGCCGAAGCCGCTCCGCCCGCGGCTCCACCGGCGAGTGAGGCGCCCGCCGTACCCGAGATAGAGACGGGGGCCGTGGCGCAGGTGATGGATCCGACGATCGTGACCGCCCCGGTGGCCACCGCGGACATCCTCGAAGAGATGCCCGCCGGCAACACCGGCCCGGTGCAAGCGCCCAAGAAGAGCGAGAGCGATGGCGACGCCAGCAAGAAAGGGCGCCGCCGGGGCGGGACGCGCGGGGGCAAGAAGCGCTGACGCCGCACCGACGAGAGCCCTCCGCCGGGTCCCAGCGACCGCGGCGACCGCGCCGGCTCCATCCCGGGGAACGCGTCGCGGTCATCGCCCCGGCCGGGCCCGTGCCGGCCCAGGCCCTGGCCCCCGGCACGGCGCGGCTCGGCGCGCGCTACGAGCTCGCGTACGACGACGGCGTGTTCGCCACCCAGGGGTTTCTGGCCGGCAGCGATGAGCGTCGCCTGGCGGAGCTCGACCGGGTGCTGCGCGACCCCACCATCCGGGCGATCTTCTGCGCGCGCGGCGGCTACGGCACGATGCGCCTCCTCCCGCGGCTCGATCTCGGGCCGCTCGTGCGCGATCCGCGCCCCTTCGTCGGTTTCTCGGACGTGACGGCGCTCCATGCGACCCTCCTCCGCGAAGGGGTGGTGAGCATCCACGGGCCCGTGGTCACCCAGCTCGGCAAGCTGGGGGAGGAAGACGTCACGGCGCTCTACCGGCTGCTCGAGGATCCCACCCCGCCCGAGCCCTGGCGCGGGCTGACAGCGCTCGCCGCCCCGCCCGGCCGATCGGTCGCCACGGGCCCGCTCGTGGGCGGCAACCTCGAGCTCGTCACCCGGCTCCTCGGCACACCCTACCTTCCCCCCCTCGATGGCGCCGTGCTGGCCCTCGAGGAGATCGGCGAGCAGCCGTATCGGCTCGATCGCTCGCTCACCCAGCTCGAGCTCGCGGGCGTCTGGGAGCGCGTCGCCGCCGTGGTGATCGGCGATCTCATCCGCTGCGCGCCGGTGGGCAATGAGCCCACGCCAGAGGAGGTGCTGCGCGAGCGGCTCGGGCGCCTGCCCATCCCCGTGCTCGCGCAGGCCCCCTTTGGCCACGGCAGCCGCAACCGCGCCTTTGCCCACGGCACCGAAGTGCGAGTGGACGCGACCGCTGGGAGCGTCACGTTCCTCGAAGGCGCCGTGGTGTAGGTGCGGGTGGCCTAGAGCGGTCTCTCCAGGGCTATAGGGCCCTCCCAGGGGCTGCTGAGGCCGCCTTCAGAGCTAGGGAGTCCCCCCTTCCCGCGCAGGGAGTCCCCCCTTTCGCATAGGGAGTTCCCTCCCTCGCACAGGGAGGACCCTCTTTCGCACAGGGAGGACCCGCTTTCGCGTAGGGAGGACCCGCTTTCGCGTAGGGAGCCCCCCCTTCCGCACAGGGAGGACCCTCTTTCGCATAGGGAGGACCCTCTTTCGGTCGCAGGGACGCTGATGGGCAGGGCGTGCAGCTCGTGAGCCGTGCAGGGGGGAGCCCTCGCCCGGTGTGTGGTGGGCCACACGCTGGCGGGCCGCACGTGTGTGGTAGACCACACGCATCGTGATAGACTCGGCCCCCGTGCGCACCGTCGGTAAGTATGAGCTGGTGCAGCTCCTCGGCTCGGGCGGCATGGCCGAGGTGTGGCGGGCCACGGTGCGCGGCGCGGCGGGGTTCCGTAAGGAAGTCGCGCTCAAGATGATCCGCCGCGAGTGGGCCGAGGACTCGCAGTTCGTCGATATGTTCGTGGACGAGGCGCGTTTGTCGGCGCAGCTGACGCACCCGAACATCGTGGCCACGCTCGACTTCGGCCGCTCGGGCGGGCGCTACTACCTGGCCCTGGAGATGGTCGAGGGGGCGACGCTGCGGAGCTGCCTCCACCACCTCGAGCGCAAGGGGCGCCGGCTCGACCGCGCGCTCGGGCTCTATGTGATCGCCGAGGTGGCGGCAGGGCTCGATTATGCCCATCGCGCGACGGACGCCGACGGACGTCCGCTCCATCTCATCCATCGCGACGTCAACCCGGCCAATGTGCTGATCTCGCTGCACGGGGAGGTGAAGCTCGGGGACTTCGGGATCGCCAAGGCGGCCGGGCGCGCGGCGCAGACCGAGGCGGGCTCGCTCAAGGGCAAGATTCCCTATATGTCGCCGGAGCAGGCCTGGGGACGGCCGCTCGATGCGCGGAGCGATGTCTACGCGCTCGGGCTGATGCTGCAGGAGCTGCTCACCGGGCGGCGGGCGCTCGAGGGGAGCAACGAGATCGAGCTGCTCGAGCGGGCTCGCGCGGGGGAGGTGCTGCCGCCCGGGCCGGAGGTGCCGCCGGAGCTGCAGGCGATCCTGGCGCGGGCGCTGGCGCGCGAGCCGGAGACCCGCTATCCCACGGCGGGGGCGATGCGTCAGGACGTGCTGGCGGTGCTGGCGCGCGAGGGGCGGGCCCCGGCGCGGCTCCATCGGCGTACGCTCGAGTTCGGTGCGGCGTCGTCGGCGGAGGGGCCCGGGTCTCTGCCGGCCGCCGCTGCGGAGATGACGGCGCCCGGGTCGGCAGGGGCCGGGGGGGAGATGTCGATCCAGGCGGATCCGGCGGTCGCCCTCGGGGCTCTGGTGGGGGAAGTAGAGCATGGACGGACGACGAGCGGCATGATGTCGGTGGCGTCCATGGCAGAGGCGACGGGGACGGCGGCGCCGGCCGGGACGCTGGTGACGGAGGTGGCGACGCACGCGGGTCCGGTGACGGGCGACACGCCGCCGACCCGGGCCGCGCGGGCGCTCGTCAAGGCGCAAGAGGCGGATCCGGCGGGCTCGCAGGCAGGGGAGGAGGCGGGGACGGGCACGGCGACGGTGGATCTCGTGCCCCCTCGTGCGGCCTGGGCTCGGCCGCAGGTGATCGGGGCCGCTGCCGTCCTGGTGCTGGGTCTGCTGGGAGGGGCGGTGGCGCTGGGGGTCCGGCAGGCTCGTCCGGTCGAGGCGCCGGCGGCGTCGCGCCTGGGCTCCCCGGCGCCGGCGCCGGTGGGGAGGGAGGAGACGCGGGAGCCGGCCGGCACGGGGCCTGCAATGCCGCGCGCCGTGTCCTCGTCTCCTTCTCCTACGACTGTGCAGCCGGGTGCGCCGGGCACCGAGACGACCGGGACGACGCATGGGCGTCCGGGGCATCGTCCGGTGACGGTCGCGGCGGGGGCGCCCGCCCGGCCGACGGGCGGTTCACCGGAGCGCGCCGAGGGGGTGGCGGCGGCGGCCCCGGCGAGCGGCGAGCAGGGGACGCTGCGCATCCAGGTCGAGCCCTGGGGGCAGGTCTGGCTCGACGGTCGTCTGCTCGGCCTGACGCCGCTCAAGCCGATCGAGGCGCCGCCCGGCGCGCACGTCATCGTGGCCAAGAACCCGACGCTCGGGGAGCGCTCGACGCGGGTGACGCTCGGCCCGGGGGAGGGACGGCTGGTGAAGCTGGACCTCACGCAGGGGCCATGAGCTTGGCGCTCCTGCAACTCTTCGTGAAGGACCGATGAGCGATCGCACCGAGGTCACGTACGTCACCCACGCGGGCGCGGCGCATGCGCCGGTGGCGGGGGCGCGCATCCTGGTGGTGGAGGGGCCGGATGCGCCGCGCGAGGTGGCGGTGCCGCCGCGCGGCGTGACGGTGGGCATCGCCGGTGAGTGTGAGCTGCGGCTGAGCGACCGCCGGGTGTCGCGCAATCACCTGCACGTGATGGCCGAGCCGAACGGCTTCCGGGTGCGCGATCTCGGCTCGACCAACGGCACGTTCCTCGATGGCGTGCGCATCGACGACGCGGTGGTGCCGCACGGGACGACGCTGCACGTCGGCAAGACGGTGCTGCGGCTGCTCGGCGCCGAGCGGTACCTGGTGGTGCCGCCGAGCGAGCGGACCGCGTTCGGGGGGCTCCTCGGCAGCAGCCTGGCGATGCGCGAGGTCTTCGGGGTGCTCGAGCGGGTGTGCGCCAGCGACGCGTCGGTGCTCATCGAGGGGGAGACGGGGACGGGCAAGGAGGTGGTGGCGCGGGCGCTGCACGACCAGAGCCCGCGCAAGAGCGGGCCGTTCGTGGCGTTCGATTGCGGGGCGATCGCGCCGAACCTGGTGGAGAGCGAGTTCTTCGGGCACGTGCGGGGGGCGTTCACGGGCGCGGTGGAGACGCGCGCGGGGGCGTTCGAGCGCGCCCACGGCGGGACGTTGTTCCTCGATGAGCTCGGGGAGCTGGCGCCGGATCTGCAGC
The DNA here is from genome assembly GCA_036263495.1 of Polyangia bacterium. Classification (GTDB taxonomy): domain Bacteria; phylum Myxococcota_A; class Polyangia; order Palsa-1104; family SHYY01; genus DATAGU01. Next base: position 51,423 of record DATAGU010000021.1, on the reverse strand, counting down.
CCAAGCTCCTGCGGGTGCTCGAGACGCGCGAGGTGCGCAAGGTGGGGGGGAGCGACGTGCGTCGGGTGGACGTGCGGGTGGTGGCGGGCACGCACCGCGACCTCGAGGAGATGGTGGAGGCGGGGACGTTTCGCGCGGACCTCTATTACCGGTTGGCGGTGGTGCGGGTGGCGCTGCCGCCGCTGCGGGCCCGGCTCGAGGATCTGCCGATGCTGATCGCGAAGTTCCTGCGCGAGGGCGGGCTCGCGGAGCCGGGGCCCATCGCCGGGCCCAACCTGGAGCTGCTCACGGGGCACGCCTGGCCGGGCAACGTGCGCGAGCTGCGCAACGTGCTGCAGCGGGCGATCGCCTGCGCCGGGGGGACGGCGGTGCGGTTCGCCGATTTGCCGATTCATCTCGGGCGGCCCCGGACCTCGCGGCGCGAGGCGCCGCCGGCCGGGCCGGTGGTGGACCTCGACGTGCCCTTCAGCGAGGCCAAGGACCGCGTGGTCGACGCGTTCGAGCGCGCGTACCTCGACGCGCTCCTCCAGGCCACGGAGGGCAACGTGGCCGAGGCGGCGCGGCGCTCGGGGCTCAACCGGCGGCATCTGTACGATCTGCTCAAGAAGCACGGGCTGCGCGCATGAGCGGGCCGGGGGCGAGGCGAGGCGCTCTGGCCCTGGTGGTGGTCGCGGTGCTGGCGGGCGGACGGGCGGACGCGGCGACATCGGCCCTGGATGAAGCGCGCCGACACTTCGATCGGCTGGAGTATGACCAGACGCTGGCCTTGCTGGCGGAGGCACGGCGCGCGGCCCGGGAGGCGGAGGAGGTGGCGGCGACCTGGCTCCTCGAAGGCTACGTGGACGTGGCGCTCGACCGGGAGGAGGAGGCGCGGGCGGCCTTTGGCAAGGCGCTGCGTCTTCGGCCGGCGCTGACGCTGCCGGGCGACGTGTCGCCCAAGATCCGGGATCTCTTCGAGCAGGTCGCGGCGGCCGAGCGGCGGCGGGCGGAGCGGCGGACCCATGCGGTCGTGCGTCTCTTGCCGATCGAGGCGCCGCCCGTGGCCGAGCGGGGCTTCGACGTGACCGCGGTGGTGGAGGAGATGGCGCCGGGCTGGTCGTTGCGGCTGGCGGTGGCCCATCGGGCGATCGGGCTCAGCGCGGCGCTGCCGATGGCGCCGCTCGATGAGGGCTCGCCCTCTCGAGCGCCGTCGCAGAGGGTCGCGGAGCAGGGCCGGGGTGAAGCGACCGGTGCGGAGAAGACGGGGGAGCCGGAGAAGACGGCGGACCCGGCGCGGAGCCGGTTCCGGGTGCACCTGCCGCGCGAGTTCGCGCGGCCGGGGGCGATGCTGGAGTGCCGGGTCGAGCTGCTCGATGAGGGGGACGTGATCGCCAGCGCGCCCGAGGCCCCGGCCATGGTGGCGATCCCGCGCCACCGGGCGGCGCTGCGACCGCTGTCGCCGCTGGTGGGGGCGTCGCTGAGCGTGGACGGACGGCCGGCGGGGCGGTTGCCGCTCGCTGCGCCGCTGCCGCTCGAGCCCGGGCGGCACCGCGTGATGTTGCGAGCCCCGGGTGGGGTGGTGACGCAGGAGGTCGATGTCCCGGCGGGTGAGGTCACGATCGTCACGCTGGCGCTCGGGCCCGGGACGTCGCCGGTGGTGGCGGTGCGCTGGAGCCTGATCGCCGGGGGCTCGGCCCTGGTGGTGGCGGGCGCAGCCTTTGCAGGAGCCACCAGCGTGGCCGTGCGCAACTTCGAGAACTCGGTGGCCGTGGATCCGGGCACGGGGCTGCCCACCACGCCCTATTCCACGGCCCAGGCCTTCGAGCGGAGCGCTCGCGCGTTCTCCACGGCGTCGATCGTGACGCTGGTGGTGGGGGCGGTGGCGGTGGCGGTGGGGGGGACGCTGTTTCTCTGGCACAAGCGGCCGGCGGGGGCGCCGCGGGAGCGGCCGGCGTCCTCATCGTCATCGTCGGGGGCAGGAGCAGCGGCCCGGGCCCTCCTTCAGGGCGGGGTGGAGGGAGGAAACTCGATGGTAGGAGTCAGCTTCTGATGCGTGGCGGAGGGATCAGGCTCTGGCGATGCGGCCGTTCACACGCGTCGATAGGACCAGATGCGGGCGAAGCCTGCGGGGAGCGGAAGGAGCGAAGGCCGACAGGTCTGAGCGGATCAATGCGTGTGAACGGCGCTCTTCTGATGATGTGGCTTGGACTCGGGCTCGCCGGCTGTCTCGGACCCAAGGTGACGGGCCCGGCGCCCTTCACCTGCCCCGATGGGCTCTGCCCGAGCGGCTATCACTGCGTGCAGGAGCTGTGCGTGGCCAATGGTGCGCCCGATCCGCCGCTGCGCCTGGCCATCACGGGGCTCGGCGAGGCGCCGCCGCAGCCGGTGTGGAACGGCGAGCGCTTCGCCGTGTTCTGGCAGCAGAACGACGCGCTGGCGGATTCGCCGGGCCTGCACCTGACGGTGCTGAGCCAGCCGCCGGAGACGTATTCGATGACGGATCTCACGGGAGACGTGGCGTTCACGGGGCTTTATCACCCGCCGAGCGGGCGCTACGTGGCGGCGGTGCGCAGCAACAGCGACTCGCTGCCGGCCGCGCTGCGGGTGTTCAGCCTGCGGCCGCGAGCCGGGGGGCCGCGCACCGATCTCGAGTGCAACGGGACGCTGACCCCGTTCGGGTTCAGCGTGCCGGCGCTCGTCCGGGAGGTGGACGAGCAGCTCGGCCGCGATGACGTGATCCTGTCGTTCACCTACGGCGGCTATGGCGCGGGGCAATCGCTCAGCAACGACCTCTACTGGATGCGGCTCGACCCGGCGAGCGCCGATCGTCCGAGCTGCGCGACGGCCACCGCCATCGACACCGATGGGCGCTACGCCAACGAGGTGGTGCTCGCGCGGACGCTACGCGGGCTGCTCCTGTTCTGGCGCGACGTGGGCGTGCACGTGACGCCGGTGATCAACGACCAGCCGGGCGTGACGAGCGCGCTGCCGTTCCTGCACGTGGCGAGCGCGGCGGTGGCCGGGGGGAAGATCGCGGTGGCGGCGCAGCGGCCGGCCGATGGCCGCCTGCCGCCGCTGTGGGTGATCGCGCTCGATGACTTCTTCACCCCGCGGACCGCGCCGCAGGTGGTGCTGTCGGCGCGCGATCTCGTGCCGGACGTGGTCACGAACGGGCGGCACTTCGTCGCCTGCGGCCGGGGCGACGACGGCGAGCTGGTGCTCGGCATCTACAGCGTCACGGACCTGCAGCAGGTGGCCCTGCTCCCGGTGCCGCGCCTGTCGATCGCCGAGATCGCCAGCTGCCGGCTGGCGGTGGCGCCGGGGGGCGCGCAGGTGGCGGTGGCCTGGGCCGAGCGGGTGCCGCCGGCGACGCTGTATCAGTACGTGACGCTGGTCGACCTGCCCCGGTGACGCCCGGTCTCTCCGGTCCTTCCGGTCACTCCTGGGCGCGGATGTCGAACTCGAGCCTCCACTTCTGATCGTCGCGGCCGACGCACCAGACTTCGAGGGTGCCGACCTCGGTCACATGGCTGCGCAGGTGCACCGGGACGACGTCGCCGGGCTTGGTGCCGGGGGCGGGCGGGAGCGTGGTCTCGAGCGGGCTGGTCTCCTGGATGTGGCCGAGGTCCTCGACCACGGCGCCCACGGCGTCCTCGTTGCGGGTGGACGAGCTGAGCAGACGGAACTCGGCCGGCTCGCCGACCACGAGCCCGAACTCCTCCCCGGCGATCTCGGCCTCGGTGCCCTCCTCCATGCCAAAGGGGGCGACGCAGATGCCCTTGAGCGGGGGCTCCATGCCGGGCACGGCGGGCATGGAGGTCTCGAGGCCGATGTAGTAGCTGCGCGCGGTGCCGCCGCGGATGCGCACGCCCTTGCCGCGGCGGACCAGGCCGTAGTAGGCGGCGCCGTGGGCCACGGCCAGGTCGTAATCGGTGCCGCCGAGGACGAGGAGGTCCTGCTCGGGGTCGTCGGACCAGGAGTCGAGCGTCTCGACGATGCGGCGGCGCAAGGAGGCGCCCTTCATGACGCCGCCGTTGAAGAGCACGGCGGTCGGGCGGCGCTGGTGATCGCCGAGGAACTTGGCGAGGTGGTGGGTCACGGCCGGGTCGGCGGCGTAGGGCAGGCCGAGCTCCTTGAGGCCGGTGCGGCGCCGCTCGCGCGGCCGTTCGTCGGCGCCGCAGAGGGGGAAGAAGCCATCGACGAGGAGCTGCTCGACGTCGGCCCGCTTGAGCTCGGTGTTGATGGTGCCGCCCACCACGGAGCGGCCGCGGCCGAGCACGGTGACCGGCGCGCTGTCCTTGGCGGGGCCCTGCGTGCCGTCGGCGAGCAGGGCCTCCTTGCCGCTGCGGCAGGCGTGGACGAGCGAGCGCGACTGCCAGGCGTCGAGGCGCGTGCCCTTCTCGGCCAGGCGACGCTCGAGCATGGCCGCGAGCGCGAGGTCCATGTTGTCGCCGCCGAGGAGGATGTGGTCGCCGACCGCCACCCGCTCGAGCACGAGGTTGCCTTCCTCTTCGCCCACGGCGATGAGCGAGAAGTCGGTGGTGCCGCCGCCGATGTCACACACGAGCACGACGTCGTCGACGTGGAGCTGCTTGCGCCACTGGTCGCCCTGGTGGCCGAGCCAGGAGTAGAAGGCGGCCTGCGGCTCTTCGAGGAGGGTCACCTCGAGGCCGGCGGCGGTGGCGGCGCGCACGGTGAGCTCGCGCGCCACGGCGTCGAAGGACGCGGGCACGGTGAGGTAGACGTCCTGCGCGGCGAGGCGAGCGCTCGGGTCGCCCTGGGCCATGACGTGGTCCCAGGCGTCGCGGATGTGCTCGATGTAGCGCGCCGAGGAGGTCACCGGGGAGACCCGCTCCACGTCGACGGCCTCGGCGCCGGCGGGGGTGGGCGGGAGGATGGGCGCGGTGCGATCCACGCCGGGGTGGCCCAGCCAGGACTTGGCCGAGGACACGAGGCGCATGGGCACGCGCCAGCCGTGCTCCTGCGCCCAGAACCCGACGGCGTAGCTGCGCTTCTCGCCCTGGGCCCAGGGCGGATCGAGCGCGCCGGGCGCCACCTCGGCCGACGAGGCCAGGTAGAGGAACGAGGGCAGGGTCGGCCGCTCCTCGGACGCCCCCGGCCGCACCACCTGCAGGAGGGGCAGCATGCGCAGCGCCGGGGTCTCCTCGCGGGTATCGACGTAGGCCACGGCCGTGTTGGTGGTACCGAGATCGATGCCGACGACGTAGCGAGCGTCAGGGCGCAACGCGTTCCTCCATCTCGGGGCGGGGATGTGGGGCAGGGCAGCGGGGGGCCGGGATCATCCCAGGCCTCCCAGCTCCACCTCGGCCGGCGCGACGACGGTGGGGTCGTGACCGTCGGGGGTGGCGGGCAGGCGCACGTTCTGGGCGCGCCAGCCGGGGTGGCGCAGCGTGCCGGTGAAGGGCGGCTGGCCCACGACGTCGCCGACCAGGCGGATGGTGGAGGTGTCGAAGCCCGCCTCCACGCGCACCGATGACGATTCGGGCTGCGGGAGGACCGGCTTGAGTTGCAGGTACTCGCCGAGCGCCTTGCGGCAGCCGCGGTGGATGTCGCGCACGGCGGCGCCGATCTGCGCGTCCTCGTAGGACTCGATCTCCTCCTCGAGGAAATCGATGAGGCGTCCCTCGCGCTGGAGCAGGGCCAGGAGCCGCACGGCCCCGGCCTCGGCCAGGCGCTCCTTGTCGACGGGCGGAGCGGTTTGTGCGGGAGCAGGGGCGGGGACAGGCGCAGGCACAGGGACAGGAGTGGGGGCTGGCAAGGCCGCCGGCTCACTCGGTGCGGCAGGGGCAGGCGCCGGTAGGAAGGCCGTCGCCTCTTCGGGCAGCCGCCGGGCGAACAGCACCAGGAAGAAACACCGCAGAGCCAGCAGGAACCGCTGAAATGCATTGAGATCTTGCATATCTTTGCGCGATGTAGCCCGCGGGCCCGGGAGTGTCAAGTTGCTGCCCCCTCGGCGCTCCCTGGGCAAGAGGCAGGGGGATCTGGCATCCGCTGGGGTGGAGGCCTATGGTTCATCGTTCTATGGGTCCAGGTTTCATTGAGTTCCATAGGTACGGCCAGGAGTGAGATGCAGGGAGAGGGGACGCGATGGCGATGAAACCGCAGATGCTCCGCCAGCCCGCCGTGGCGGGTCTGTTCTATCCAGAGGATGCAGATGAGCTACGCCGGACGGTGACGGCCTTCGTGGGCCCGGCGAGCGGCGCGCGCCTGCGGCTCGGCGTGGTGGCGCCTCATGCCGGCTACGTCTACTCGGGCAAGGTGGCGGGGAAGGTCTATGCGGCGACCGAGATCCCGGAGCGCGTGGTGGTGCTCGCCCCCAATCACACCGGCCGAGGGGAGGATCGCGCGCTGTGGGCGCGGGGGGCGTTCGTGGTGCCTGGCGGGCGCGTGCCGGTGGACGAGGAGCTGGCCGCCAGGCTGCTCGAGGCCGGCGTGGTGAGCGACGATCAGGAGGCGCATCGGCGCGAGCACGCGCTCGAGGTGCAGCTGCCCTTCCTCCTCGCGCGGCGGTCCACGGTGCGGGTCACGCCGCTCGTGCTCGGGCGGCTCGATTACAGCGAGTGCCAGGCGCTCGGCGAGACGCTGGCCGCGGTGGCGCCGCCCGGGACGCTGGTGGTGGCCTCGAGCGACATGAACCATTACCTCGACGACCAGACGACGCGCGTCCGGGACCGCGTGGCGCTCGCTCCGCTCATGGCCCTCGACGCGCGCGGTCTTCACGAGACGGTGCTGCGCGAAGACATCTCCATGTGTGGTTTCATTCCGGCCACGGTGATGCTGGCCTTTGCGCGGGCGCGCGGCGCCAAGAGCGCCGAGCTGGTGGACTATGCCACCTCGGGCGATGTCTTTGGCGAGCGGGATCGCGTGGTGGGTTATGCGGGGGTGGTGATCAACTGAGGGAGACCCGTCACGACCTGCGGCGCGCCCGGTGAGGGCGCGAAGAGTCGCGTGGCAAAGGGCGTGAACCGCCCGCTCGCCGGGTCGTGGCTCCGGGTCTCCACCGCCACGAGCCGGCCGGCGGCGACACGGTAGAGGTTGTAGCGGGCGCGGCGTTCGCGGCGCGTGTCGTTGTACGTGCCGGAGCCGACGCCCACGACCGGGATCGGGCCCGCGGGGCCGGGCACCGTGGCCCAAAGATCCCGATGCTCGTGGCCGTGGATAACCAGCTCGGCGCCCACCCGCGCGAGCACCTCCTGCAGCGGCCCGCGATCGCGCAGGCCGCGCAGGAACGCGTGGCGATTTTGCACCGGTGGATGATGCAGGGCCAGGACGCGGAACCGGCCGGCGTGGCGCTGGAGCGCCGCCTCCACCGCCGCGAGCTGCCGCACCCCGATCCGGCCGTCGGCGAACGGCACGGGCGACGGCACGGCCGTCGACACGCCGATCACCGCCAGGGGGCCGCGCAGCCGCTCGAGCGGGTAGCGCGGCGTGAGCGCGCCATCCGACAGGAGGTAGGGCACGAAGGCGCGCTCGAAGGCGTGCCGCAGCCAGGCGCCCCAGACATAGGCGTCGTGGTTGCCGGGCACCACCGTCACCTCGCCCGGACCGAGCGCCAGGCCATCGAGGGTGCGGCGGGCCAACGCGAACTCCGGTTCGAGCGACAGGTTGGTGAGGTCGCCCGTGACGATGACGTGATCCGGCCGCACCCGGTTGAGGTCCTGGATCAGCGCCTCGAACAGCTGCACCGGATGGCGGTGCCGCCGCTTGAGCAGGAGGTTCAGGCCCCCTGCCAGGCGTTTGGACAGGAACGCGAGCGGCGACACGCCGCCGAGCGAGAGCGCGTGCACGTCCGAGAAGTGAGCGATCAGCAATTCGCCGTCGCGGCGGATGTCGTCGTGGGTCAAGGCAGGCATCAGCTCTTGCGGATCATGAAGGTATGGATGCCGCATTCCTGCTTCTGCCCGCCCCAGCGGCCCGAGCGCTCGTCGGCGTCCGGTGCCACCGGCTGCGTACAGGGCCAGCAGCCAATCGACTTGTAGCCCTGGTCGAGGAGCGGGTTGTAGGGCACGTCATTCGCCAGGAGATACTGCCAGGTGTCCCGGCGTGTCCAGCGCGCGAGCGGGTTCACCTTGACCAGCGGCGAGCCATCGTCGTGGTCATAGCGTTCGAGGATGTCGATCTGGGTGCGTGTCTTGGCCTGGTCACGCCGGAGCCCGGCGATCCAGGCCTCCAGGCCCACGAGCGCGCGCGCCGTCGGTTCGACCTTGCGCAGCGCGCAGCAGGTATCGGGATCGCGCTCATAAAGACGCGGCCCATGGCGCTCCTCCTGCTCGGCCAGCGTCGTCGTCCCCTCCAGCACCTCGAGCCGGATGCCATAGCGCTCGACGAACCTCCGCCGCAGCTCGAGCGATTCTTCGAAGAGAAAGCCCGTGTCCACGGTGAACACCTTCACCTCCGGGCGGATACGCCAGGCCAGGTGCACGAGCGCGCAGCCCTCCGGTCCAAACGCCGTGGAGATCGCGATCTTGTCGTACGTATCGAAGGCCAACCGCAGGATCTCCTCGGGCGTCGCCGTCTCCAGCGCAGCCGAACGAGCGCGCAGGGCCGCCGGTGCAAACCGTTCTTCGTTTTGCATGCCCTCAGCCGGCCCCGAGGACGCGCCGCGCGCCCTCCCATCGAGAGTACGCCGTCCCTGAGCCTTCCAGGGAGCTGACAAAAGAGCCGGGAGATCTTGGGAACATGGGGTCTGTGTGGCGTATCGCCCCCTGCCTGTCAAGCCGCCGCCCGTCGCTGCAGCCACCAGCCCCGTCGCCAAGTACCGCAGCGCCGCCCGCCACCAGCGTGAGCGCCCTCCGCAGCCGCCCACGCCACGCACTGCCGTCCCAATGCCGGCACTGCGCGGCGAGGACCCAGGCGCTGTAGACCGCATCTATCCGAGGGAGGGAGAGCGCGAGAGCGGAACCGTAGGTTCCCTCTCGCAGGGAGGGAGAGCGCGAGAGGGCAACCGTAGGTTCCCTCTCGCAGGGGGTCCTGGGGGCCCCGCCCCCGGTCGTCCCCAACGCCGCCCTCTGCAAGAGCCACTCAGGTGAAGGCGTTCAGCCCCGTAATATCCTGCCCCAGCACCAGCGTATGGATATGGTCCGTCCCTTCATACGTGAACACCGACTCCAGATTGCACATATGGCGCCCGGCCTGGTACTCGTCGGTGACCCCGTTCGCCCCGAGGACATCGCGCGCCGTGCGCGCCACCTCGAGCGCGATGCGCACGTTGTGACGCTTCGCCAGCGACGTCTGCTGCGCCCGCGCCTGCCCCGCCTCCTTGAGGCGCCCGAGCCGCCACGCGAGGAGCTGCGCGTTCGTGATCTTCTCCAGCATGTCGACGAGCTTGGCCTGCACCAGCTGATAGCCCGCGATGGGCCGTGAGAACTGCACGCGCTCCTTGGCGTACGACAGCGCCTCCTCATAACAGGCCATGGCCGCGCCCACGACCCCGAACGAGATCCCGAAGCGCGCCTGGTCGAGCACCTGCAGCGCCGACTTGAGCCCGTCGGTCCCCGGGAGCAGCGCCGACTCCGGCACCTGACAATCCTCGAACACCAGCTCCGACGTCACCGAGGCGCGCAGTGAGAACTTCCCGTGGATGTCGCGCGTGGAGAACCCCTTGGCCCCCCGCTCCACCACGAACCCCCGGATGCGCGGCGACCCCGCGCCCTCATCCGCCCGCGCCCACACCACCGCCAGATCCGCGATGCCCCCGTTCGTGATCCAGCGCTTCTCACCGTTCAGCACCCAGCCCTGACCGACGCGGCGGGCGGTCGTGCGCATGCCCTGCGGGTTCGAGCCAAAGTCGGGCTCGGTGAGACCGAAGCACCCCACCAGCTCCCCCGCCGCCATCTTGGGCAGGTACTTCCGCTTCTGCTCCTCGGTGCCGAAGGTGTGGATGGGGTACATGGCGAGCGAGCCCTGCACCGAGGCAAAGGAGCGCACGCCCGAGTCGCCGCGCTCGAGCTCCTGCATGATGAGCCCGTAGGCCACCGGGCCGAGCCCGGCGCAGCCATAGCCCTGGAGCGAGGGCCCGAGCGCCCCGAGCGCCCCCAGGCGCTGGATGAGGTGCTTCGGGAACGTACCATCGCGGAAGTGGCCGGCGATGATGGGCATCACCTCTTCATCGACGAAGCGGCGGAAGGTGTCGCGCACGAGGCGCTCCTCCTCGCTCAGCAGGGAATCGATGGCGTAGTAATCGACGCCGCGAAAGGGCATGAGTCCTCCTCGAAGGTGGCCAGGATAACACTGTATAGAACGCCCGCGGCCGCCCTGGAGCAGGATCTGGATCCTCGGACAGAGGGCCGCTCACTGGCGAGGTGGGGGGCTGCCGGTATACTTCCCCCATGCGGAGGTGGCTCTTCGTCGTCGGTGTATGCGCATTCACAGCGACGCCTGCCCTCGGGCGGCGGGCGGAGGCCGAGCACAACGCGCGGCCGTCGCGGTCGAAAAAGCCCCCGAACGCGGCGCAGGGCCGAAGAGCGCAGGCCCCGCCGCCCTCCCCGGCGCGCGCGGCCGACGTCGCCCGTCTCGGCCGCGGCTATCATCTGTATGAGCAGGACGACTTCGCGGCGGCGACGCGGGAGCTGCGCCCCCTGGCCGAGGCTCACCTGCTCAACCAGGACTACGCGCTCTACCTCCTCGCCCAGTCCGAGGCGATGGCCGGCCACCGGGAGGCGGCGCTGCGCCACTTCCGCGCCCTCGTCACCCAGCACAAGCGGTCCCGCTTCGCCGCCCTGGCGCAGGCGCGCGCCGCGGATCTGGCCTTCGAGCTCGGCCACTGGGACGAAGCCAGCCAGGGCTATCGCGCGACGCTCCACAACGCCCCGCCCGAGATCGAGCTCGCCGTGGTCCGCTACCGCCTGGCCGAGATCGCGGCGCGCGGCAACCGCCTTGGCGAGGCCAAGGCAGGCTTTCGCGAAGTCTTCGTAGAGCACCCCGAGCACCCCCTCGCGGATCGGGCGCTCGACCGGCTGCGGGGGATGGATCCCGCGACCGTCGTCATGCCCACCGATCGAGTGGAGCGGGCCCGCCGCCTCTCGACCAGCCGGTTCTGGCAGCGCGCCATCGACGAGCTGGCGCTCGTGCCGGCCGATGCGCCGCCCCCCGTGCGCGACGAGGCGGATTACTGGATCGGCACCACGCACTTCCGCATGCGCCACGGCTACGAGATCGCCGCCACCAAGCTCGCGGCCGTGGCCGATCGGCTGGACCGGAACCGGCAGACCGAGGCCCTGTTCCACGCCGCGCGCGCCTGGAGCCGCGTCGATCAGGACGACCGCGCCATCGCCGGCTACAAGGTGCTGGTCGAGCGTTTCCCTCGCGCGCGGCAGGCGCCCGAGGCGTCCTTCCTCATGGGGTGGCTCGAGTACAACCGCGGCGCCTTTGCCGCGGCCATCCCCGGGCTCACGAGCACGCTCGAGCATTATGGCGACTCCGCGTTTGCCGACGACGCGCACTGGTACCTCGGTTTCTCCAAGTGGCTGCTCGGCGACACCGCCGGTGCGCTCACCGAGTTCGACTGGCTCGCGCGCCGCCGCGGCGCCTACGACGGTGGCAAGGGGCGCTACTGGAAGGGTCGGGCGCTCGATCAGCTGCACCGGCCCGAGGAGGCGGTGGCGGTGTGGCGCGACCTCGTCACCGACTACCCGCTCTCCTACTACGGGATCCAGGCGCGGCTGCGGCTGCGCGAGCATGGCGTCCTGGTGGGGCCGTTCGGCGACGGCCCGGGGCGGACGGCGACGGTGACCCCGCTCGGTGAGGTGGACCCCCGGCTGGCGAGCGATCCGGTCGTGGCGCGGATCGACGAGCTCCTCAAGAGCGGCATGAAGACCGCGGCCGGCGCCGAGCTCGATCGCGAGGACGGAGACCTCATCAAGCGCCTGGGCGCCGCGCGCGCCCTCCCGCTGCTCCTCGACCGCTATCGCCAGGCCGAGAACTTCCACCGCGTCCACCGGCTCGGCGAGACCTACGCCGGCGCGGCGCTACGGACCGATCCGCACGGCGTGCCGGCCGCGCGTGGCTGGTGGGAGGCCATCTATCCGCGCGCCTACCAGGCGTTCATCGAGAAGTATGGCCCCACCGGGAACAATCCCACCTACTACCTCTACACCATCATGCAGAAGGAGTCGGCCTACGACCCGCACGACGTCAGCTACGCCGACGCCATCGGCCTCCTGCAGATGATCCCGCCCACCAGCCGGCGCGTAGGCGAGCGCATCGGCCGGCCGTACACCGACGACGTGCTCTACGACCCCGAGGGCAACATCCAGTTCGGGGCGTGGTACATCGGCCACCTCTTAGAGAAATTCAAGGGCCAGGTGCCGCTCGGCGCGGGCAGCTTCAACGCCGGCCCGCGCGCCATGATCCGCTGGCTCAAGCTCCACGGCGCCCTGCCGCTCGACGAGTTCATCGAGCGCTGTGCGTACACGCAGACGCGCGAGTACATGAAGAAGGTGGTCGATATCTACGCGCACTACGTGTACCTCTACGAGAAGGAAGAATATCTTCCGGACCTAAAGATTGACGCGGCGTATCTCGAAAACGACATCGATTACTGAACGCGACGCGGGGCCCCCCGCGATGATGACAAGGAGCGAACCATGAAAGTCAAAGGCACCATCCAGCGCTCGGACCTCGAGGGTGGCTTCTACACCCTCTCTGCGGGCGGCGAGACCTACAAGCTCGAAGGCGGCGGAGCGGATTTACATAAGGTGGGCACGTCCGTGGAGGTCGAGGGCTCGGTGCAGAAGGACGCGATGGGCATCGGCTTTGGCATGCCCGTCCTGCGCGTCAAGTCCTACCGTATCCTCTGAGCCTCCCAAGCCTCTCGCTCTCTTGAGGCTCACTCCCCCAAGGAAACGCCTGCCCGGAGCCGCCCGCGGGCCCCGGAAGCTGCCGGAACGGATTGCCGTGAGCGCCTGCACGTCCAGACGCGTGCCGCAATCGCTTCCCGCGCGGTCTTGCATGCCTGGGACGCGCCGCAAGCGTTTGCAGCGCGGTTTTGTATGCACATTTGCGCACCGCAATCGCTTCCCGTGCGGTTTTGTATGCACATTCGCGCACCGCAATCGCTTCCCGTGCGAAAATGCATGCCCGGCGCGCGCCGGAAGCGCTTCCCGCGCCGTTTTGTACGCACAGCGCGCCACCGCAATCGATTGCGGCACCGTCCGGTAACGTCCGGACCCCACGGCAAGCGATTGCGGGCGCGCTCCGGTCCTGCAGGAGCCCACGGACAGCCGTTGTTTTTGCGGCCGGTGCACGCAGCTTGCGGCGGGAAGCCCATGTTTTTGCGGCCCGGGCCTACAGCCGGCCGCTGCAAGCAAGTGTGGGTGCGGTCCTGTAGATGTCCCGCGCAGGGAAGCTCCTGTCGAATCCTTCCACACCATCCCCGGCCGTTTCAGCCGTTTTATTGACAAGCCCATCCCGGAGAACTACACGCCGATGGCCTCGGGGGGCGGGCGTAGCCTCTCTCGGCGCACGCCACCACGGCAGGTCGAGCGGAAAGGAGCTTCAGGGCCATGGCACAGGTCGAATTCACCTACTTCACCGGGCTCAAGCGGGAGATCTTTCGCAACGCGCGTCTCTGGGGGACATGGGACGCCCAGGGGCGCTGGTCGCAGGACGGGCTCGAGACGCCCATGACCGCCATCCTCGCCGAGGACGGGTGCCCGGGCTTCACCGCCACGGTGGACCTCGATGACGGCGAGATCGGTAAGGTGTTTCGCTGGGGCGTCCGGTTCGATACGCCCGCCGCCGCCAACCTGTGGGCCATCACCACCGAGGTGCCGGCGGCGGACAAGGACGACCGGGCGCGGGAGTTCAAGCTCGCGCCCGTGGACGGCAAGCAGTCCGAGGCATTCTATCTGACGTACGCCCGCCGCCTCGGCGCGCGCAAGGTGTTCGACCGGCGGCCCGGCACGAGCAAGGCCCCCGCGTCCCCGCCCGGCCTCCGCTTCGCCGTCTGGGCGCCCAACGCGCAGCGCGTCGAGGTGGTGTTCGGCGATCCCGCGCACGGCTACATCGCCGACGACGGTCACGGGATCGACCCGGCGCGCAAACCCGTGCCGATGACCCGAGGTGCGGACGGCATCTGGCGCAGCGCCGTGCTCCCCAACTTCGCGGCCTACGAGGGCGCGCCCTACATGTACCGCGTCGAGAACGCGCAGGGAAAGACCGTCTATCGCACCGATCTCTTCTCCCGCCATCAGAGCGGCCGCGGCGTCGTCGATCCGAAGGGGGCCCACTGGGACGGCGATCCCCAGGAGCTCGACGGCACCAAGAGCTGCAGCGTGGTGGTCACCCTCGACACCGTGGCCCGGGACTTCATGCCGCGGCCCGGTCAGCCGGAGGTGCGGATCTCCGAGGAGGAGTTCTGGGCCCACGAGTTCACGCCCGGCCTGCCGGTGCCGAGCCGGTTCGAGGACCTCGTCATCTACGAGCTCCACGTCGGCGCCCTCGGGTTCGGCAAGGAGCGGCCGGGGACCCTCGAGGACGCGATGGCGCTGCTCCCGCACTTGAGCGACCTCGGCGTGAACGCCGTCGAGCTCCTCCCCCTGTCGGAGTTCTCGGGCGTCGGCTGGGGCTATGGAGATTCCCACCACTTCGTGATCGAATCGACGGCCGGCGGGCGCGATCAATACAAACACTTCGTGCGCGAGTGTCACCGGCGCGGCATCGCCGTCCTCCAGGACGTCGTCTACAACCACTTCGACCCCATCGCCGAACGCGCGCAGTGGGCCTATGACTCCGAGGCCCCGGAACAGAACATCTATTACTGGTACGAGGGGCGGAGCTCGGACTACGCCCAGCCGGTTGGTGGGTACCTCAAGAACAAGTCGACTGGCTATGCCCCGCGGTACTGGGAAGAGAACGTCCGGCACCTGTTCGTGAGCAGCGCCGCGGCCTTCATGGAGGAATGTCACGTCGATGGACTGCGCGTCGATTTGACCCAGGCCATGCACCGCGACAATCAGCTGCTCGCGGACGACCGCACCATCGGCAGCGCCAATCAATTCGGTTCCAAGACCCTCCGCGAGTGGAGCCGCACCCTCCGCCTCATCAAACCCTCGGCCATGCTCATCGCGGAGGATCACACCGGCTGGCCCAAGGTCACCGAGCTGCCGGAGGTGGGCGGCTTGGGTTTCGACGCCACGTGGTACGCGGCGTTCTGTCACAACCTGATCGGCGACTCGGACATGGCCGGGGGACAGGCCCAGCTCCTGAAGCTCGCGGGGCTCGGCGATGACCGGGCCCTCGACTTGAGCCAGTTCGCCAGCGTCCTCGACGGCAGCAAGTACAACAAGGTCGTCTATCACGAGTCGCACGACGAGGCCGGGAACTCGAACGGCTCCCTGCGTACCCTGCCGTGCGCCGTGAATAGCGCCCCCCTCTTCGGCCCCACCCGGACGGTCGCCGAGGCGCGCTCGCGCGTGGCCTTCGGTCTGTCGCTCTTCTCCGCCGGCACCCCGATGTTCTTCATGGGCGAGGAGGTCGGCGCGCAGAAGCCGTATCGATACAACGACTTCATCCACAACCGGGAGGACATCGCCGGCGAGCGTCAGGGCTACGGCGCGCGCCTGTTTCGCTTCTACCAGGACGCGATCCGGTTCAGCCGGCGCCACCCGGCCGTGCGCGTGCAGAGCATCGACGTGATCCACGTCCATCACGAGGCCCGGGTGATCGCGTTCCGGCGTTCGACGGGGCTCGATAGCCTGCTCGTCATCGCCAGCCTGAGCAACCGGCCCTTCGGCGACTACGCGATCCAGACCGAATCGTCGCGGCTGCCTGACGGCGCGTGGCGCGAACTCTTCAACAGCGACGCCGCGATCTATGGCGGTGACAACGTTGGCAACGGGGGCCGTGACGTCCAGGTGACGAACGGGCGCCTGGAGGTCTCCGTCCCGGCCAACGGGTTCATCGTCCTCGCGCGCAGCTAGCCGCAGCGAACCCGCGCTTCCCGCTCGCTTCCTTTAGTACCCTTGTAATCTTCCAGAGGACTTCTCCGGTGCGCTTGTAATATTCGCGCAGATAGCCACCTCAATCCCTCGCCGTGCGGTTCTTGTGCGCCAACTGAATTTTCCAATGCGCACATTTCCAAAAGGAACTTGCGCTCTATAAAGCGTTTCCCCTAAACTCTCCAACCGCTCGTACCATGATTCTCCTGGCGGTCGGGGAGAGTCTCTACCAACCGGCTGACCCACCACGGACGTGGATTGCGCGCCATCAGAGCGCCGGATTGATCCTCAAAGAAGGAGCATGGTCATGAAACTCGCAACGCCCCGCGTTTGGACCCGCCTCATTTCCACCGCTGCCCTTGGTCTCTTTGTCGGGTTCGGCCTCCCGGCCCGCGCCCAGACCATCGTCAGCGACACGGTGGTGCTCACCGACCCCATCCTCACCACCGACGTCCAGATCGTCGACGCCTCGTCGGAGCTCAACTACGAGCTCAGCGCCTGCAAGGGCTGCTCGTCCGAGGTCTCCGCCGATGGCACGTCCGTCGTCGTGCCGTCGGCCGAGACCGCGGAGGTCGCCCCGCTCCTCGAGAGCACGGCCCTCGTCACGGCGCCCATCGAGACGGTGACCACGCTCGACACGGCCCTCGTCGAGGAGGTCCCGCTCACCACGACCACGCTCTCCACCGACACGTTCTCCAAGACCTCGCTCACCGCCACGACCACCTCCCTCACGACGACGAGCCCTTACTGCAGCAGCCAGATCGCCCGCAACTACCACTACGAGAATGGCTTCGGCAACAGCAACTTCGGCGCCGGCTACGTCGTCGACGCCTCGGTCAACAACACGCCCGGCACGCTCGGCCCGACGTTCGATGCGCGCGGGGAGGGCCGCGTGTATGGCCGCCTCTTCGGGCAGCAGCGCGACGCCGTACGGGTCACCGTGTCCGCCAACAGCCCGGCCGGTGGCGCCGCCTCGGCTTCGGCCAACGTCTACGTCCTCGGCTCACAGGTCTTCGCCCGCTCCTTCACCGCCACCTACAGCACCGGCGCCAGCTACGGCCCGCGCCGCTTCTTCAGCGCCAGCTTCACCTTCACCGTCGGCCCCGTGCCCGTCACCGTCTCCGCCTCGGCCGACGGCAGCGTGGGCTTCACCGCCACCGGCGACCTCTCGGCCTCGACCCTGGTCGTCAACGTCACCCCCACCGGCAGCCTCTCGGCCGTGGCCAGCGCCTACGTCAACGCCATCGTCGTGAGCTTCGGCGTCGACGGCAGCCTGACCCTCATCACGGGTTCGCTCCCCTCGAACCTCACCATCTCCCCCTGCGCCGCCACGCGCTGGAGCATCGCCGTCAACCGCGACATCTACACCCTGAGCGGCCAGATCGACCTGTGGGTCAAGGTCAAGCTCCTCTTCATCAGCAAGAAGTGGACGGTGACCATCGCCCGCTGGAGCGGCACGCACAGCGTGGGCACGATCTACAGCGCCTCGGGCGTCTGAGGATCTCCCTGTAGTGGCTCTGTAATATTCCGCAAGCCATCTCTCCTATATCTGTAATATTCTTCCAATCCTCCTCCTTCAGTCCCCTGCATTGAATCCCTGCGTAGCAGCGGAATTTTTCAATGCGCATATTTTCAAATAGAGACTTGCGCTCTATAACGCGTTTCCCATAGACTCTCCGACCGCTCGCCCTGTGATTCTCCCAGCGGTCGTGGGGAGAGTCTCTACCAGCCAGCGATCCCACCACTGACGTGGACAGAGCGCCATTAGAGCGCCGCATTGATCCTCAAGAAAAGAAGGAGAGTGTTGCCATGAACTTCTCAACCGCCCGCCTATGGACCCGCATTCTTCCCGCAGCTGCCTTCGGCCTCTTCGTCGGGTTCGCCCTCCCGGCCCGCGCCCAGACGTCGACCTACACCACGGCCGACCCGTCCGTGATCAACTGCCCCTCGGCCGAGCTCAAGTACGAGCTCACCAACTGCCCGACCTGCTGGTCCGAGGCGAGCGTGGACGGCACGGACGTCGTGAACCCGACGGCCATGACGACCGAGTCGGCCTACGTGACGCCGTGCACGCGCATCGTCACGACGCCCATCGAGTCGATGACCACCACCACGACCCTCGCCGCGAGCAGCTACTGCAACACGCAGATCGCGCGCAACTACCACTACGAGAACGGCTTCGGCAACAGCAACTTCGGCGCCGGCTACGTCGTCGACGCCAGCATCAACAACACGCCCGGCACGCTCGGCCCGACGTTCGATGCCCGTGGTGAGGGCCGCGTCTACGGCCGCATCTTCGGCACGAACCGCGACGCCGTGCAGGTGACCGCGTCGGGCTACAGCCCGGCCGGCGGCGCCGCCTCGGGCTCGGCCAACGTCTACATCCTCGGCTCGCAGGTCTTCGCCCGCTCCTTCACCGCTTCCTACAGCACGGGCGCCAGCTTCGGCCCCCGCCGCTTCTTCAGCGCCAGCTACACCTTCACCGTCGGCCCCGTGCCCGTCACCGTCTCCGCCTCGGCCGACGGCAGCGTGGGCTTCACCGGCACCGGCACCCTCTCGGCCTCGACCCTGGTCGTCAACGTCACCCCGACCGGCAGCCTCACCGCCGTGGCCAGCGCCTACGTCAACGCGATCATCGTCAGCTTCGGCGTCTCGGGCAACCTGACCCTCATCACGGGTTCGCTCCCCTCGAACGTCACCATCTCGCCCTGCGCCGCCACCCGCTGGAGCCTGGCCGTCAACCGCGACATCTACACCCTGAGCGGCCAGATCGACCTGTGGGTCAAGGTCAAGCTCCTCTTCATCAACAAGAAGTGGACCGTGACCATTGCCCGCTGGAGCGGCACGCACAGCGTCGGCACGATCTACAGCGCCTCGGGCGTCTAATCCTCTAGCCGTCTCATCGGCGCCCACCTAAAGTATCGGCATGATCAACACCCGGCCACCGAGAGCGGTGGCCGGGTCTTTTCCATCATGAGCCTGCCATGTCGAGCGCCCACCGTTCTCGGCCCCTGACGGTCGCCTTTGCCCTTGTCGCGGTCCTCGCCCTCGTCGTCGGCATCATTGCCTGGCGCGGCGGCCGCGCCGCGGACACCGGCCGCGCCGGTCAGTCGGGCGATAGCACCGCCGCTGGACCGAGCGATTCTTCCAGCACGTCTCAAGGCAAGGGCGGCGGGGAGCACGCCCGGGGTTCCGGTCGCCCGTTCCTGCCCGGGGAGCAATCGATCTACCGCCTCTCCATCGAGCAGGACATCGCGTTTCACCAGCAGGCGCAGGCGGGGCCCAATGGCAAACCCGGGGCGCCCGTGCCGGCGGGGCCGGGCTTCCACTATCACCTCGCCGGGGAGTGGCAGGCCACCGTGGTGGATGCCAGCGACGAGGAGGTGCACGTCGAGCTCCGCCTGGTCAACCCCGAGCTGTCCATGACCACCGAAGGCCGGGACACGATCGACGCCGCCACCCGCCGGCGCCTCCTCTACGCCCTCGCGCTCCCCCACTTCGCGGCCCTGGCGCCGAGCGGCGCGGTCAAGAACATCTACTTCGCCCGCGAGTGCGACACCCTGAGCCGCGGCTTCCTCCGCCTGGTCCTCGGCGAGACCCAGTTCGTGGCCCCGGACGTCCGCAGCGAGCAATGGGAGACCGAGGAGGCCGACACCACCGGACGCTACGTCGCCTCCTATCAGAAGCAGTTCGACGGCGGCCGCTACAAGAAACAGAAGCGCCGGTATCTCCAGCTCAGCACCGCCAACGGTCTCATCACGCCCCCTCCCGGGCTCACCCCCAAGCTCACTTCCGACTATCAGATCGCCGTGGGCAGTGACCAGTGGCCCGACGATCTCCGCGGCCAGCAGCAGCTCGAGGTCGAGAGCGGCAACGGGTTCCCGACCGTCTCCTCCAAGCTCGACGTCAGCCTGAAGCGCACCGCGCGCCAGCGCAACGCGAGCCGCATCGGCGCATTCGCCAACGAACGCGGCCGGCTCCAGAGCGAGACGCCCTACTCCGGCACCGCCCTGGCCATCAACGAGCGGGACCAGGATCTCCGCATGCTCGACGGCGCGACCCTCACCCAGCTGCTGGCCGCCGCCGCGGCGCTGCCCGAGGGCAAGGAGAACGAGGAGAAGCGCAACCGCGCCACCGCCGTCCTCCTCGAGAAGCTGCGCTCGCTCCTGCGCCTCGAGCCCGGGCAGGCCGACGCCGCGGTCCAGGCCGCCCGCACCGCCGCCGACCCGCGCGTCGCCGACCTCCTCGTCGGGGCGCTGGAGGCCGCGAGCACGGCCGAGTCCATCCACGGCCTGGGGGAGCTCGCGCGCGATCAGAGCCTCAGCCACGATCTGCGCATGCACGCCACCGCGTCCCTCGGCCTGGCCGAAAAGCCCACGGGAGACGCGCTCACCGCGCTCCGCGAGGTCAGCCGCGAGAGCGACCCCGATCTCCGCTCGACCGCGCAGCTGGCGCTCGGCAACGCCGGCAAGAACTTCGGCCAGAACAACGAGCCCACCTCGGCCAAGTCCGTCGTCGAGGAGCTCAAGAGCGCGCTGCGCAGCGCCACCAGCCCCGAGGAGCAGGCCGTGTACCTGCGCGCGCTCGGCAACACCGCCAGCGCCGAGGCCCTCCCGCCCATCGTGGAGGCCCTCAAGTCGCCCCTCCTCGCCGTCCGGCAGGCCGCCGTCGAGGCCCTCCGCCTCATCCCCGATCCCGGCGTGGATCGCATCATCGCCGGCGTCCTGTCGAGCGACACCGAGGCCACCATCCGCCGGAGCGCCGTGTTCGCCATGAGCTTCCGCGATCCCGGCGTGGCCGTCCCGGTGCTCGGCTCGACGCTCCGCAGCGAGCAGAGCACCGGCGTCCGCAACGACATCATCCACGTCGTGGGGCGCTTCGGCCTGCAGACCCCGGGCGTGCGCGAGGTCCTGACCTGGGTCACGCAGAACGACCCGCAGCAAGACCTCCGCAACGCCGCCGCCGCCTACCTCAAGTCGTAGGGCCGGGCCCCCTTCCTATCCCGGGCCGAGGCCGGCTCGCCCTGTCTGGCACGGAGGGTTTGCGCCCTGCGAGGGCGAGCACTATGCTGCGCGCACGCTTTCCGAGGAGTGATCAATGCAATTTGAGCTCAAGCACGTGTTCGACGGGTCGGTGGATCAGGTGATCGATGCGATGTTGGACCCGACCCTGGCGGACTATCTCACGAGCCACATGAAGCAGCTCCAGGACCTCAAGACGCTCGAGCGGGTCGACGAGGGGCAGCTCGTGCGCCGCAAGATCCGCTATGTGCCGGTGCCGCTCATCTCCAGCGTGGGCCCGAAGAAGGTGCCGCCGGAGGCGCTGGCCTGGGTCGAGGAGTCGACCTTCGATCGCCGCTCGCGCGAGATCCGCTTCAAGAACATCGGCGAGCACCACAAGGTGCGAAAGCACCTCGAGAACGGGGGCGTGCTGCGCTTCCGCGAGCTCGGCGCGGGCCGCACCGAGCGGGTGATCAGCGGCGAGCTCAAGATCGCGAACCTGCCCCTGCTCCTCCGTCCGCTCGCGCCCATCGCCGAGCAGCTCATCTATTCCAACGCCCAGAAGCTCCTCAACGAGGAGGCGCGCGTCTTCAACGACTTCATCAAGCAGCGCGCGAGCGCCACCCCGGCGGGGGCCGCGGGCTGACGGAGGGGGTGATGCATCTCGTCCGGCCGCGCGGCGCCGCTCTCGCCGAGGACCTCGGGCGCCTCACCGCGCCCGATCGGGTCTCGACGCGGCTCCCGGATCGGACGGCCTATGCGCGCGACCTCTGGGTGCGGGGCCTCATCGGCGCGCGCAGCGGGGACATGGGCGCGCATCCCCCCGAGGCCGTGGTCTGGCCGGCGACGGTGGAAGAGGTGCAGGCGGTGGTGCGATGGGCGGCCGAGCGGGGCGTGCCCATCGTCCCCTTTGGCGCGGGCTCGGGCGTCTCCGGCGGGACGGTGCCGACGAGCGGCGGGGTGGTGATCGATCTCAAGCGGATGCGGCGCCTCCTCGCCCTGGATCGGGAGCGCCTCACGGCGACGTTCGAGACCGGCATCATCGGCGAGCACCTCGAGCACGAGCTCGCGCGCCGCGGCTACACGCTCGGGCACTTCCCGTCGTCGATCATGTGCTCGACCCTGGGCGGGTGGCTGGCGGCGCGCTCGGCCGGGCAGTGCTCGAGCCGCTACGGAAAGATCGAGGACATGGTGCGCTGGGTGGAGGTGGTGCTCGGCACCGGCGAGGTGGTGCGCACCGCGGATCCCGCCGGGCGGGGGCCGGACTTCACCCAGCTGCTCGTGGGCAGCGAGGGGACGCTCGGCATCTTGACCCAGGCGGAGATGCGCATCCAGCCGCTCGCCGAGGCGCGCTACCTGCGCGGTTTCTCGTTCCCGGATCTGGCGGCCGGGTGCGACGCCATGCGCCGCGTGATGCAAGCGCGGCTGCGGCCGTTCGTCATGCGGCTCTACGACGAGCTCGACACCTTCATCGCCATGCGCGCGCGGCACGCGGAGCCCGAGGAGAGCGCCCCGGACCAGCCGATGGAGCCGCTGTCGGGCGCCGCGCTCCTCTTTGAACGCATCGATCCAACGAAAGGACCCATGGGAGGGCAGGCCCGAGCGGGGCACGGCCAGGGCTCGCATCCATCCCATGACTGGTGGAACGCCCTCGGCGGCGCGCGGCTGCGTCAGGCGGGGCGCGATCTGCGGCGCTGGGCCACGTCGCTCGCGCTGTCGCGGCCCGAGCTCACCAACCAGGCGGTCGACGTGCTGCTCCCCTACATCTCGGGCGGCTGCCTCATGGTGGTGGGGGTGGAGGGAGATCGCGCGCTCGCGCAGGCGGAGTGGCGCGCGGTCGAGCAGGAGCTCGTGAAGGCGGGCGGGAGCGATCTCGGACCCGGGCCGGGAGAGCGCTGGCTGCGCCGCCGCTACGCGATCAACTTCGGCCTGTCCAAGGTCTTCGATGCCGGCGGGTTCGCCGACACGATGGAGATCGCGACCACCTGGGACCGGCTCCTGGAGCTCCACGCCGCGGTGCGCTCGGCCGTGGCGCCGCACGCCACGGTCATGGCGCATTTTTCTCATACCTATCCCGAGGGCTGCTCCATCTACTACACGTTCGCGGCCACGGAGCCGGGCGGCGCCCCGGGCGCGGGAGGTGGGTCGAACCGCGAGGCGCAGGAGCGGCGCTACGACACGATCTGGCGCGAGGCCATGCTCGCCACCACGCGGGTGGGCGGCACCATCAGCCACCACCACGGCATCGGGCTCCTCAAGGCGCCGTTCATGGCCGGCGAGCACGGCGAGGGGATGCGCGTGTTCCGCGCCCTCAAGGCCGCGCTCGATCCGCACGATGTCTGCAACCCAGGCAAGCTCGGGCTCGAGATCGGGGCGGCCGAGGCGCCGGCGCCGGCGCCGGCACAGACCAGCTCGGGGCTGGGCGAGGTGCGCGCGGCGCTGTCCTTGGCCATGGGAGGGGCAGGGGACCGGCTCTCCGACGAGGCCGACGGCGCCGCCGAGGTCGCGGCGCTGCACGGATCCCCGACCTCGGCGGCCGCGGTGGTGGCGGTGCTCGAGGCGGCGGCGGGTCACGCCTGCCCGGTGGTGATCGGGAACGGGCCCTGGCCCGCCCGGCCGCACCTGCGGCTCGACCTCGGGGGCATGACGGGGATCCTGGAGGTCAGCGAACGTTCGCTGCTCGTCCATGCGCAGGCGGGGATCCGGCTGGGGGAGCTGGAGGAGGCGCTGGCGGCGCGCGGACTCACGCTCGGGCCGCTCTTGCCCCGCGCGCACGGGCGGCGCCTCGGGGCGGCGCTGGCGGCGCCGCGGCCTTCGGAGGCGAGCCCGCGCGGGCGGCTGCTCGATGCCTGCGCCGCGCTCGAGGCCGCCCTGTTCACCGGCGCTCTCGAAGGTGCGCGGGCGGCGCTCCTGGTGACGCGGCTCGCCCCGCGCAGGGCCACGGGGCCGGCGTTCGAGCACGTCTTTCTGGGCGCGCATGGACGTACGGGCGTGATCACGTCGGCGTGGCTGCGGGTGATGCGCAAGGCGTCCTCGATTGCAGCTTGTGGGTGGATGCTGCCGTCGCGGGCGGCGGCGTTCGAGGTGGCGCAGCGCCTGCTCGATCGTGGAGGGCGGCCGGCCGTGCTGGCGCTCGTCGATGTCGAGTCGGTCGAGGGCGCCGCGCTGGCCGAGGCGGGGGCCAAGGCAGGCGACGTGGTGCTGCTCGCGCGCTGCGAGGGGGCCGAGGCGCTCGTGCAAGCCGAGCGAGCGCTCCTCGGCGAACTCGCGCAGGCCGCAGGCGGCGTGGCGCTGGATCCGGAGTGGGTCTCGTCCTGGCTCGCGGAGCCACCGGCGCCGCCGCAGGGCGAACGTTTCGTGCCACGGACCGAGCTGCCCGCGGCGTGGGTATCGTGCCCGCGGGGTAGCTGGCTCTGGGCGCTGTGTCCGGCCGGGGCGACGCTCCTCACCGAGACCGAGGCACCGACGGAGCCAGCGTCTGACCGGCCTGGACCGGGGGAGGGCGCTCCGGTGGCTTCACTCTCCGAGTCGCCCTCCGGACCGCTGGCCGGGATTCGCGACGAACTGGCGCGGCGGCTCGATCCAGGTAGCCTGCTGCAGGCGAACGCACATGACGCCTGATCTCGAAACCTCCCTGAGCTACTGCACCTACTGTCCCAAGCTGTGTCGCCACACCTGCCCGGTGTCTCACGCGGAGGCGCGCGAGACCCTGGTGCCGCAGGCCAAGATGGCGATGCTCCGTCTCCTCCGCCGGGGGGACATGGAGACCGAGGCGGACAACGCGGCCGTGCTCTACGGCTGCACGGGGTGTCTGGCCTGCACCACGGCGTGCCGCCACGGCATCACCCCGGGCAAGCACCTCCTCACCGCCCGGGCGGACATGGAGTCGGCGGGCGCAGGGCACCCTGCGCTCGAAGATCTACCTGAGCGGGTGCGCGAGACGGCCCGGCGCGCAGCGCACGCAGCGCGCGAGGCCCTGGGCACGAGGCCGGCCGCGGACCGGAGCGCTCCTTCGAACGGCGAGGCGGGCGAGAGGGCGAATGGGGAGCGGGAGGCGCGCGTCGCCTTCTTCCCGGCGTGTGACGATCCCGGACTCGGGGTCACGGCGCTGCGGCTCTTCGAGCGCGCGGGCGTGACGGACGCGGGCCTCGCGGAGGTGAGCCTCGGCTGCGGCGGCTATCCGCTCCTGGCCGGCGGTTTCCCCGTGGCCTTTCGCCTGCACGCCGAGGTCGTGGCGCGGGAGCTCGCGCGCTACGAACGGGTGGTGATGGCCTGCCCGGCCTGCGTGGTGACGATGCGCGAGGAGTACCCCCGGCACGGGGTGGCGCTCCGGCCCGAGGTGCTCCATCCCGCCGAGTTTCTGGACACACTGCGCGAGCGCCTGCCCCTGCCCCGAGCGCAGAAAGAGGACGCGCGGGGGACGGCGTTCTACCACGACCCCTGCTACCTCGGCCGCCACAGCGGCGTCTACGAGGCGCCGCGGCGGCTCCTGCAGGCGGCGCGGATGGAGGTGCGGGAGTTCTCGCGCAACCAGGCCGAGGGCGAGTGCTCGGGCGGCGGCGGCGTGCTGCCGATCACGGCCCCGGCCACGGCGCGCGCGGTCGCCGAGCACCGGCTCGAAGAGGTGCGTGAGGCGGGGCTCGAGACCGTGGTGACCGCCTGCGGGACCTGCAAGCGGCAGCTCGGCCAGTCCGGCGTGGTGGTGCGGGACATCATCGAGATACTCGAGGAGGCGACCCGTGATGCGTGATGCCCATCGTTCCTCACCGGCCTCGCCCGACTCGCAGGGGGCGCCCATGGACCCCCACCCGCCCACCGGCACGAGCGCGCCGGCCATCGTCATCAACCCCATGTCGGCGGGCGGAGAGACGCGCCGGCGCTGGCCCGAGGTGGAGGCGGCGCTGCGGGACGCGCTCGGCGAGTTCCGCCCGCTCTTCACCGAGCGCAGGGGCCATGCCACAGAGCTCGCGCGCACGGCGCTGCGCGAGGGCGCCCGCATGGTCGTGGCCGTGGGGGGCGACGGCACGCTCAACGAGGTGATGAACGGCTTCTTCGAGGACGATCGGCCGGTGGCGCCGGAGGCCGTGCTCGGCATCCTGCCGCTCGCGACGGGCGGGGACTTCATCAAGACCGTGGGCACCTCCCGCAAGCTCGCCGAGGCCGCCCACACGCTCGCCCACGGCACGCCGCGCACCATCGACATCGGCCGCCTGCAGTACGTCCAGCACGACGGGACGCCGGCCCAGCGCTACTTCATCAACATCGCCTCGTTCGGCATCGGCGGCCTGGTCGACCGCTACGTCAACCAGTCGCACAAGCTCCTGAGTGGCAAGGCGTCCTTCTTCCTGGCCACGGTGCGCGCCTCGCTCCACTACAAGAACGCGCGCTGCCGCATCACGCTCGACGACGGGCCGGCGATCCAGCAGCCGATCTACGTCGTGGCCGTGTCGAACGGCCGCTTCTTCGGCGGCGGCATGAAGATCGCGCCCGACGCCGAGATGGACGACGGTCAGTTCGACGTCGTCACCATCGGCGACGTGAGCATGATGTCGATGATCCTGCACAGCAGCCGGATCTACCGCGGCACGCACATCGGTCTGCCGCAGGTCGCGGCGCAGCGGGCGCGCAAGGTGGTGGCCGAGCCGGTGGACGCGGGCGTCGAGGTGCTGCTCGACGTGGATGGCGAGGCCCCGGGCCGGCTGCCGGCGACGTTCGAGCTCCTGCCGCGCGCGCTCCGCATTCAGGTGTGAGGGAGCGAGGATCATGTCTTCCATCTGGAACCGGCGTCTTGGGTGGGGGGCGCTGTGCACGCTGGCGGGGGTCCTCACGTTCCTCGCGACCGCGGACTTCGACATCTGGCCCCTCGCCTGGCTCTGCCAGGTGCCGCTGCTCTTCGTGGTGCTCGACGAGCGGTGTGAGCACCCGTTCCGCTGGGGCTGGCTCGCCGGCCTCGTGACCAACGCGGGCGGCTTCTACTGGATCGATCACCTGCTCGTGAAGTTCGGCCACCTGCCCCAGGTGGCGGCGCTGCCGCTCTACCTCCTCCTGGTCGGCTATCAGGGCCTGGCCTTTGCCTTCTTCGCCTGGATCCTCCATCACCTCGCGCGGCGCATCGCGCTGCCGGTGACGCTGCTCGCGCCCATGACCCTGGCCGCGGTCGAGCTGCTCTTCCCGCTCGTGTTCCCGTGGTACCTGGCCATCACCCAGGCGTGGCAGCCGGCGATCATCCAGGTCGCCGACTTCAGCGGGCCCATCGGCGTGAGCTTCCTCCTCATGACGGTGAACGCCGCGCTCTACGAGGTGCTGCTGGCGTGGCGACGGAAGCAGGCGCTGCCCTGGCGACCGCCGGCGGCGGCGGCGCTGGTGCTCCTCTTCAGCCTCGTCTACGGGCAGCTCCGCATCCGCCAGGTGGAGGCCCAGCGGGCCGCGGCGCCGCACGTGAAGGTGGGGCTCGTGCAGGCCAACATCGGCATCGACGAGAAGTGGCTGCCGGGGCTGCGCGAGGATCACCTCGCCCTGCACCAGCGGTTGTCGGCCGAGCTCGAGCGCCAGGGGGCGGAGCTCATCGTGTGGCCCGAGTCGTCGTATCCCTACGTCTTCCACCGGCGGCAGACGCGAGACTTTCCCCTGAATGACGGGCGGCGGGTGCAGCGGGGGTTCCAGACGCCCATCCTGTTTGGCACCGTCACCGTGGGCGAGGATTCGCCCTACCCCTACAACAGCGCCCTCATGATGGATGCCGAGGGGCACCTCCAGGGACGCTTCGACAAGAACTTCCTCCTCGTGTTCGGCGAATACATCCCCTATTACGAGCAGCTCCAGTGGGTGCGGAAGCTCATCCCGGAGATGTCGAACTTCGGGCGCGGCACCGGGGTGACGACCTTCCCCTACCGCAACTGGCGCCTCGGACCGATGATCTGTTACGAGGACATCATCCCCGCCTTTGGCCGTCGGCTCGTCGCCGAGCACCCGAACCTCCTGGTCAACATCACCAACGACGCCTGGTTCGGCGCGACCTCGGAGCCCTACGAGCACATGGCGCTCTCGGTGTTCCGCGCGGTCGAGCACCGCCTCGACATGGTGCGCGCGGTGAACACCGGCACCTCGGTGTTCATCTCGGCCACGGGCCGCGTCTACCAGAAGACCCAGGCCGTGGATCCCGACGAGACGCCGGGGGTGCAGCCGGTCACGGTGCTGGACCAGGTGGCGATGCTCGAGGCGAGCGGACCCTACGGCCGGCTGGGCGATCTGTTCGGCGGGCTCAACCTCCTCGGCGTGCTGGTGCTCGGCATCCTGGCGATCGGGCGCTCGGGGCGGCGGCTCGCCTGGAAGGAAGTGGGACTCGGCGGCGTGATCGTGGCCGCGGGGACGCTCCTCGGCGCGGTCGTGGCCGCGGGGCCTTCCGAGCTCGCAGAGGCGGTGCGTGAGGTGGTCCGTCTGCCCGGAGCGAGCGAGGGCGTATCGGTCGTCACGGTCGGGCTCGTGCTCGGGGGTGCGGCGGGGTGCCTTGCGGCCGGTGTGCTCCTCGGGCGGCGAGCGAAGTCGGCCGGCATGGCGCGGCCTGCGCTCGAGGCGGGCGTCGCGGCGCTCGCCGTGCTGCTCGCCCCGGCCCTCTTGCTCGGCCGGACCGAGGGCGCAACGGCCTCGCTGGTGTTCGGCTCGGCGGGGGCCTTGCTGTGCACGCGGCTCGGCCTGCGCCTGGCCGGTCGTTCTGCGGCCGCGGCACCTTCCGACGAGGCCGCTGCCGAGAGCCCGCCTACCGAAGCCGAGGGCAAGCCAACGCGCCGCGGGCGACAGCAGCGACGCCGATAGCGTCTCCCGGATTATCCCGGTACGTGATACGGCAGGAGCTGGCGGCGGCGCGGGGCAGGCTCGTTGCTCCCGGCCAGGACCAGCGTCGGCGGGGTCACCCCGTGGCGGAGGATCACGAGGTCGTATTCGGCGTGATCGAGCGCGGTCCGCTTCGCCGGGAGGCCATTGGGGCAGGCGCCTCCGGTGATCGCCACGCGGTGCGGATGGCGATAGCAGTCCGCGGCCGAGCGGGCGCATCGATGGCGGGGCGCCGTCACGCCCGGGGTGACGGCGGTCACGGCCAGCCCGGGGCGCAGGAACTCCTGTCCATGGTTCTCCCGCAGGTAACGCGCGAGCAGGAGGACCAGAAAGCGGTTGAGCGCGTACGACGCCGAGAAGTGATCGCACGAGTAGAGGAGCTCGAGCTGCGTGGAGACGATGAGCCCCTCCAGGACCGAGCAGATGAAGCCCCACAGGCGATCCGACAGCGAGGCGATCGCCTCCTCGTGGCTCCGGTGCAGCCGCTGGTAGATGGGGTGGTCGTGCTCGGGTCGCGCGCCCCAGATGAGCGCCCGTTGCGCCTGGTCCTCGGCACCTTGCAGGCGACGCTCGAGCGTCTCGATCTCCTCGTGGAAGCGGAGCTGCCCGGTGACCGCCGCGTAGAGCTCGCCGGCCGAGCGAATCTCGCTGCCGCGCGTGAGGATGCGCAGGCAGTCCTGGAGCGCGCCGTCGCCGCCGCCCGAGACCAGCACGCGGGGCATGGCGACGCGCGGCAGCCCGAGATCCTGATGCCCGAGGAAGTCGCTGTCCCAGAAACGCGTGCTCGCGTAGTCGCCCATGACCACGCGCTCGGCGCCAAAACCCACGCAGGAGAGCACCATGCCAAAGCCGGTGAGGATCTCGCCGAGCTGTGGAGAGCTCAGGGTCACGGGCAGGAGCCCGTCCACGGGCTGCGACTCGATGCTCACCGAGACCTGATACTCCACCCGCAGCCGCGGGGCGTAGAGCGTCTGCGCCGTGGCCAGGGTGCGTTGCCAGTGAAACGCGAGCTGGCTCGCGTAGTCGCGCTGCCAGCCGAGCGGCATGATCGGCGGCTCCCAGGGATACGAACCCTCGCGCCAGTGGAGCAGCGGCCAGTCATACTGCGTGGGATCGACGAAGCGGGAGGTACACGCCGCCTGACGCATGAAGGCCGCCGGCGCCGCGTCGATGAGCCAGGTCTCGATACCCCGCTGCGCGGCACGAATGGCGGCCGTGGCCCCGCCCGCCCCGGCGCCGATCGCCAGCAGCGGGCGCCCGGGGCCGAGCAGACCTTCCTCGATCGCCCGATCCACCGCGATGCGGCCCCGGATCATCTGGTCCCGGATGCTCACCGGGGAGAGCGCACCGCCGATGTCGAAGAAGAGCGGCCGGAGGAGATGTTCGAGGAGGAACGGATCCGCCATGATTCGGAGGTCAGGGGTCAGGGGTGGGGAGCGTAGGACTCACGGACCCCCGGGCCGTCCGCCGGGCGTGAGAGGGAGACGAAGAGCGGGCGTGGGTCCGAAGCTCAGTCGTCACGTGACTCGGGCGAATGGATGCGCTCCATCAGCCGCTCGTAGTCCTCTTCACGCAGGACGACCGGAGGCTGCTCGTAGAGCGCCGCCGGGGGCCGGGTCAGCACAGGCGGCGGCGCCGTCCGTTCCATGACCATGAGGCCCGGGACCTTCCCCTGCTGACAAAACTGCAGGAGCTGACGGTCCGATAGCTGCCGTGCCTCACCCCACAGCACGGTCGAGTGGGCCTGCAACAGCTCGCGCGCGTGGTAGCTCAGCCAGCCGATGGCCTCGGCGAGCGGAAAGCGCTCGTCGTCGAGCTCGACCACGACCACGGTCTCGGCGGTGACGGGCGGCAGCGCCGTCCTCGCGTTGACCACGTACTGTGTGTGCAACGAGGACGTCTCGATGTCGAGGCTGTCAACACTCATGGGTCACCTTCTCCGCTGCCAGAATCGGGCCAGGCCCGTCAGATCGAATCCTTGCCACTTACGTATATCATAAGGCCGGCCCCTCGATCCATGCCTGCCGGCCGGTCTCCAGGGCCTCCGGGGCCCTCCCCTCTATGTAATACCGATTCAATGGGTGTGCCCGAGCGCCACCTGCATGATGATGAGGAACACGAACCCGGCCAGGAGGCCGAAGGTGGCGCGCACCTCGTTGCCGTGGCTGTGCGACTCGGGGATGATCTCGTTGCAGGCGAGGTAGAGGAGGCCGCCCGCGGCCAGGGCCAGCATGAGCGGCAGGGCCCCCGCGGCGGATAGGCCGATGTAGTAGCCGGCCACGGCGGCGATGGGGATGGTGAGCCCCGTGATGGCGATGAGACCGACCAGGGCCCAGGGTCGCAGGCCGCTGCGTTGGAGCGGGGCCGCCATCACCGCCCCTTCGACCGCGTTCTGGAGCGCGATGGCGACGGCCAGGGTGGCGCCGAGCCCCGGGCCGTGGGAGGCGTAGGCGGCGCCGATGGCGAAGCCTTCGGGGAACCGGTGGAGCGACATGGCCCCGACCGCGAGGAAGCCCTGCTTGCGCGCCGTCCCCGGATCGTCGTGCTCGTGCTCGTGCGCATGGCCATGCGGCCCGTGCACGTGGCCGTGATGCCCGCCCGCATGGACGTGCGGGATCGAGCGATCCATGAGCCACAAGAGCATGACGCCCGCCGTGAAACCGCAGAGCACGAGCGCGAGGCGTCCGAGATCGAGCTGTCCCGCGGCCCGGACCTCCTCGAGGGCGGTGGTGAGGAGCCCGAGCGTGGCGGCGGCCAGCATGAGCCCGGCGCCAAAGCCGAGCATCGTGTCGTAGAGGCGGCGCGAGACCCGCGCCCACAGGAAAGGGAGCGCGCCGACCGTGGTGGCCATGCCGGTGCCGAGGGCGGACAGGAGCAGGCTCACGAGCGGCGTCTCCGAAGAGATCTGCACCCCGGGATGGGGAGGACTTCATCACTCGCCCACGGCCGCTCGGGGCGCGGCGATCGGGCGCTGTACGGGGTGGGAATCGGCACGATGGCGGGGCGCATTGTAATCTCTTCTGCGCCCTATGGCTCGATCCGCGTTTCCTTCCCCCGTCCACGCCTTCCTCGGGCTCGGCGCCAACCTCGGCGACCGGTTGGCGACGCTCCGCTCTGCGGTGCGTGACCTCGGCGAGCTCGGCGAGGTGCGGGCCCGCTCCTCGCTGTGGGAGACCGCGGCCGTGGGACCGCCGCCCGACTACTACAACGCGGCGGTGGAGCTCGTGACCCGGTGGACCCCCGCGGAGCTGCTCGCGGGCATCCACGCCATCGAGGCGCGCCACGGCCGCGTGCGCCCGGCCATGCGCAACGCCCCGCGAACGCTCGATCTCGACATCCTTCTCTGGGGTGAGGAGGTGTTCGAGCTCCCGGAGCTGGTCGTGCCGCATCCACGCCTGGCCGAGCGCGCCTTTGTCCTCGAGCCCCTCGGCGAGATCGCGGGCTCCCTGCGCCACCCCGTGCTCGGGCGCAGCATCGACGAGCTGCGCCAGACCGTGGCAGGGGCCGGGGTGCGCCGGCTCGATACGCCCTGGTAGGTGCCCCCGGCGCGGCGACGGGGCCGCGCGAATCGGCCGGCCGTCAGACCTTGTGCTCGGCGCGACGCCAGAGGCGCTGGATGTTGCCGCGGTGCTTGAGGACGATCAGCAGCCACAGGGCGACGGCCAGCGCGAGGACCGGCGGCGGCTCCTTGAAGAGCCACACCGCGGGCGGGAAGATCGTCGCCGCGGCGAGCGAGCCCAGCGACGAGAGGCGCCAGATGGCGTAGAACGCGGCGAACACCGCGACCGCGATCAAGGTGGGCCATGGCGTCAGCGCCAGGAACACGCCGAGCGCCGTGGCCACGCCCTTGCCACCGCGGAACCGCAGCCAGGGCGAGGCGAGATGCCCGAGGAAGGCCGCCGCCCCCACCGCGACCACGACCCAGGGTCCATACGCCGCGTCCAGCCGTGGTTCGAGCCACACCCGGGCGCCCCACACCGGCAGGTACCCCTTGGCGGCGTCGCACACGAGGACGAGCAGACCAAACCACTTGCCGAGCACGCGCGCCGCGTTGGTGGCGCCGATATTGCCCGAGCCATGCTGCCGGATGTCGATGCCGCGGGCCCGCGCCACGAGGACGCCAAAGGGGATGGACCCCGCGAGATAGGCGACCAGGACCGCGGCAACGACCATGTAGCTGTATTAGCAGCTTGACCGATTGCGTCAATCGCTCTGACCACACTGGCTTGGAGCGTGCGCGGTCTGGCGTGGAGCGTGCGCGGTCTGGCGCGGAGCGTGCGCGGTCTGGCGCGGAGCGTGCGCGGTCTGGCTTGGAGCGTGCGCGGTCTGGCGCGGAGCGTGCGCGGTCTGGCGCGGAGCGTGCGCGGTCTGGCGCGGAGCGTGCGCGGTCTGGCGCGGAGCGTGCGCGGGGGCGCCTTGAGCGTGCGCGGGGGCGCTCTGAGCGTGCGCGGGGGCGCCTTGAGCGTGCGCGGTGGCGCCCTGAGCGTGCGCGGTGGCGCCCTGAGCGTGCGCGGTGGCGCCTTGAGCGTGCGCGGTGGCGCCCTGAGCGTGCGCGGTCCCTTCCTGAGATGTACCGATGCTCCTGCGATGCCCACGCCATCCGCAGGCAGGCGCACCACGCTGCTACACGCGGAGATGTAGGTGTTCGACAGACCGGGGGGTCGCGTGCAGGCAGCGGCGATGGTACATCTTGACGCCGACTTCAACGGATCCCGATGCAGCTGCTCTGGTTCATTCTCCTCATCAGCATCCTCATCACCGTGCACGAACTTGGGCACTATGCGGTCGCGCGGCTGTGCGACGTCCGGGTGCTGCGGATGTCGCTCGGCTTTGGTCCCCCGCTCCTGCGCATCGTGCGGGGCGAGACCGAGTACGTCATCGCCGCCATCCCGCTCGGCGGCTACGTCAAGCTCCTCGGCGCCGAGTCCGACGAGTCCATCCCCGAGGCCGCGCGCCCGCGCGCCTTCGCCTACAAGCCCTTGTGGCAGCGCGTGCTCATCCTCCTCGCCGGCCCGATCGCCAACCTCGCGCTGCCCGTGGTCATCTACCTCAACTTCTATGCGGGCGAGGAGCGCGCGCTGTCCTCCACCATCGGCACCGTCCTCGCCGGCCAGCCGGCGGCCGACGTGCTGCTCCCCGGCGACCGCGTCGTGGCCATCGACGATCACCCGGTGCGCTACTGGGACGAGGTGAACCTCCTCGTGCAGGCCTCGCCGGGCCGCGATCTCCGCATCACCTTCGAGCGCCCGGGCGAGAGTCACACCATCACCAAGGTCCTCACCCCGCGCGCCCACGAGCGCCGCGACTTCTTCGGCGAGGTGACCCGCATCGGCCTCATCGGCGTGATGCCGCATTACCAGCTGGCGCAGATCGGCGTGGAGGAGACCGTCTCGGTGCGGCCCGACGTGCGCGAGCCCTCGCCGGCCACGCGGGCCGGGCTGCGCACCTTCGACGTCATTACGTCGGTGCAGGGGCGACCGGTCGAGACCTGGAGCGATCTCGAGCGGGCGCTCGCCCGCAACCGGGGCGAGCCGCTGCTCGTCACCTACCTCCGGCGGCAGGAGCCGTCCCTTGGCTGGGCCGCGCTCGGGCGCCTCGAGCCGGGCACGGCGCAGCTCTTCCCGGTGCGCACCACGGATGGCAAGACCACGCGCTACGACACCGGCATGCGCCCCGGCGGCCTCTATATCGGCCACGTGGAGCCGGGGACGCCGGCGGCGACGGCGGGCCTCCGGGTCGGCGACGTGCTGGTCTCGCTCGATGGCGCACCGCTCCAGCACTGGGAGATGCTCGAGCAGGCGTTCGAGTCGCTGCGCGATCGCCCGTTCGTGCTCGGCTGGCGGTCTTCTACGAGCGCGGGGCCGGGGACGGGCGCCGGCGAGCTGCACAGCGCCACCCTGCGCCTGCAGCCGCGCACCGAGCAGGACGAGTTCCACACCGAATCGACGCTCTATGTCTTCGGCGCGGCGCCGAGTCGGGCGCTCCAGCCCGTGCCCACCCTGCCCATCGACGGGCGGCTCGGCTGGGCCGTGCGGCGCGCGCTCGCCACCACCGCGACCACCGCCTTCACCATGCTGCGCATCCTCGCGCACCTCGCCGCCGGGCGGCTCCCGATCTCGACGGTGAGCGGGCCGCTCATGATCTATCACCTGGCGGGCGTGGTGGCGGCGCGCGGCAGCGATCTGTTCCTCGGCATGCTGGCCCTCATCTCGCTCAACATCGGCATCCTCAACCTCTTGCCGGTGCCGCTGCTCGACGGTGGTCAGCTGCTCCTCATGGCGGTCGAGGCGGCGCGCCGCCGGCCGCTCGAGCGGCGCCTGCGCGAACGCGCGACTTATCTTGGTCTGGCCATGCTCGGGGCGCTCATGCTCGTCGCCCTGCGCAACGACGTGATGAGGTTCTGGTGGCACTGATCCTGACCATCGATACGACCACCACCCAGTCCGGCGTGGCCCTGGTCGAGGGACGAGGCGCGGGCGAGGCGCCGGTGGTGCGGGCGGTCCGGCGCGCGGTCGTGACCACGCACTCCGAGGCCCTGCTCGAGATGATCGATGCCGTGCTCGGCGAGGCCGGGGTGCGGCCGCCCGAGCTCGCAGTGATCGCGTGCGCGGCCGGGCCCGGCTCCTTCACCGGCCTGCGCATCGGCCTCGCCACGGCCAAGGGGCTCTGCCTCGGGCTCGCCAAGCCGCTCCTCCTCGTGCCGTCCCTGGCCGCGCTGGCGATCCGCGTGCGGCCGGCCGAGGGGACGCTGCACCGCCGATCACCCGCATCCGTGGGACCCGATGCGGGCAAAGCCCGCGGTGAGGGAAGGCCGGAAGGCCTGAGTGGATCACTGCGTGGGAGCGGCGTTCTCGTGGTCGCCTGCATCGATGCGTTCAAGGGCGAGGTCTACGTGGGGCGCTACCGGGGCGCGGATGATCAGGGACCGGCCTTGACGGGCGAAGAGGAGACCATCGCGCCGGCGCGTCTGGCCGAAGAGCTGCGGGCCCGGGTGGCCGAAGGGCCGGTGGTGCTGGTGGGGGATGGCATGGCGCGCTGGCCGGAGCTGCGCGTCGCCGGGCTGACGGCGATCGACGAGGGACCGCCGGATCCGGTGGACGTCGGGCGGCTGGCGGCGCGGCGCTGGGCGCGGGGCGAGCACGATGATCTGGCCGGCGCCACCCCACGGTACGTGCGTCCCTCCGAAGCCGAGCTGATGGAGCGGCAGCGCGCAGCGTCGCAGCAGACGTAGGTCATCCGCGGCGACCCGCGGGACCGCAGGCTGCATGGGCCTTCCCTGAGTTCATCGAGGAAGGACGAGAAGGACGAGGAGACCCCCATGTCCAATCTGCTCCACCTGCCACCGCGCACCGAGGCCGGTGCCTTTCACGTGGTGGTCGAATCGCCGCGGGGCTCTGCGGCCAAGCTCAAGTACGAGCCGCAGCTCGAAGCGTTCACGTTCTCGCGTCCGCTCGTCTCGGGCCTGGCCTATCCCTTCGAGTGGGGCTTTGTCCCGGGGACCATGGCGCCCGACGGGGACCCGCTCGATGCGGCGGTGCTGCTGGACGTGCCCACCTATCCCGGGGTGGTGCTGGCCTGCCGCGCGCTCGGCGTGGTCAAGCTCACGCAGCGGCGCAAGAAAGGGCCCGGTCGCGAGCGCAACGACCGTGTGATCGCCGTCCCGGTCAAGGCCCCGCGCGCCGATGAGATCAAGGACGCGGACCACCTGCCGGCGCGGGTGCGCGAGGAGATCGAGCAGTTCTTCTTGCAGGTGACGCTGTTCGAGGGCAAAGAGGTGCAGATCGAAGGCTGGGAGGGGCCAGCGGCGGTCGAGGCGCTCATCGACAGCACGGCCAAGGCCTACCGCGAGCGTCAGGGGCGGTGAGCGGCGGCGAGCCCGCGCGGGCTCAGCCGAAACCCCTCAGTTGTCGGCCCATGCGTCGCAGCCAGCGACGGCATTCCCCGGTGGTGTTCCGGCCGAACGATGTCCCCTGGCGGTGCTACGCGTCGTCGGAGCCGGCGTCCCCCTGGGCTGGTCCCGGCCCACCCCCTCCCGGGCCGGGCGGCGCCAGCAACGTCACCGAGTCCGCCGGGAAGATATGCGCGCCCCCCTCCTGGAACACCACCCGGATGCGCTGGCGCAGCACGTCGAGCTCCGCCACCTTGCCCTCGCCGGCCGGTGTCCGCACGAGCTTGCCCACCTTGGGCAGGCCCTTGCGCATCTCCTTGTAGAGGTCCTGCTCGTAGACGAGGCAGCACTTGAGGCGCCCACACTGACCCGCGATCTTCGAGGGATTGAGCACGAGCCCCTGGTCCTTGGCCATCTTGATCGATACCGGGGCAAAGGCCGGCAGGAAGGTCGAGCAGCAGAGCTCGCGCCCGCAGGCGCCGATGCCGCCGATCATCCGGGCCTCGTCGCGCGCCCCGACCTGGCGCAGCTCGATGCGGCCGTGGAACTTGTGCGCGATGTCCTTGACGAGCTCGCGGAAGTCGATCCGCTCCTCCGACGTGAAATACAGGAGCAGCTTGGAGCCGTGGAGCGGGTACTCGGCGCGGATCACCTTCATGGGGAGCTGCCGCACGCGCACCCGTTCTCGGCAGAAGGCGAGCGCCTCGCCCTCCCGCTGGACATTCCGTTCGAGCGCCTGCTCGTCCTCGGCGCTGGCACGCCGCAGGATGCGCCGCAGGGTCTCGCTGTAGGGCATGCGCATGGAGGCGACCGCCACGACGCCTATCATCTGGCCCCGTTCGCTCTCCACCACGACTCGTTCGCCACGGCGATAGCTCACCTCGCCCGCGTCGTACTCGTGGATGATGCCGGCCTCGCGGAACTTGACGCCGCACAGGTTGGCCAGCGGGGCCATGGGCCCGGCCGCGGCCTCGCCGCCGAACACGTCCTCTCCGTCGGGGTCGCTCGGCCCGAGGCGCACCTCGTCGGTGGAGACGTACGGCTCGGCGGCGACGTTCGGAGCCTGGGGCGCAGCCCGCCATCCCTCCCCCTCGGCCTCGGCCGTCAGGAGCGGCGGCGTGCCGACGGCCAGTGGTTCCGGGGGGGCATAGCGATCGGCGGCGACGGGTCCGGCGGCCTCCGCCTCCGGAAGCGGGGGACGTTGCGGGCGTCGCGGGCCGCGCATCTCGCGGGGCGCCGGTGGGCGGCCCTGCGGAGGACGAGGTTCGCGCCGTGCCTCGCCAGGTCCCTGGGACTGAGGACGGCCCTCACGGCGACCGCGGCCACCACGACCCGCGCGATCTCGGTCGCCTTTCCCGGGCCCGGGTCCCGGGGGTCGAGGTCCCCGAGCCGCTGGTCCTCCGGGTCCCGTCGCTCCCGCAGGCGCCGCCGGGCCCGGTCCCTCCGGCCCCGCGGCGAGCGTTTCGGGCATGGACGTGGGTGCGCCGCTGGAGGGTTGGACGGCGACGTTCCCGCCGGCCCCTCCGCCTCGGCCGCGGCGACGGCGGCGGCGGGAAGAGTTCTTGCGCTGGGAAGGGTCGCCACCGCCGGGCGGGGAGCCTGATCCTGATCCACTGGGAGGCGAGGTAGGGGGCGAGGTGTCCGACATGGGTGGGCTCTCTCAGATGGCTCCGGATCGACCGAGATCGAAGAGCAAGGCTTCGAAGGCCAGTTGCGGGTTGACGTTGCCCTCGAGGGCTACGCCGGTCTCGGTCAGCGCGGTCAGTCCTCGGAGCAAGCCCGACGCCGGCACCCCGTGCGCCAGCCACATCGCTTCGTCGAGGCGTGCCCCGCTCACGCGGCCTTCGGCCAGGCCGCCCGAGACGAGCAGCGCGTCGCGATAGGCGATCCACATCATCTCGAGGAGCGTGGCCGCCTCGTCGCGGTTCCCGGCCACCTCGGCCGCCGCGGTCAGGGTCGTCGTCGTCTGCCGGGTGCGGGCGGCCTCGAGCAAACGACGCACCTGGCTGCGTCGCCGCGGGAACTCCTCGGAGGTGGCGAGCTCCAGCGCGCGTCCGAGGGACCCCTGCGCCAGGGCGGCCGCATCTTGCGCCGCGGCGCCGTCCACGCCATGCACCTCGCCGAGCCGGCGAGCGACCTCGTCATCCGGGAGCGGCCCGAACACGACGCGCTGGCAGCGCGAGCGGATGGTGACGAGCAGGCTGGCCGGCCGCGCCGTCACCAGGACGAAGTGCGTGCGCGCGGGCGGCTCCTCCAGCGTCTTGAGCAGGACGTTGGCGGCGGTGTCGTTGAGCTCGTCGGCCGGATCGAAGATGACGAGGCGCATGCGGGCCTCGTTCGGCGGATAGCCGAGCTGCGAGATGAGCTCGCGCACGCGCTCGGTCTGCCCCTTTTCGGGCAGCACGGGGAACCACTTGATGTCGGGATGGAGATCGCCGGCGATCTTGCGGCACGCTTCGCAGCGCTCGCAGCCCTCGCCCGGGGCCGTCTCGCAGTTGGCCGCCTGCGCGAGCGCACGCGCCGTGGTGCGTTTGCCCACCCCATCGGGACCATGAAAGAGGTAGGCGTGATGGAGCGTGCCGCGGGTCAGCGCACCGCGCAGCTGCTCGATGGCCCGCGTCTGCCCCAGAATGCTCGCCAGCCCGGCTGTCATCTGCCTCCACCAATAGCAGGTTCCCCCCTCGATTCAAATCGGCCCACCCCGTACAATTGCGCTATGGGCATCTTCTCGCGCATGTCGAACCTGTTCCGCTCCAAGGCTAACGCGGCGATCGACCAGATGAGCGATCCCGCGAAGGAAGTGGAGCAGATCATCATCGAGATGGAGGACCAGCTGCGGCAGGCGCGCGCCGAGACGGTCAAGTGCAAGGCCACCGAGAAGCTGTGCGCGCAGCGGGTGACCGATCTCGAGAGGCGGGTCGCGAGCTGGAACGAACGGGCCGAGGCGGCGGTGCAACATGGCGACGATACGCTGGCCCGCGAGGCGCTGTCGCAGCGCATGCTGGCCGAGGAGGAGCTCGCGGGGGGGCGGCGCGAGCTGGCGGAGGCGCGCGCCTATGCCAGCAAGCTCGCCGAGATGTTGCCGGAGCTCGAGAGGCGGCTCGCGACGTACCGGCTCCGCAAGGGGACGATCAAGGCCAAGGCGACGATGGCCAAGCGCGATCTCCAGCCCGGCTCGACCGATGCCTTCGACGAGTTCAACCGCATGGCGGGTAAGGTGGACGACGCCGAGACGGAGGTCGAGGCGCATCGCGAGCTGGCGGACGATCGGCAGCGGGACGCGGAGCTGTCTGCGAGCATCGAGCGCGCCGCGAGGCTCCCAGCGGCCGCCGCTTCGGATCCGATCGCCGAGCGACTCGCGGCCCTCAAGGAGAAGATGGGCAAGAAGGAGCCCTGAGGCGCCCTCTTATACGTAGAGGGGATTCTCCGTGGGACCAGCGGTCCGCGTCCTGAGCCCGAAGACCCCAGTTGCCTGCCTGCTGCGGCGCAGCCAGCGACGGCATCCGATTGTGACGTTCCGGCTCGGCCCCCTCGCCCCCCTGGCTTGATCTCGAGCGCGCGCCGCCCGAACATGCCCGGACCACTCGTCGCGCGCCGCGCCACGGGCGCACTGGAGGGTTCATGCCGGCTCGACTACGTCCCCTCGTCGCTTCCCTGATACTCCTCGCGTCCTGCAGCCCGCCACCCGACGGGGCCAACCCCGACCCCGTGTGCCATCCCCTCGCCCCCGACGCCGCGAGCTGCTTTCTGCCCTTCCCCTCCTCCTTCTACCTCCGGGAGGACGCGAGCTCGCGCACCGGCTACCGCGTCGACATCCCGGCCGCCGCCCTGCCCAAGAACGCGACCGGCGTGGCGTACGACCCGACGCGGCTCAACCTCCTCGACGGCTTCAGCCCCGCCACCCAGATCATCGTCCACCTCGGCGCGCGCGTCGATCCCGCCCAGCTCATCGCCATCACCGGCGATCCCGGCGCGGCCCTCCTCCCGACCAGCGCCGTGCAGCTCATCCACTACGACACCGGCGAGCGCGTGCCCCTCTTCACCGAGGTCGATGCCAACGTCGAAGGCCGTCCGGGCGAGCCGCAGGCGCTGCTCATCCACCCCCTCGTCCGCCTGCGCCCGGCCAGCCGCTACGTCGTGGCCCTGCGGGGCCTGCGCGACACGGCCGGCCAGCGCATCACCGTCCCCCCCTTCCGCGCCCTGGTCGAGCGCCGCATCCCCCGCGGCTCGCGCCTCACCCCCCTCGCGCCGAGCTACGACGAGATCTTCGCCCTCCTCGGCCGCCGTGACGTCCCACGCGAGGACCTCACCCTGGCCTGGGACTTCCACACCGCCTCCGACGAGCAGACCTACGGCCACCTCCTCGCCATGCGCGACGCCGCCCTCACCCGCTGGGAGCGCGACGACCTCGGCTACCGCGTCGAGAGCGTCGACACCCCGGCCGACGGCCCGGTGCTGCGCGAGATCCACGCCACCTTCGACGTCCCCTCCTTCCTCACCGACAACGAGAACCGGAGCGCCGGCCTCCACCTCGACTCGAACGGCGACCCCGCCGACACCGGCACCAACTACCGCGCCAACCTCCTCATCGTCGTCCCGGCCTGCGCCGCCACCGCGCCCCTGCCCCTGCGCGCCATCGTCTACGGCCACGGCCTCCTGAGCGCGTCCCAAGAGATCGAAGCCGGCCTCCACCGCCGCATCTCCAACCAGCTGTGCATCGTCGAGATGGCCACCGACTTCATCGGCCTCTCCACCCCCGACATCGCCACCCTCGCCAGCACCGTGCTCGTCGAGTTCAGCAACTTCTCCATCCCCACCGACCGGCTGCAGCAGGCGCAGATCAACTTCCTCACCCTCCTCCGCCTCGCCACCCGCAAGCTCCCGGGCATGCCCGAGCTCACCCGCGAGGGCGTCCCGGGCGGCATCCCCCTCCTCGACAGCCGCGAGGTCTACTACCTCGGCGGCTCACAGGGCGGCATCTTCGGCAACACCATCCTGTCCCTCTCGCCCGACGTCGGCCGGGGCGGCCTCATCGTGGGCGGCGGCATCTACTCCCTCATGCTGCCCCGCTCCGTCGACTTCTGGCCCTTCAAGCTGATCCTCGACTTCGCCTATCCCCGCCCGCTCGACCAGCAGATCCTCATCGCCCTCACGCAGAGCTACTGGGACTTCACCGACCCCATCTCGTTCGTCGGCCATAGCCTGTCGAACAACTTCCCCGGGCTCGACGGCCAGCCGCTCGCGCCGCGCAAGCTCGTGCTCCAGGAGTCGCACGACGACGCCCAGGTGCCGAACGTCGCCACCCGCGCCGTGGCCCGCACCATGGGCCTCCCGCAGCTCGGCCCCGCGGTCGAGCCCGTCTACG
This sequence comes from Polyangia bacterium, assembly GCA_036263495.1. Classification (GTDB taxonomy): domain Bacteria; phylum Myxococcota_A; class Polyangia; order Palsa-1104; family SHYY01; genus DATAGU01. The sequence goes on along the minus strand of DATAGU010000021.1, from coordinate 9,402 downwards.
GCCTCCCGCAGACCGACGGCCCCGTCGATGCCGCCTACGTGCAGTACGACATCGTGCCCACGCCGCGCCCGTCCGAGACCAACGTGTCCGGCAACCAGGACAACGGCGCCCATGGCGGGCTCGCCAACGTCGACGCCGCCATCCAGCAGCTCGACGCGCTGCTACGCCAGGACGGCCGCGTCATCTCGACCTGCGGCACGAGCTGCGTCTACCCGAGCACCCCCCGCTGACCCGAGACGCTCCTCCCCACGACAGGAGTGAGCTTCACCTCTCAGGGCCTATTGCAAAGGGCGCAGCTCACCTCCCCCGCGCAGCCAGGATGCATGCCGCAGTGGCCCTCGCAGCTCTCCTCGACACAGACCGCCTCCCCCTGCGCCTCGGCCGCCGGCGGCGGAGCAGCGGTTGCCGCGCCCCCCTCGACCGCATGGAGACGCGGCGCCATCAAGACGAGGCCCAGCAGGAGCGCCGCCGCACCGATCAGCCGCCAGACATCCCCCCGCCGCCCCGGCGCCGGTGCGCACAGCCGGGCGATGCGACGCTCGAGCGACGACACCTCCATCGACACGAGCGCATGAGGGCAGCGCGCCATCCCGGCCAGCGCCGCCACGTCGATCAAGAGGTGAGCATAGCTGCCCGCCCCGCTGCGGCTCACGATGGCATCCACCGCCTCCTCGCGCGCCAGGGCGATCTCGCGCCCGAGCCACCGCGCCGTGGGGTGCAGCACGAGCGGCAAGCGCGCGATCGCCACCGCCACCGCCCAGGCCACATCCGCCCGCGCGACGTGCACCAGCTCATGGCGCAACGCGAGGTCGAGCGCCTCCTCATCGAGCGTGTCGAGGAGCGCGGCAGGAAAGACCAGCAGGGGCCGGCGCAGGCCCGTGACAAAGGGCACCATGGTCTCGGGCGACACCGCGACGCGCGGCGCAGGCACCGCCAGCTCCTCCGCCAGGTCGGCCACGCGCCTGGAGAGCCAGCCCTCCGCCGGCACGGCCGCGCGGCACAAGGAGCGCAGCCGCCACGCCCCCGCCAGCGCCCGGAGGAGCGCGAGGCCGAGCCCCCCGAGCCACAGCGCCCCAAGCCCGGCGAGCGCCGTGCTCGCGACCTCGCCCCTCCAAGGAGACCCCACCGCCAGCGTGACATCCACCGTCTGCCGGGGGAGCGGCAGCGCCGTCGCGACGAGCGCCGCCCCGCGCAGCCACGGCGCGAGGACCAGCAACGCGCCGAGGACGAGCGCCACGCTGAGCACGCGCTGGCGCGACGAAGGCTCATCCGCGCCGTGCGCCGCCACCCCGGCGAGCAAGGGCAGCGCGCACCACGCCACCATCACACCGATCGCCACGGTCGATAGAAACTCACGCATCGCGAGACCCCTTCTTCTTCGTCGAGCGCGGCGCTTCGCGGCGGGCCCCGAGCCGCTCGTCGATCTTGGCGCGCAGGGCCTCGAGCGTCGCCGGGGAGAGCCGCTCCTCCTCCACCAGCCCGGCCAGCAACTCCTCGGTCGAGCCCGAGAACATGCGCTGGATGAGATCGTGCACGTGCTGCCGGCGCGCTTTCCCCTGCGCCACGGCCGGGACATAGATGTAGGCTCGCCCGCCGGCCGGATCCGGCTCGTGCAGCACGTAGCCCTTCTTCTCGAGGATGCGCAGCAGCGTGAGCACCGTCGTGTAGGCGACCGGCCGCTCCATCGCCTCCACGATCTCGTGCACGGTGGCGCGTCCGCGCGGCCAGAGCGCCTGCATCACCTCCGCCTCCGCGCGCGTGAGCGTCGGCAGCTCTTCACGTTCCTTCATGCACCGACGGTAGATCGGGACGCCCCGAGCGTCAACTAAGAAGCTCGTACTAAGTATTTAGTTGACGCCCTTGGAGCCTTCTACTAAACCCTTAGTTGCTTCCCTCAACCGGAGGATGATCATGAGCACACACACCGTCCGCCCCCTTCTCATCAGCCTGCTCGCCGTCGCCAGCGCCTGCCAAACGCCCTCGCGCGCCGAGCCGGGCCCCGGCGCCGCCGCGCGCGACACGACCACCCCATCCACCACCCTCACGTCGGCCCCCGCGACCTCCGCCGCCCCTCCTGCCTCCGTCGCGCCCGAGCGCTACCGCGTGCCGCTCAGCCCGAGCGGCTTCCGCGGCAGCGACAGCGCGCGGGTCACGATCGTCGTCTTCACCGACTACCAGTGCCCCTTCTGCATGCGGGGCGAGGAGACCCTCGCGGAGCTGCTGCGGGCCTATCCTGGCCAGCTGCGCGTCCAGCTCCGCCACCACCCGCTGCCCATCCATCAGAACGCCCGCCTCGCCGCGATGGCGGTGCTCGCCGCCGGCGCGCAGGGGCGCGCCTGGGAGATGCATGACCTGCTCTTCCACTCCCAGTCACACCTCGAGCGCGCCGACCTCACCCAGGCGGCCGCCAAGCTCGGCCTCGATGGGGCCGCCTTCACCGCCGCCCTCGACGCACCGGCCACCGCCGCCGCCGTGGCCGCCGACATGGCGCTCGGACGCCGCCTCGGCGTACGTGGGACCCCCACCTTCTTCATCAACGGCCGCCTGCTCCGCGGCGCCCAGCCCATCGACGCGTTCCGTCGCGTCATCGACGAGGAGCTCGCCGCCCCCGCGCAGAGCTACGAGGCGCTCATCGCCAACGGCCTCGACGAGGCCAAGGGCGAGCCCCAAGAGGGGGCCTCCGGCTGCGCCCGCCCCGAGGGCTGCGGCTGCCAGGGCTGCGGCCAGGACAGCGCACATCAGGGAAGTGGCGGCCAGGGCTGCGCGGGCCAGGGCTGCGATCCCTCCCACTGCATGCACGCCCCCGCCCCCGCCGTAGAGTGATCCGACCCCGAGCGCGTCGAGCCCCGTCATCGTGCTGCCCAGCGAGTAGCCTACCCTTCGCCGGGTCCTCGCCCCGGCGCTCCATCGGCCTACATCTATCCTCGTGGCCGCTCAGCGCGACCGTCTCCTGGCGCAGGTAGCGTCCGGGCCCGACCCGGCGGAGGCGGCGCGTCTGTCCCACTTCATCGCCGCGGCCGAAGCCGCCGGCGGCCTCGCCGTCTGCGTGCCGGACGAGACGGCGGAGCGCCTGCTCTGCATGTTGCTGCATCAATCTCCGGCCCTCGCACGCACCCTCATCCAGGAGCCGGCGCAGCTCAGAGCCCTGTCCCAGGACCCGTACCTCGGCCGCGAGAAGCCGGCGGCGCTCCTGCACACCGAGGTGAAGGACGCCATCGCCCAGGCCGGCGAACTCTCTTCGGGGCTGCGCCGCTACTGCCGGCGGGAGATGCTGCGCCTCGGCGCGCGCGAGCTCGGCTGGGGAACGGCCGAGGAGGTGGCGCGCGAGCTGTCCCACCTGGCCGCGGCCTGTCTCGACGCCGCCCTGGATTCGCTCTGGCCCGCGCTCGAGGCGCGCCTCGGCGTGCCGCGGCGCGAGGACGGCGCGCGCTGCCGCTTCGTGGTCTTCGGCCTCGGCAAGCTGGGCGGCGAGGAGCTCAACTTCTCCTCGGACATCGATCTCCTCTACGTGTACGAGACCGATGCCGGCCACGTGACCCGGGGACGTCCCGCCGAGGCCCAGCGCCCGGACGCCCCCGGCCCCGCGCGCACGCTCCACGAGTGGTTCACGGCGCTCGCCACACGGCTTGGCCGCGCCATCGAGGAGGTGACCGCGGAGGGGAGCTGCTTCCGCGTGGACCTGCGCCTCCGGCCCGAGGGCACCCGCGGGCCGCTCGTCAACGCCCTGCCGGCGCTCGAGCGCTACTACGAGACCTGGGGGCGGGCGTGGGAGCGACAGGCGTGGATCAAGGCGCGGCCCGTCGCCGGCGACCGCGGCCTCGGGGACGAGGTGCTGCGCATGCTCGCGCCGTTCGTGTGGCCGCGCAGCTCGTTCGCCGGCGGCCCGGTGGCGGTGGCCGCCGTGCACGAGATGGTGCGGCTCCTCCGCCAGGCGCGCGCCGCCTCGGCCGGCGACGATGACGTCAAGCTCGGCCGCGGCGGCATCCGCGAGGTCGAGTTCTTCGCGCAGGCGCTGCAGCTCATTCATGGCGGGCAGCGGCCCGCGCTGCGCGAGCGGGGCACCCTGCGCGCCCTCGATCAGCTCCTCTTCGCCGGCCTCGTGAGCGAGCGGGAGCACCGGGTGCTCGGCGACGCGTACCTCGCGCTGCGGCGGGTCGAGCACCGGCTGCAGCTCGAGGAGCTGCGCCAGACGCACACCCTGCCCCACGAGCCGGAGCGGCGGGCTCTCCTCGCCCGTCGCCTCGGTCATGAGACCGCGGCCACGTTCGACGCGTGGCTCGGCGCGCAGCGGCAAGCCGTGGCCGAGATCTTCGCCACGCTCCACGCGGACGAGGCCGCGGCGACGCGGGCCGAGACCGGGCGCTCCTCGCCCGCGCGGCAGGCGGCGATCGACGCGCTCCTCGGCACCGCCCTCGGGCCGGAGGGCGACCGGGAGCGGCGGGCGGGGGCGCTCCGCACGCTCGGCTTCCGCCAGATCGAGGCGTCGCTCGACGAGATGGACCTCCTCCTCGGCAAACCGCGCAGCCCCTTCGCGGCGTCGGCCCGCGATGCGGCGCGGCGCACCGCCGCGGACCTCCTCAGCGAAGTGGCGAGCTGCCCGGACCCGGACCTGGCGCTACGGCGTATGGTGGATCTGGTGGCGCGCGGCGGCGCGGCGGCCAGCGTATGGCGCCTCGTCGAAGCGCACCCGCCCGTGGGCCGCCTGCTCGTGAGCCTGTTCGGGACGAGCGAATTTCTCGCCAAGCGGTTCCTCGCGCATCCGGATCTCGTAGAACCCCTCCTCGCGACCCCGCGGATCATCCCTTGGCGGCGTGGCAACCCCGCGGGACAGCGGGCCGCGCACGAGCAGGCGCTCGCGGAGCGGCTCGCGGCCCTCCCGGCCGACGAGGAGGACGAGATCCGCCTCGAGGCCGTGCGCCGCTACCGCAACGAGGAGCTCCTCCGCATCGGCCTCGCGGACATCGCCGGCGAGCTCGAGGTGGAGGAGGTGAGCGCGGAGCTCTCGCTCCTGGCCGAGGTCTGCCTCGGCGCGACGCTCCGGGGGGTCACCCCGGCGATGAGCCGCCGCGCCGGCCTGGACCCCGAGCCGGCGCCGGCGCTGGCCGTGATCGGGCTCGGCAAGCTCGGGAGCGGGGAGATGAGCTACTCGTCGGACCTCGATCTCCTCTTCGTGTTCGACGCCGAGGTGGCGACCGGACGCTTCGAGCCCTTCGAGTTCCACTCGCGGCTCGCGCAGCGGCTCATCCGGGGGCTCGAGGCGTACCTCCGCGAGGGGCGGCTCTACGAGGTCGACACACGGCTCCGGCCCTCGGGACAAAAAGGAGCGCTCGTGTCGTCGCTCCTCGGGTTCCGGCAGTACCACGAGGGCGCGGCGGCGCTCTGGGAGCGGCAGGCGCTCATCCGCGCGCGCGCCGTGGCCGGCGACGCGGCGCTCGGCCAGGTGGTGGAGGCGATCGCGGCGGACGCGGTATGGGCCCGGCCCGCCCGGGAGCCGATGGATCCGGCCCAGGCCGCGCTCGAGATCGGCCGGCTGCGGGCGCGCATGGAGCGCGAGCTCGCCCAGGAGGCGCCCGAGCGCGGGCGCTATCACATCAAGGCCGGGCGGGGCGGGCTCGTGGACGTGGAGTTCCTCGTGCAGTACCTCCAGCTCGTCGAGGGACCGAGTCAGCCGGCGCTGCGCGTGCGGGCCATCCGGCCGGCCCTCGACGCCCTCCGCGCCGCGGGGCTCCTCTCCCCCGGGGATCACGAGGTCCTCGTCGGCGCGTACCTGTTCCTGCGGCGCCTCGAGAACCGGCTGCGGATCGTGCACGACCGCTCGATCGCCGAGCTGCCCGGGGCGGCCCCCGAGGAGCTCGACAAGCTCGCGCGGCGGCTCGGCTACCGCGGACCCGCCTGCGGCGCCCGGCTGCTCGACGAGTATCGCGAGCACACGGCGTGCGTGCGCGTCATCTACCGGAAATTTCTTCCCGCCGAGGCTCTGCCGACGGCCGCGGAGTGAGCTCGTTCGGCGACCCGGGGCCGACCCGGACGAACCAGGGCAGGGCGAGGCAGGCGCGACGGTTGCAGTGGACCTCAGGGAGCGGAGTGACGGCCCGTCTTCGGTCTTCGCAGGGGCGCCGAGAGGTCTCCGCAAGCAAGGAGGAGTATCGATGAACCGGTCCTGGTGGTGGGTGAGTACACTGGCGACCTCGCTCTTGCTGGGCGCCTGCGCGAGGCAGCAGGTACGGCAAGACGAGGCCCAGCTCGGGCGGCTGCCGATCGAAGAGAAGCAGGAGATCTTCACGGCGCAGCACAACGTGACGGTGGCCGAGGCCAACAAGGCCGCGGCGGACAAGGCCGCGCGCGAGATGCAGGCCTTCGTCAAGAACGCGCGCGACGACGTCTCGGCGGCGCGGGCCCGCCTGCAGGCGTCTCGCAGCAGCCTGCAGCTCGGGCGTCGCACGAACAACGCCCAGACGTTGCGCATCGCCGAGCAGCAGAACGATATCGCGCGGCGGCAGCTGGCGGCGGCGCAGGCCAAGCGCGAATACGCGCAGCGGCTCTCGGATCTGCGCAACGAGCAGGTCAAGCTCGCGGCTCGTCAGATCGACGCGGCCCAGGCGGAGCTGGCCCTCGTGCGCGCGAGCGTGCTGCAGCGGAACAACGTCTCCCCCGGCGGCGAGAGTGTCGACAAGCTGCGCCAGCGGCGCGAGCAGGCGACGGCGGAGCTGGCGCAGCAGGAGCGCAAGGTCTCGGGCCTGCGGGACGAGGCCAATGACCTGCAGATGGTCTGGGAGCAGCGGCGCCAGGACTACAACGTGGCGTCCCGCGACGTGAGCGGCCTCCCGCCGCTGCCGCCGCCCTCGAGCCCCGAGCAGTTCCGGCCCGAGCCGATCGACGTCGATCAGAATGGGCAAAACGGGCAGAACCGCCGGAACGATCGGAACGACCAGTTCGACCGCAATGACCGCAACGACCGCGTCGGCCCGGGGCAGGACCGGCAGGTGCGGCCGCGCTCGAACATGGATCAAGGCCTCGACGACCAGCGCCAGGCGCCGCCTCCGGGCGCGTCCGAGCCGTCGGACACGTCGGAGCCCTCCGATCAGGGCCTCCGCCCGGACACGCCCTCGGGTGACGATCGGAACATCGATCGCCCGCGGCCCCGCTCCTCGCAGGACCAGCCCTCGCGCCCGTCGCCACGGCAGGCCCGGCCCGGCGCCAACGTCCCCACTGAAGAGGGCGGCATCCCCGACAACGGCAACCGATAGCCCGTCGTTCAGGCCGGTCACCGAGCCTGACTGCCCGGTTTCCCGTCGCCCGCCCGGCGCTCCTTTTTGATTGCTGCGGTCCCGCCGACGATGCTAAAGCTGCGAGCATGTCCGGCGCTTCTCACCATCACGCTGGCGCACTCCGTCCCGTCTCGAAGATCTGGCTCGATGGCAAGCTCATCGATTGGGACAAGACGGTGGTCCACGCCCTCACCCACTCGCTCCATTACGGTCTGGCCGCCTTCGAGGGCATCCGTGCGTACCGCCGCGGCGATGGGCGAACGGCGGTGTTCCGGCTCTCCGAGCACCTGGACCGGCTCCTCGGCAGCTGTCAGATCGCCACCCTCGACTCCCCGTACTCGCGTGAGGAGCTGGCGCAGGGGTGCCTCGAGGCGATCCGCGCCAACAAGTTGACGGAGTGCTACCTGCGGCCGCTCGTCTTCCTCGGCGACGGCGGGATGGGGCTCGGCTCGCTCGACAACCCGACGCGGGTCCTGATCGCGGTCTTCGAGTGGGGCGCCTACCTCGGTGACGAAGGGCTGCGCCGGGGCATCCGCGCCAAGGTCTCGTCGTTCACCCGGCCGGCCCTCAACTCCGGGATGTCCAAGGGCAAGATCACGGGGCAGTACGTCAACTCGGTGCTGGCCAAGCGAGAAGTGCTGCGCGCCGGATACTCGGAGGCCATCCTCCTCGACTCGCACGGCTGGGTCGCCGAGGCCTCGGGCGAGAACATCTTCATCGTGCGCCACGGCCGGCTCGTGACGCCGCCCCTGTCGTCCCCCATCCTCGAAGGCATCACGCGCGACACGGTGATCACGCTGGCGCGCGACATGGGGCTCACGGTGGAGGAGCGCACCTTTGGCCGCGACGAGCTGTACCTGGCCGAGGAGGTGTTCCTGACCGGCACCGCGGCCGAGATCACGCCCGTGCGCGAGGTCGACGATCGACGCATCGGCGGCGGCGAGCCCGGGGCGGTCACGCGGCGCATCCAGTCGGCCTTCTTCGAGGTCGCCAAGGGATCGTCCCAGCCCAAGTACCCCTGGCTCACGTACGTCTGAGCGCGACGGCGCTCGCCGTCCGCAGTCCATCCCTATCCAGCCTCCTCGTCGTCTCCTCCCCATAAATCCCGCTGATCGGAATGAGGTCGCCCTGGCGCTGTTCGTGCATTGTCTCGGGGCATGGGCATACTCTCGTGGCTGATTCTGGGTCTGATTGCAGGGGCCATTGCGAAGGCGATTCATCCGGGGCCGGATCCGGGCGGCATCCTGGTGACCATGCTGATCGGCGTGGTCGGCGCCTTCGTCGGCGGGCTGATTGGGTCCGCCATCGCCGGGCACGGCGTGACCGGATTCAATCTGTGGAGCATCTTGCTGGCGGTGGCGGGCTCGGTCCTGCTGCTGGTGCTCTATCGATTGGTCGTGCCGAGGAGCGAATCCCCGCGGCGTGTCATCTAGAGGGTACACCCCTCTCGTGGGGCGCTGAAGGTGGGCCGTGGAGGCTCGCGGCGGCGAGATCGATCTCGATGACGCGGTCCTCCACCGCCTCCACCCGCTGGTTGGTGCTCCACGTGCCGCCACGGCGATCGGTCACACGGATGGCGACATCATAATTACGGGGGGAGAGACGGACCTTGCGATAGAGGTCCGAAGGCGCCGGAGACCCGGCGAATGAGTAACTGAAGTCCAGCATCACCGCGCCATCGGTGGACCGTTGCCAGAGGAGATCGACGCGGGCCATATCCGCGCCGGCCGCCCCGAGATGCAGGTGCAAGGGAAGGTTGCTACCGCGCGACTTCATGTAGAGGACCACGCCAACGAGCACCAGGCCGAGAAACAGGAGGCCGCCCAGTCTGCGGCGTCGGTCGGGGTTCTCGTCCATGAGGTCCGTCGGAAAAGCTAGCAGACGTTTCCCACGCCTCGCAACCCACGCAAAGAGCCGTTCCACCGTCACCCAGGGCGCGCAGCCGTCACTCGGGACGCAGAGCCGTCAAACCCGGCGCCGCGTTGACAGGATCCGGTGCCGTGTTGATACGACTCGGTGCCGTGTTGATACGACTCGGTGCCGCGTTGATACGACTCGGTGCCGCGTTGATACGATTCGGTGCCGCGTTGATACGACCCGGTGCCGCGTTGATACGACTCGGTGCCGTGTTGAT
>DATAGU010000020.1:0-1591 GCA_036263495.1 Polyangia bacterium | reverse complement strand
ACGCCCGCCCGCACTCCTTTCTTCTGGAAAGCGCCCCGAGCCGAAGGGACTGTAACCCACCACGGCGACGCCGTGACGCTCACACCAGGGGATGACCGCGTGTTCAATCGCGCGCTCCTCAAGGTGGTAGAGCACCTGGTTACAGGCGATGCGCCCAGGCCCGGCAATCGCAAGAGCCTCCTCCAGCTCCGGCACGTCGAAGTTGCTCACACCGAAGTGCCGGATCTTCCCCGCCCGCTCGAGTTCGAGGAAGGCGCTGATCGTGTCCCCAAGCGGATGGGGCCCCGGCCAGTGCAGCAGATACAGATCGAGACGGTCGGTGCGGAGGCGGCGCAGGCTTCGTTCGCACGCTACGATAGTGCCCCTGCGCGAGGCGTTCGACGGCAGCACCTTGGAGACCAAGTAGACCTCGTCACGCCGTCCCGAGATAGCCTCGCCAACCAGATCCTCGACACGGCCGCCGCCGTACATCTCCGCCGTGTCGATGTGGGTCATGCCGAGATCGAGACCGCGGCGGAGCGCAGCCACAGCCTGGGTGCGCTCATCCGCCTCCATCTGCCAGGTCCCCTGACCGATGACCGGGACGCGCACAGCTGTGGATCCGAACCGCCGCAGCTCCATGCTGGGAGTATAGGATCGTGACTGCGCCGCACCGTTCAGCGGGCGGGACGGATGTTTGCGGGCATGCCCCTGGCCCCTTTACCGACACCGGCCTTGGCCGCTGCTGCTCTCTGCCACGCATCAGCACTTGAGCTACAGCGTCTGGGGTAAGTACGGGGTCCGGATGTCCCTGTTCGGGTCGCATTCCGGGTGACCACCGCGGCAATGCGTCGCTCGAACGCGCTACCGCGGCCGCCGCTGATGCTAGCGCCGCAGCGCGCCGAGCAGCCGGTCGAGGTCGAGCGGCTTCGGCAGGACCTCGCGCGGCGATCGGCGCGCGCCGTCGTGACAACCACGGGCACGTCCGCCCGCTGCGCCTTGTTGAGCGGCAGAGACCGCCCGTAGGGCTGGGAGACGCCGTGGTGCTCGTGCTGCGTGGATCGCCACAGCCGTGGTACACGCAGCGGCGTGGCCCGCCGAAAGCGCTTCATCGCCGTCGCCGGCAACATCGGCGCCGGCAAGTCCGAGCTCGTCACCTTCCTCTGCCGGCGCTATGGGCTGCAGGCGTTCCTCGAGCCGCACGAGGCCAACCCATACCTTGAGGACTTCTACCGCGACATGAAGGCCTTCGCCTTCCGCTCGCAGCTCTACTTTCTCGCGCACAAGCTGCGCCTACACCGCGAGGTGATGGCCACGCCGCGCCCCGTGGTGCTCGACCGCACCATCTACGAGGACGCGGAGATCTTCGCCCGCAACCTCCACGACACCGGCTGCATCGACGCGCGTGACTGGCAGACCTACTGCGACCTCTACCGCTCGATCGCCTGCACCCTCGATCCGCCCGACCTGATGATCTTCCTCGACTGCCCCGTGCGCTCCCTGCGTAAGCGGATCGCCGGCCGCGGGCGCGCAATGGAGAGCGACATCCCGGTGTCCTACCTGCGTCGCCTGGACAAGCTCTACCGCGCCTGGCGCGCCCGCTGGGATCTCT
>DATAGU010000019.1:0-47234 GCA_036263495.1 Polyangia bacterium | reverse complement strand
GCGCCACTCGCCTCCGGTCCGCTGGCGCATGACCTCGCCGACGTAGGCGATGAGGAGCGGGTAGATGTCCGGCTCCATGCAGCGGGTGGGGCCACGGCGCCGCACGGCGCGATCGACGAGGGTCAGGCTCTCGATGGTGTTATCGAGCTTGTCGCGGGGGAGACCGAAGGTGGTGGCGAGCTCGTCGATGAGGCGCGGGACGTCGGTGGGGAAGCCCTCACCCTGCGGCAGCTGGCCGGCGAGCACATGCTCGGGCTGGCGCTCACGCAGCTCGGTACAGTAGGCGACGAGTTCCACGCGCGAGGGATAACGGTTTCCCTTGCCCGTCGGCAAGACGATGAGTTCCCCACCATCGGGCAAGGTGTAGGATTTGAGATAGAGGCCATCATAGAGATCATCCTGCACCACACCCGGCTGCGCGAGCAGCTCGCGGACCTCCCTCTTGGTGAGCGAGTCGCAGTCAGGATGCTTCGGCCAGGGTCTTCGGCTCATTCGCTGTCCACCTCCGTGGGATCGATGTTACTGGAAGGTGGCAACGCGAGCCGCAGGGGTACCGGCGGTGTGAAGTCCCCCTGGCGCGGGACAAAGTCCATTCCCAGCACGGCGGCATTCAGGAGCTGTGCCGGCCCCACCCGGATCTCGGTCTTGCCAGGAGGGCGATGCGGGACTTCGTAGACGATCATCTGCCAGACCGACACTCGTCGCCGGGTCGCGCGGTCCAGCACCTCCTGCGCGATCTTCGTGTCGGAGGTGGTGATGAAGATGATGGCTGGTACGATGTCCTTGGCCTTGCTGGCGGGTGAGCGTGCGGCGACATCGATGAGACCGGCGATCTGATGGTTGCTCGATGACAGCGAAGACCCTTACGGGTCGCCTTCACCTCGATGAAGGTGCTGTTCTGATAGGTGCGGACAAGGGGAGTACCGTTTCCGAGGTCGGGATCGGAGGTGGTCTCCCGTACACCGTCCACCGCGTCGGGGATCACGGATTCAGCACGGTTCTTACTCTTGTCCGTGAGGTCGGAGCGCTCCTTGGTGGGGAACTTGGTCTTGTTCTCCTCCCAGCCGTGGCTCCGAAGCACGGCGTCCTGCAGGGCGCGCCCGGCATCGCGGTTGAACTGCACGCCGTCGGCCTTGCTGATGCCCTCGTCCCGGACGATGGCCCGCAGCCGCTCGGTGGTGAGCGGTACATCGGCGGCGGAGCAAGTGGTGATGACGCCTGTGACGAGCGCCACTAGGATGCCCGCACCGATGAGAAGTCGACTGATAGGCAGGGACGTCGAACGCTGCGGGGACATGTCTCCTCCTCGTTGTCATTGAGCCTCCGCCGCGCGGTACAGTCAATCGCGGCGGGCTTGTATGCATCCTCAAAGCACGCGCTCCCCAGCTCGATCGGACGTCGCCATCAAGGAGCTGCTACAGACCGACCGTCTGCCGGTCCCATCTGACCGTCTCGGGCATGCTCGGCCGAGCAGTCCCCGGACCCTGCATCGAGGTGCGACCGGAGACCTGCTGCACGGCGTGCAGGGCATTCCCAGCGCGACCGGAGACTCACTGCACGGCGCGCAGGGGCCGTCCAGGCGCGACCGGAGACCTCCTGCGCGGCGTGCGGAGGCTATCCGGATGCGACCGGAGAGGTCCTGCACGGCGTGCGGGTGCCATCCGGGTGCGGCCGGAGACCTACTGCACGGCGTGCGGGTGCCGCCCGGGCACGATCGGACGCCTCTTGCACGGCGTGCAGGGGCCATCCAGCCGCAGCCGGATGGGCATTTTCGTTTGCCATCTCACTCTCCCGTTTCGCCATGAAAAAAAGTCTCCCAGAAATTGGACTGGCCGCTCGCTGACTTAACGATTTCAGGCCGAGCCCTGCCTTGCGCGGCGGACTTCCCTTGCTAGCTTTCAGCCTTGCCTACGCCGATCGGACCAACCCGCAGAAACCGAAGAAAGGAGACCCATGGGAAGGAGACAGTTGAACGAGGACGTCAGTTGGGAGCAGGCGCGTAAGGAGCTGCGCTATAACGCCTCCGCGGTCGCCGCGGAGCCGGCGCATATCGATCTCGCGCCATCGCTGCGCAGCCTGCTCACGGAGTGGGATGTGCTCGAGCAGGCGCGGCGCAGCGCCGAAGATGGGGTGGTGGATGCCAATGTCGGGGTGAGCCGGGCCAGCACGCGGACCAATGAGTGGATCAAGCGCCTGGCCGGGCAGCTGCGTGCGGAGCTGCCGAACGACGAGCACCCGACGTTCCGCAAGTTCTTCGCCACCAAGCCGAGTGAGCTCACCCGCCAGAGCCTGGAGAACAAGCTCGAACGCCTCCACAAGTTCCACACCGTGGCCGATGAGGTGACGGTGTCGGCCGCGGTGCAGGCGATCCTCGCCGGGCTGTCCGCGGTCGAGGCCGATGGCCGGCAGGCCCTCGACGCGCGCGCCGCCGCCTATGACGAGGTGACCCGGGTGACGCTACGGATGGCGGGATGGAAGGAGCGCGCCGATCTCTCCCGCCGTACGCTCGAAGGCACGCTCGGGCGCTACGCCGCGGATCAGAAGCTGGCGAGTGACTATACGGAGCAGTTCTTCCTGCCGGCGCCCAAGCCGTCCGCGGCGCGTCAGCGCCCGCCGAAGACGCCACCCAAGACGACGCCCGAGACGACGCCGTCCAAGACGCCGCCCACGCCTCCGACGCATGCGGTGTCGCCTGCACCGCCTGCACCGCCTGCACCGGCGCAGGCCTCGCAGACGCCGCAGGCCGCCGAGGCGCCGCAAGCGCCGCAGGCCAAGGCGTAGCGGCACCTCTTCTTTTCCCCTCACCTCGGGGTGCGCCGGTCATGCCGGCGCACCCGCCATCTCCTGCCGAATCCCGAACAACCGATCAACGTGGCAGTTGCCCACCGAGGCGCGGGCGGCGTAATGATGTCCGCCATGCCCAAGCGCCCTTCTCCCGTGCAGTCTGGCGAGCAGCCCGCCGCGGACGCCATCAGCGCGGTCTCGGTGGCCGGCTATAAATCGTTCTACCGCGAGCAGTGGGCCGAGATGCGGCCGCTCACGGTGCTGGCCGGGGACAACAGCGCGGGCAAGACGAGCTTCCTCCAGCCGCTCCTCCTCTGGAAGCAGACGCTCGAGGCGAGCTTCGACCCTGGCCCGCTCTACCTCGGCGGCCCGCACGTGCAGTTCAGCGCGTTCGAACAGATGATCTCCCAGCCCGAGCGCCGACCCGCGATCCACGAGATCGAGATGGGGGCGCGCCTCGGCACGGACGACTGGGTCGCGGTGCGCTACGCCAAGGAGGAGGACGGAGAGATCGTCATCCGCGAGATGCGCCGCACGCGGCACGGACGGCGTCAGGTGCTCCGCCCCGGGATGTCCCCGGCCAAGCTGCGCGCGCTCCTCAAGGCCGACGCCACGTTCGGGGAGTTCGCGCGGGCGTTCCGCGGGCGCCTCGCGGTGGCGGAGGACCGGTGCTTCCTCGGCGTCGACCTCCTCGGAGGGCCCGGCTCGACGCCCGCCGAGGCCGAGCAGAACCCGTTCTTTCATCCCCTCTATCCCGGCCGCCACGCGCGGGCGCTCCAGCAGATCATCCACCTCTCGGGCCACCGCGGCCACCCCGCGCGCAGCTACCCGGTGCTCGCCGCCACCGCCGCGGCCAAGGGGGTGTACCCGGGCGCGTTCGAGCTGTACCTGGCGAGCGTGGTCCTGCACTGGCAGCGGCAGCGCGACGAGCGGCTCGAACAGCTCGGCGCGGCGGTGCGGCGGCTCGGGCTCACGTCGCGGGTGGCGGCCCTCCCCATCGACGATCACCAGGTCGAGCTGCGGGTGGGCCGGACGCTCGGGGCGGCGAAGGGGCCGGCGCGCGACCTCGTGAGCCTGGCCGACGTGGGGTATGGCGTCTCGCAGGTGCTGCCCGTGCTGGTGGCGCTCCTCGTGGCCCGGCCGGGGCAGCTCGTGTACGTCGAGCAGCCGGAGCTCCACCTCCACCCGCGCGCCCGGCTCGCGCTCGCCGAGGTGATGGCCGAGGCGGCGCTGCGCGGGGTGCGGGTGGTGGCCGAGACGCACAGCCTGCTCGTGCTGCTCGCGGTGCAGACGCTGGTGGCCGAAGGGCGGGTGCCGCCCGAGCTCGTGCAGCTGCACTGGTTCGAGCGCGACGCGCGGGGCGAGACGTCGATTCGCAGCGCGGACCTCGACCGGACGGGGGCGTTCGGTCCGGACTGGCCCACGGACCTCGGGCTCGTGGCGATGCGCGCCGACCACCGCTTCCTCGACGCGGCCGAGGCCGCCTCGCGCGACTGGCGCACGAAGTGACGGCGCGCCGCAAGAGGACGTCGCGCGACGTGGTGGTGGACGCCTCGGTGGCCCGCGCCGCGGGCAGCAAGGGGGCGGAGTTCCCGACGTCGAAGTACTGCCGCGAGGTGCTGGAGACGATCCTGCACGTCTGCCACCACGTGGTGATGGGCGAGGCGCTGCGCGAGGAGTGGAAGCGGAACGAGTCGCAGTCGTCGCGCGTGTTCCTGCGCGAGATGTACGGCCGGGGGAAGGTGATCCAGGAGCACGAGGCGGTCCCCGAGGCGCCCCGGATCCGACGGACGATCGAGCGGCTGTGTGAGGAGGACGAGGCCGAGGCGATCCTGAAGGATTTTCATCTGCTCGAGGCGGCCTGGGCGAGCGATGAGCTCATCCTCTCGCTCGACGAGAAGGCGCGGCGCCTGCTCGTGCCGCTCGTGGAGCGGCTGCCGCGGCTCGGCCGGCTGACGTGGGTCAACCCCGCCCAGGAGGGCGCAGGGACGATCGACTGGCTGATCCAGGGGGCGCCGGAGGAGGCGGGGCGGTATCTCGGGGTGGGGCTGGACGTGCGCCGGCCGCGGCGGCGGCGCTCGCGGCGGCGACGGGGGCGGGGTGCGCGGCGGCGGTCGTAGCGCCGCGCGGATCAGAAGGTGACGGGGAAGGACTTGAGCCCGCGGAGGACGGGGTTCTGGCGCCACTCGAGCGTCTCGGTGGCGACCTGGAGGCCGGGCATGTGGCGGAGCAGGGCGCCGATGGCGATCTGACCCTCCAGGCGGGCGAGCGGGGCGCCGAGGCAGTAGTGGATGCCAGAGCCGAAGGCGAGGTGGGTGTGCGCGTTCTTGCGCCCGATGTCGAGGCGGCCGGGCTCGGCGTACTGCTCGGGGTCGTGGTTGGCGGCCCCGGTCAGCAGCATGACGAGATCCCCTCGTTTCACGGCCTGGCCTCCGAGCTCCGTGTCCTCGAAGGTGAAGCGGATGGTCATCTGCACCGGGCTGTCGTAGCGCAGGAGCTCTTCGATGGCGCCGGGCAGGAGCGACGGGTCGCTTCCGAGCCGCGCCCACTCCTCGGGGTGGCGGAGGAGGGCCAGCATGCCGTTGCCGATCAGGTTGACCGTGGTCTCGTGGCCGGCGGTGAGGAGGAGGCGGCAGGTGGCGACCATCTCGTCCTGCGACAGCTGGTCGCCCGCCTCCTGCGCCTGGATGAGCTCGCTGATGAGGTCCTGGCGCGGGGCGCGGCGCCGCTCCTCGATGACGCCGCCGAGGTAATCGTCGAGCTCGCGAATGGCCTTGCCGACCTGGACGAAGTCCTCCTTCTGCGCGAGCGGGCTCAGGCCGACGATGAGCTGATTCGACCAGGCCTTGAAGCGGTCCCGCTCCTCGGGGGGGACGCCGAGGAGCTCGGCGATGACGATGATGGGCAGCGGGAAGGCGAAGTCTGAGATGAGATCCATCTGGCCGCGCGCCTTCGCCTGGGCGAGGAGGTGCTCGGCGATCTCGCCGATGTGCGGGCGCAGGCCCTCGATGGTGCGGGGGGTGAAGGCCTGGCTGACGAGGCCGCGCAGGCGGGTGTGATCCGGGGGATCGCGGAACAGCATGTTGTTCCGCCGCCGCTCGACGAGCTCCATGCTCTCCTGCGGGATGAGGGCGAGCTTCTCGGGGGGCAGGACCTTCTGGCCCTCCTTGCCGAAGTGCTTGCTGCGCAGCACCGAGGAGCAGGCGCTGTGGCTCGTGACCAGCCAGGCTCCGATCTCGAGGGGGCCAGGCGCCCGCAGGACCGGGGACAGGTTGCGCAGTCGATCGTAGAAGGGATAGGGGTTGGCCAGGAACTCGGGGCCCATCATGGCCATGAAGCCGGCCAGGCCGGGGGGAGTCTGGCGCTGCACGGATTCGCTCACCGGGCACCTCCTGGCGGCTCCGGGCCGCCTCGCGTCCCACAGAAGACTGCTTCGGGGGCCGCGGGTCAAGGGGGCCACGCGACTGGTGGTGACGGCGGCCGCGCCTACATGTTCCTCTCGATGCATCTCACCGAGGTCCGTGTGCCGGCGCGCAGCCTGCGCCGCTTCGAGTCCGTGATCGGCGCGTCCCTGGTGAACGAGGCGCTCGGCGCGGCCGAGGCGCTCCAGCGGCGGCTCGGCGGACGGGTGATCTGGAACGTCAACTCCACGGCGGTCGGCGGCGGGGTGGCGGAGATGCTGCAGTCGCTCCTGTCCTACGTGCGCGGCGCGGGCATCAACACCCGCTGGCTGGTCATCCGCGGGGATGAGCCGTTCTTCCGGGTGACCAAGCGGCTCCATCACGCGCTCCACGGCGCGGCCGGCGATGGCTCGCCGCTCGGCGAGGGCGAGCGCCGGATCTACGAGGCGGCGCTCCGGACCAACATCGTGGAGCTGCGGGCGTTCGTCGAGCCGGGGGACATCGTCATCCTCCATGACCCGCAGACGGCCGGGATGGTGAAGGCGCTGGCCGAGGCCGGGGCGCGCGTGATCTGGCGCTGTCACATCGGCTGGGAGCAGCGGAACGACGAGACCGAGCTCGGCTGGCGCTTCCTCGCGCCGTACCTCGGCGCGGCGCACGCCTTCGTCTTCTCGCGCCATGCCTACGTGCCCCCGCCGTGCGACGACGGCCGCGCCGTCATCATCCAGCCGAGCATCGACGTGTTCTCGGCCAAGAACCAGGCGCTCAGCGAGGAGACGGTGCGCGCCATCCTCGTGCACGCGGGGATCGTCGAGGGGCCGATGCCGGAGGCGGTCCGCCCGGGCTTCGTGCGCAGCGACGGCGCCCCCGGCCGCGTCGCGCGCAGCGCCGACGTGATCCGCCTCGGGCGGGCCCCGACCTGGGGGGCGCCGATGGTGGTGCAGATCTCGCGCTGGGACCCGCTCAAGGACATGGAGGGGGTGATGCGCGGCTTCGCCGAAGGGTTCGGGCACACGCTGCCGGCCACGGCCGAGCTGGTGCTGGCCGGCCCCAACGTGCACGGGGTCGCCGACGACGTCGAGGGGCCGGAGGTGTTTAGCCGGGTGCTCGCGGCTTGGCGCCTCCTGCCGCACGCGGTCCGCCAGCGCGTCCACCTCATCAACCTGCCCACGGTCGACGTCGAGGAGAACGCGGCGATCGTGAACGCGCTCCAGCGCCACGCGACGGTGATCGTGCAGAAGAGCCTGCGCGAGGGCTTCGGCCTCACGGTGACGGAGGCGATGTGGAAGGAGCGCCCGGTGATCGCGAGCGACGTGGGCGGCATCCGCGACCAGATCGAGGACGGCAAGAGCGGCCTGCTCCTGCACGACCCGGCGGATCTCGCGGGCCTCGGGCGGCTGCTCGGCCGGGTCCTCGGCGATCCCGCGGAGCAGCGCCGCCTCGGCCAGGCGGCGCGCGAGCGGGTGATGGAGCGGTTCCTCGGCGTCCGCCACCTGCTCGATTACAAGATGCTCATCGAGCGGTGCGACGCCGCTTAGCTGCGGCGGCGCATCAGGCCCTCTTGCGTGGTGCTCGCGATGAGGCGCCCTGCGCGGTCGAAGAAGCGCCCCCGGACCAGGCCCCGCCCGCCCGCGGCCGAGGGGCTCTCGACGGCGTACAGGATCCAGTCATCGAGGCGGAAGGGGCGGTGGAACCAGAGGGCGTGGTCGAGCGAGGCCACCTGCATGTTGGGGGTGAGCCAGCTGACCCCGTGCGGGTCGAGGGCGGTGCCGAGGAACGAGAAGTCCGAGGCGTAGGCGAGCACGTACTGGTGCAGGGCCGCGTCGTCGGGGAGTTTGTCGATGGTCCGGCACCAGAGGTGGCGCCGCGGCGGCATGGGGCGCGGGCGGAGGGGGGTGCGGGGATCGACGGGGCGGATCTCGATCACTCGCTCGTCCGTGGCGAGGGTGCGCAGCGCCGCGGGCAGCTGGTCGGTGACGGCGAGCGCGAGGTCCCGCTCGGACTTGAGGCTCTCGGGGGGTGGCACCTCGGGCATCGGGTCCTGGTGGTCGAAGCCCTCCTCGTGGACGTGGAATGACGCCTCGAGGCTGAAGATGGCCTCGCCGAGGGCGCCGGCGTCCCCGGCCTGGCCCGGAGCGTCGGCGGCGGGGGGCTGGCGCGCGATGACCCGCCGGGTGGTGAAGCTGTGGCCGTCGCGCAGCCGCTCGACCTCGTAGACGATCGGCCGGGTGACGTCGCCGGCGCGGAGGAAGTAGCCGTGGAGCGAGTGCGCGGCGCGCTCGGGCGGCACGGTCTGCGCCGCGGCCGAGAGCGCCTGGCCGAGGACCTGGCCGCCGAAGATGGATCTCCAGCCGAGGTCCTGGGTGCGGCCGCGGAAACGGTCGGGGTCGAGGCGTTCGAGGGCGAGGAGATCGATGAGGTCGGCGAGGAGGCGGTGCATGACGCGATAGAGGTACCACGACTCGGCCGGCCGGCCGCGCCGGATGCATCGGCGACGGGTCGCGCGGGCGGCGCATCGGGCGCGGGGGCCGCGCGGGCGCGAAGAGGCTTGCCAGGAATGAGACACGTGATACATATATCAATCATGGCGTCTCGAACGTCTCGAACGTCTCGCCTTGGCGCGGTGGAGCCTCCGGCCGATCCCTTGCTGGACGCCGCGGTGGCGCTGGTGGAGGCCGAGGGCAGCGAGGCCCTGACGATGGATCGGCTGGCGGAGCGGGCGGGGGTGTCGCGCGCCACCTTGTACCGTCACTTCGGGAGCCGCGAGGCGCTCCTCGGCAAGGTGGCCGAGGCGCTGGGGCGCGACCCGGGCGAGCTCCTCGAGCCTGACGTGCGCACGCGCATCCTCCAGGCCACGCGCGCGGTGCTCGGCCGCCTCGGCCTCGGGGCCACGGTCGAGCAGATCGCGGTGGAGGCGGAGGTGGGGCCGGCCACGGTGTACCGCCACTTCGGGAGCCGCGAGGGGCTGCTCGCCGCCTTCTTCGCCAGCTTGCCGCCGCGCCGCCGGGTCGCGGCCATGGCCGCGGATCCGGACGACGATCCGCGGGCCGCGCTGGTCCGGCTCGGCGCCGAGGCGCTGCGTTTCATCGGGGACAACCGCGATCTCATGCGCCTGAGCCTGCTCAACCCCGACGTGTCGGGGGAGCTGCGCGCGCTGCGGGCGCGCGACGATCGCATGCTGCTCATGCTCGGGCGCTACTTCGCCGCACAGATCGAGGGCGGGCGGCTGCGCCCCGCCGATCCTCAGCGCCTGGCCGCCTCCTTCTTCGGCATGCTCTTCATGTTCGGCCTGCTCGCGCCGCTCCAGTACCCGCACCTCGCCGGTGATCCCGACGAGCTGGCGGCCTTTGTCGCGGATCTGTTCCTGCACGGCGCGGCAGCGTCGGATGACGCCGGCGCTCGCCCCCGTGCTCCCCGTACCCGTCGGAGGTCATGAGATGGACCGTCTACACGCTCCTCCTGTCGCGCAGGACCACGACTACATCCTGACGCTCGATCGCGTCGCCGCCGGGGACCTCCCCCGCGTCGGCGGCAAGGGGGCGAACCTCGGCGAGCTGGCGCGCGCGGGCCTGCCCGTGCCCCCGGGCTTCTGCGTCACCACCGCCGCGTTCCGCCGCTTCCTCGCCGCGGTCGACGACAGCGCCGGGATCTACA
Organism: Polyangia bacterium; assembly: GCA_036263495.1. GTDB lineage: Bacteria > Myxococcota_A > Polyangia > Palsa-1104 > SHYY01 > DATAGU01. The sequence continues at coordinate 37,395 of DATAGU010000019.1, read as the reverse complement.
GCGCGCTCGCCGCGCTCGGGCCGGCCGATCTCGAGGGCGTGCGGCGGGTCGGCGCGTCGGTGCGCGCGCGGCTCCTCGGCACGCCGGTGCCCGCGGAGCTGGAGTGCGCCATCGTGGCCGCGTGGGAGGCCGCGGGGGCGGCCGCGAGCTACGCGGTGCGCTCGAGCGCCACAGCCGAGGACCTGCCGGACGCGTCCTTCGCCGGCCAGCAGGACACCTACCTCCACGTGCGCGGACGCGAGGCCATCGTGGACGCGGTGCGGTCCTGCTGGGCCTCGCTCTTCACCGACCGGGCCATCCTCTACCGGTCGCAGAACCACTTCGACCACCGCGACGTGAGCCTCGCCGTGGTGGTGCAGGAGATGGTGTTGCCCGACGTCTCGGGCATCCTCTTCACGGCCGACCCGGTGAGCGGGCACCGCGGCGTCCTCACCATCGACGCCAGCTACGGCCTCGGCGAGGCGCTCGTGTCCGGGCTGGTGTCGGCCGACCTCTACAAGGTGGACAAGCGGAGCGGCGCGCTCATAAGTACCCAGATCGGCGACAAGCAGATCGCCATCCGGCCGCTCCCGGGCGGCGGCACCGAGCGGACCGAGGTGCCCGAGGCCGAGCGGAAGAAGCCCGCGCTCACCGAGGAGGTGGTGCGGGCGCTCACGGCGCTCGGCCTGCGCATCGAGGCGCACTACGGCCGGCCCATGGACATCGAGTGGTGCAGCGCGGGCGGCACGCTCTACATCGTGCAGGCGCGGCCCATCACCTCGCTCTATCCCCTGCCCGAGCCGCGTCCCGAGGAGGATGCGCTGCACGTCTACATGAGCTTCAACCACGTCCAGGTCATGACCGATCCGCTGTCCCCCATGGCCATCTCGCTGTGGCGGCTCATCCTGCCGTTTGGCCGCGACGCGGCGCCGCTCGCCGAGAACCCCCATCTCAAGAGCGCCGGCGGCCGCATCTACATGGATCTCTCGCTGATCCTGCGCCAACCCACGCTGCGGCGGATCCTGGTCGCGTTCCTGCCCAACGTCGACCAGCTCATCGCGATGGCGGTGCGCGAGGTGTGCGAGCGCGAGGAGTTCACGCGCTCCGCCGAGACGGCCGCGCGCGCCCGGCTCTGGGGGGTGGCGAGGTGGCTCCTGCCGGTCCTCGGGCGCGCCCAGGTGTTCCTGTGGCTGCGCCGGCCCGAGGGCACGGCCCAGCGCCTCCTGCAGCACATCGATGAGTACGTCGCCGGGCTCGAGGCGCAGCTCGCGGCCACGCGGCCGGGGGCGCCGCGGCTACGCGCGATCGGGGCCGCGCTCGGCAACCTCCTCAGCGATGCGCTGCGGCAGTTCGCCTTCGTCATCCCGACGGGGCTCATCTCCAAGGTCTTCGTCGAGCGCCTCTTGCCACCGGACGCCGATCCGGCCGACGTCCAGGCCGTGGTGCGTGGGCTCGAGGGCAACGTCACGACCGAGATGGATCTCGCGGTGGGCGACCTCGCCGACGCGGCCCGCCAGACGCCGGCGCTGGCGGAGGTGCTCGCCACCGCGGACCCCGAGGCGGCGCTCGCGCACATCGCGACCCTGCCGGCCCACAACCCGTTCGCGACGGCGTGGCGCCAGTTCCTGGCCCGCTATGGCATGCGCGGACCGTCGGAGATCGACATCAGCCGCCCGCGCTATCGCGACGCGCCGGCGGCGCTGCTCATGCTCGTGCGCGGCAACCTCGCGCAGGGGCAGGCGGGGGCGCACCGGGCGCATCATCAGCGGCTCGCGGCCGCGGGCAAGGCGGCGGCCGAGCGGATCATCGCCACGGTGCGGCGCGCGCCCGGCGGGTGGCTCAAGGCGCGCGTGATGCGGCGGCTCCTGCGGGTCCTCCGGCACGCGCTGCCGCTGCGCGAGCACCCCAAGTACTTCCTCATCCGCGTGATGGATCTGGCGCGGCGGGAGGTGCTCGCGGCGGCCGAGCAGCTGGTCGCGGCGGGGCGCCTGGATCGCGCCGAGGACGTGTGGCTCCTCACGCTGCCCGAGGCCATCGCGGCGATCGAGGATCCGGCGATCGAGCTGCGCTCGCGGGTGCGGGCGCGGCAGGCCGAGCTCGAGCGCTTCCGCCGCCTCAAGCCCCCGCGGGTGATGACCAGCACGGGCGAGATCCCGGTGGCGCGTCACGCGGGCGCGGGGGTGCCGGCCGGCGCCCTGCCGGGCACGCCCGTCTCCGCCGGCGTGGTCGAAGGCGTGGCGCGGGTCGTCCACGATCCGCAGCACGAGGCGCTCCTGCCCGGCGAGATCCTGGTGGCGCCGTTCACCGATCCCGGCTGGACGCCGCTCTTCATCCACGCGGCGGGGCTGGTGATGGAGGTGGGCGGAATGATGACGCACGGCTCGGTGGTGGCGCGCGAGTATGGGATCCCCGCGGTGGTGGGGGTGATCGATGCCACGCACCTCATCCGCACCGGGCAGCGCGTTCGCGTCCACGGGGACGGCGGCTACATCGAGGTGCTCGACACGGTGCCGCCCGCGGCCACGAGCCCGCAAGCGGCGGCCTGAATCAAGTCGTCTTGGCGTCGGCCGCGATGTAACAGAGCTGCACCCCGAGCGTGCGGAAGCCGATGCGGGCATAGACCTGCTCGGCCACGGTATCGGCCGCCGAGAGCCAGACCGCCTGACCACCGTTGGCGAGGTGGTCGGCCACCAGGGACCGGCTCACCGCGGACGCAATGCCGCGACGACGGAACGCCGGATCCGTGGCCACGCCCACGAGCTCCGATACGGGCCCGCCCGCCATGAGCGAACCGATGCCCGCCAGCCTCCCGTCGCAGTAGGCCACCGCCTGACGCAACTTCTGATCGGCGATCATCTGCCGCAGGTGCTCGACCTCGGCCGCCGTTGGCGCGGGCAGCGACTCGCCGGCGAAGCTGCGGTTGCGGACCTCCAGGATCGCGGTGAGGAGCGCGTCGCTCGCGCTCGCGTCGATGAGCTCCACGCCGGGCGCCGGCGGGACCCGCTCCCGATCGGGCGGGACGTAGATCATGAGCGGTATGCGCGCCTGGCACGCGAGCCCCGCCGCCACCAGCACCCTTTCCAGCGCCGGCCATAGCGCCTGACTGAACTCGAAGCGCAGCGCCCGCCGCCGCTCGGCGAAGAGCGGACGCAAGGGCACGAGCGCCTCGCGCAGCTCCTCCTCGGTCGCCGTCTCCGCCACGGGGATGGCGTAATTGAGCCACACGAGGTCGTTGGTCGGGTCGAACGCCGCCAGGAACGGCCCCACCTCGATGCACTCGCTGGTCGCGCGCAGCGCGTTCGCCTGCGACGCCTGCATCTGCCGGAGGTAGGGGAGGGGATCGAAGCTCGCGGAGGGCACTATCGACATGGCTTCACGATACTCTAGCGAGCGGTGTCTCGCCGTCGCGGGCTGGCGGGCGGCGCTTGACTCGCTGGGGGGGTCGGGTATCGTCTCCCAGATGGCCGATTTCTCCAGCCTTTCCGCCGCTGCGTCGGCCGAGCCGGCTCCTTCCGGCGGCGGCATGGGGCCCGGGGGCGGCTATCAGCTCTACATCCGTCCTCAGACCACGTTCTCGTTCGATGACCTGCGCGAGCTGTGGCGCTATCGCGACCTCCTCCTCATCATGTCCCTGCGCGATGTGAGCGTCCGCTACAAGCAGGCGGCGCTGGGGGTGACCTGGGCGCTCGTGCAGCCGCTCGTGCAAATGGTCATCTTCACCCTGCTGTTCCACCGGTTCGCCGGCATCCACTCGGACCAGGCCGTGCCCTACCCGGTGTTCTGTTTCTCGGGGTTGACGGTGTGGATGCTGTTCTCGAGCAGCCTGAACTACGTCAGCGACAGCCTGGTGAGGAGCTCGAACCTCATCACCAAGGTCTACTTCCCGCGGCTCATCATCCCGCTCGCGAGCGTGCTCACGGCGCTGGTGGACTTCGGCCTCGCCTTCATGCTGCTCGTGCCGCTCATGCTCTATTTCCACGTGCCGATCGGGCCGGGCCTCGTCCTGGCGCTGCCGATCGCGGCGCTCGGCGCGCTCTACGCCATCGCCATCGGGCTCTGGACCGCGGCGCTCAATGTCCAGTTCCGCGACGTGCGGCACGCGCTGCCCTTCATCATCCAGCTGCTCGTGTACCTCACGCCGGTGTTCTATCCGAGCAGCCTCATCGGCAAGGGGCGCATGGCGCTGCTCCTGCAGCTGAACCCGATGGCCGCGGTGATCGATACGTATCGCGGGGTGCTCTTCGGCGGCCCGATGCCGCTCGGGCGCCTGGCGATCTCGACGGTGATCATGGTCTTCGTCGGCGTCGGGGGGCTGCTCTGGTTCCGCCGCATGGAGCGGACGTTCGCTGACCGGGTATGACGCCTTGACGAGACCGGCCATCATCGAGGCGCGCGGCGTGAGCAAGCGCTACATTCTCGGCGGCACCGAGGACCGGACGTTCCGTGAGCTGGTGATGGACACGGTCAAGGCCCCGGTGCGCTGGCTGCGGGGCCCGAGGGGAGGCGCCGCGGTCCGGCGGCGCAAGGACAAGCCGTTCTGGGCGCTCGAGGACGTGAGCTTCACCATCGGGCAGGGCGAGGCGGTGGGCATCATCGGCCGCAACGGGGCGGGCAAGTCCACGCTCCTGAAAGTCCTTTCGCGCATCACCACGCCCACCCGGGGCGAGGTGTGTCTCCGCGGGCAGGTGGCCTCGCTCCTCGAGGTGGGGACGGGCTTTCACCCCGAGCTCACGGGCCGCGAGAACATCTATCTGAACGGCGCGATCATGGGCATGCGGCGCGCCGACATCCGCGCCCGGTTCGACGAGATCGTGGCCTTCTCCGAGGTGGAGGAGTTCCTCGACACGCCGGTCAAGCGCTACTCGAGCGGGATGTACGTGCGCCTGGCGTTCGCGGTGGCGGCGCACCTCGAGCCGGACGTGCTGGTGGTGGACGAGGTGCTGGCGGTGGGCGACGCCTCGTTCCAGAAGAAGTGCCTCGGCAAGATGCAGAACGTGGCCTCGGGGGGGCGCACGGTGCTGTTCGTGAGCCACAACATGGCGGCGCTGTCACGGCTGTGCTCGCGCGCGATCCTGCTCGAGCACGGGCGGCTGCGCGCGGATGGGCCGGTGGCGGACGTGGTGCGCCAGTATATGAGCGGCGACCTCGGTGACAGCCCCATCAGCGTGGACTTCGCGCAGCGCGGGCACCTGCCCGGGGATGAGGACGTGCGCCTCCTGGCCGCGCGCGTGGTGAGCGAGGGGATGACGGCGGCCCAGGTGGACATCCGCCGTCCGGTGCATATCGAGATCGAATACGAGGTCTTGCGCCAGCGCTATCCCTTGCACCCGAACATCCACATCTATACCGACGAGAGCGTGTGCGCGCTCGTGTCGAGCGACGCCTATGACCCGGCGGCGCGGCAGCCGCGCGCGCCCGGTCGCTATCGCGCCACGGTGGAGCTGCCGGGGAACTTTCTGAGCGAGGGGCTGTACTCGATCGACATCGCCATCTCGACGCTCGACCCGGTGATCGTGCACGTGCACGAGCGGGGCCTGCTGTCGTTCCACGTCCACGATCCGGGCGAGGGCGACAGCGCCCGGGGGTATTACGGCGGGCCCATCCCGGGCGTGGTCCGCCCTCTTCTGCCCTGGCGGAGTGAGCCGCTCGCCGGGGTCTCGACCGGGGCCGGCAGGACGGCCGCCGGACCTCACAACGGACATCTGGAGGAAGGTGCCGCATGAAGGTGGTGATTCTCTGCGGTGGTCTCGGCACGCGACTGCGCGAGGAGACGGAGTTCCGTCCCAAGCCGATGGTGGAGATCGGCGGGCGGCCGATCCTCTGGCACATCATGAAGATCTTCGCCACCCAGGGGCTGCGCGACTTCGTCCTCTGCCTCGGCTATCGGGGCAACATGATCAAGGAGTACTTCCTCAACTACGAGGCGATGAACAACGACGTCACGGTGCAGCTCGGCGCGCGCACGAAGGTGAGCTACCACGGCGAGCACGACGAGCAGGACTACACGGTGACGCTCGTGAACACGGGGGCCAAGGCGCAGACCGGGGCGCGCATCAAGCGTGTGCAGCGCTTCGCCACGGGCGAGGGGGTCGGGGGCCGCTGCGTCGTCACGTACGGTGACGGGCTCACGGACATCGACCTCAAGGCGCTCCTCGGGTTCCACGAGAGCCATCGCCGCCTGGCCACGGTGACGACGGTGCGTCTGCCGGGACGCTTTGGCTCGGTGGAGCTGGGGGACGACGGGCGGGTGCTGAACTTCCGCGAGAAGCCGGCGCACGACGCCTGGATCAGCGCGGGGTTCATGGTGTTCGAGCGCGGGGTGTTCGACTACCTCCAGGACGACGACGGGTGCATCCTCGAGCGGGAGCCGATGGAGCGGCTGGCGCGCGACGGGCAGCTCATGGCCTATCGCCACCACGGGGAGTTCTACCCGATGGACACCTACCGCGACCACGTGGCGCTCAACGAGCTGTGGGACGCGGGCAAGGCGCCGTGGAGGATCTGGAAGTGAGGGGGGCTCCGCCGAGATGACCGCCGAGACGACGAGGAGAGGATGACGATGACGAGGGACACCGAGGCGGCGGGGCCGGCCGGGGGCGCGGGGGCCTGCCGCGCCTGCGGGGCCGAGGCGCTCAGGCCGATCGTCTCGCTGGGGGTGATGTCGCTCGCCAACTCCTACCTGAAGCCCGAGGACCTGGGGCGGCCGGAGCCGCGCTACCCGCTCGATCTCGTGCGGTGCGAGCGGTGCGCGCTCGTGCAGATCACCGAGGTGGTGCCGCCCGAGGTGCTGTTCCGCGACTACCTCTACTTCTCGTCCTATTCGGCGACGATGCTGGCGCACGCCGAGGCGGTGGCGACGCGCATGATCGCCGAGCGCGGGCTCGGGCCGGGGAGCCTGGTGGTCGAGGTGGCGAGCAACGACGGGTATCTGCTCCAGTTCTATCGGCGCGCGGGGGTGCCGGTGCTGGGCATCGAGCCGGCGCGCAACGTGGCCGAGGTGGCGGAGCGGGAGCGCGGGATCCGCACGCTGTGTGAGTTCTTCGGCGAGTCGCTGGCGGCGGCGCTGGCGGCGCGTGGCGAGCGCGCGGACGTGATCCACGCCAACAACGTGCTCGCGCACGTGGCAGACCTCGGCGGCTTCGTGGCCGGCTTCCGCGCGCTGGTCAAGGACGAGGGGGTCGTCGTCTGCGAGTCGCCGTACATCAAACCCTTCCTCGAGCAGGTCGAGTTCGACACCATCTATCACGAGCACCTCTACTACTACTCGCTGACGGCGCTCGACCGGCTGTTCCGCCGCCACGGGCTCCTCATCGTGGACTGCGAGCCGGTGGCGATCCACGGCGGGTCGTTGCGGATTTTCGCGCGCCGGGCCGAGGGGGCCGAGGTGGGGCCGCGGGTGCGGGCGCTCCTCGCCGAGGAGGCGGCCTGGGGGGTGGACGAAGCGCGGCCGTACGCCGAGTTCGCGGGCCGGGTGGAGCGCACGATCGGTGAGGTGAAGACGCTCGTGCGCAAGCTGCGCGCCGAGGGGCACCGGGTGTGTGCGTATGGCGCGGCGGCCAAGGGCACGGTGCTGCTCAACGCCTGCGGTCTCGGGCCCGAGGACGTGGGCTTCGTGTGCGACCGCAGCCCGCACAAGCAGGGGCGCCTCATGCCCGGGGTGCACATCCCGATCGTCGCGCCCGAGCGGCTGCTCGAGGAGCAGCCCGAGTATTGCCTGCTCCTCGTGTGGAACATCGCCGAGGAGGTGATGGCGCAGCAGGCGGAGTATCGCCGCCGCGGCGGCCGCTTCATCGTGCCCATCCCGTCGCCGCGCGTGGTGTAGATGCGCTTCACCGAGACCTCGCTCGCCGGTGCCTTCGTGGTCGAGCCCGAGCCGATCGAGGACGAGCGGGGCTGGTTTGCGCGCACCTTCTGTACGCGCGAGTTCCGCGAGCACGGGCTCGAGCCGCACCTCGAGCAGTGCAACGTCTCGTGGAACCGGCGGCGCGGCACGCTGCGCGGCATGCACCTCCAGATCGCGCCGCACGAGGAGATCAAGCTCGTGCGCTGCACCGCGGGCGCGGTCCACGACGTGATCGTGGATCTGCGGCCGGACTCGCCCACGTATCGCCGCTGGCAGGGGGTGGAGCTGAGCGCGCGGAACCGGCGGATGCTCTACATCCCGGCGGGGCTGGCCCACGGCTTCGTCACGCTCACGGACGAGAGCGAGCTCTTCTATCAAATGTCGACGGCGTACCACCCGGCGTCGGCGCGGGGCGTGCGCTTCGACGATCCGGCGCTGGGGATCGTCTGGCCGGTGCCGATCGAGGTCGTCTCGGAGAAGGATCGCCGCTACCCCGACTTCTCCACCTCGCTCGAGGCGGAGCTACGTGCTGCCCAGGTCGGCCAGGTCGGCCGGGTCGGCCAGGTCGGTTGACGGCCGCGCAGAGTCTTTGCAGGGAAGGGAGGAACGACATGAGCAGCATGGAACGCATCCCCGTCGCGGGGCCGTGGATCACGGACAAGGAGATCGGCTATGTGACCGACGCCGCGGCCAACGCCTGGTACACGCACGCGAACGACTACATCGTGCGCTTCGAGCGCGCGTTCGCGGCCTACGTGGGCCGGCGCCATGCCATGGCCCTGCCCTCGTGCACCGCGGGTCTGCACCTGTCGCTGCTCGCGCTCGGCGTCGGGCCGGGCGATGAGGTCATCGTGCCCGACCTCACCTGGATCGCCTCCTCGGCGCCCATCTCGTACGTGGGGGCGCAGCCGGTGTTCGTGGACGTGGACGAGCAGACCTGGTGCCTCGACGCGCGGGCGGTGGAGGCGTGCATCACGCCGCGGACCAAGGCGATCATCGCCGTCGACATCTACGGCAGCATGCCCGACATGGACGCGCTCCTCGCCGTGGCGGCGCGTCACCGGGTGCCGGTCATCGAGGACGCGGCCGAAGCCGTGGGCTCGGAGTATCACGGCCGGCGGGCGGGGAGCTTCGGCGACGTGAGCGTGTTCAGCTTCCACGGCTCGAAGACGCTGACCACTGGCGAGGGCGGGATGCTGCTCACCGACCGCCCCGAGCTGTTCGAGCGCGCCCAGTTCCTGCGCGACCACGGGCGCAAGCCGGGCGACCGGATGTTCTTCAACCACGAGGTCGCGCACAAGTACAAGATCAGCGCGCTCCAGGCAGCGCTCGGCCTCGCGCAGCTCGAGCGGGTGGAGGAGCTGGTCGAGAAGAAGCGCCAGATCTTCCGCTGGTATCACGAGCGGCTCGCGGGGCTCCCGGGCGTGACGCTCAACGTCGAGCCGGCGGGCACGCGCAACTCGTACTGGATGTCGAGCCTCATCCTCGACGAGCGTTACGACCTGCCGAAGACGCGCCTCATGGAGTTCCTCGACCAGCGGCAGATCGACTCGCGGCCCTTCTTCCACCCGCTGAGCTCGCTGCCGGCGTACGCGCAGCTCGAGGAGTCGGCGCGGGCGCGGGCGCGCAACGTGGTGAGCTACCGCGTGAGCCCGCGCGCCATCAACCTGCCCTCGCCGCTCAACCTCACCGAGGCCCAGGCCGACCGCGTGTGCGCGGCCGTGCGCGAGATCCTCCACGCGTAGAGCGGCACGGTCACCGCCACGGGCTTGAAGCCCCGCGGCGTGGGTGGGATAAGACCCTCATGCCTGGCTCCTCACGTCTCCCTCGGGTCCCCTTTCTCGGGATCGGCGCGCTCTTCCTCTTCGTCCTGGGCGGGGATGGCATCGGCGGCGGCGGATGGCGCCACGCGGCGCTGGCCTCGGCCCAGGAGCCGACTGCGCTGCGGGGGATCACGGCCGCCCACAACGCCGCGCGAGCCGAGGCCGCGTCCGAGGCTGGAAAGTCCATCCCACCGCTCGCCTGGTCGCCTCCCCTGGCCGAGGCAGCGCAAGCCTGGGCCCACCAGTGCCGCTTCCAGCACTCGAAGAAAGGGTACGGCGAGAACCTCTTCGCCTCGAGCGGCCAGGCCCCCCCCGAGGAGGCCGTCCGCTCCTGGGTCTCGGAGAAGAAATTCTACGATGAGGCCCGCAACCGCTGCCGCGGCGGCGAGTGCCGGCACTACACGCAGGTGATGTGGGCGCGCACGATGCGTGTCGGCTGCGCCGTCGCCAGGTGCAGCGGCCACAGCCCCTTCGGCCGTGGCGCCTGGCAGTTCCTGGTCTGCGAGTACGACCCTCCCGGCAACTACATCGGCGAGCGCCCCTACTGACGTTCCTGGACCGGTCTCACCGGGGCCAATGGCGCGTCATCCGCCGGGCATAGGCCAGCCGCTCGGCCGGCGTGGGATATCGCCGCATGAACCAGTTGATGAGCGAGAGGGCCTCTGCCTCCTCTTCCTCTGACATGGGGGTGTTGATCCAGGCCAAGAACTCCTCGAGCGGAAGCGGTCGCTCGGCGGCCTCACGCACGCGCGCGATATCCTCTGCAGTGGGCCAGTCCTGTCGCTCGCTCACGATGTCCCTCGCTTCTGCAGGACCTGAAGCAGTTGGATGTCATTTGCGTCCTTGGCCCGCGCCCCGAAGCGCTTGGTGGCGATGAGATCGTCCACGCACGGGATGGCCACGGGGATCCCAGGCACGGCCTCCAGAGACACACGGCGTTCCCAGACGTCCTCCCAGGCCACTCGCTGCCCATCGACCGTCGGCACGACCCGGGCGACCATCACGTCCACGCGCGTGTCGTTCTCGAGCACATAGCGGCCGAAGCGCCGTGCCTCCTCGGGAGAGCGGTTCGGGACCAGCCCCAGCGGCTCGAGGGCTTGGTTCAGGCGCTCGGCATCATCGATGTGGATCCAGAAGTCGTAATCAAACGTGGCAACCGGCAGGCCCAGCATGATGAGCGCCCGGCGGCCGATGAGGAGCGCTCGCGTACCGCTTCGCTGGACGGCGCGAAACAGCTCCTCTTCCTCTACTAAGCCGGCATGCATGGTGCGACCCTCACGTCATCATAGGTTGCTCCACAAGCCGCCACCAACGCCAAAGCGCGACGTAAAGCCTCCGGCGGGCGCGCGCCTTGCTTCACCTCACATCATGCGTGGAAAGGCGAATCTGCTAGGACATTCCCTGCACCCGATGCTCATCGTGTTTCCGCTCGGGCTGCTCTCGGTGGCGTGGATCTTCGACATCGTCCATCTCGCCACGAACAACAACCTCTGGGCCCATGTGGCGTTCTGGATGCTCACCTGCGGCCTCATCGGCGGCGTCGTCGCCGCCATCCCGGGGCTCATCGATTACTTCGCCATCCCGGCCCACAGCCGGGCGCGCCACGTGGGGACCCGTCACCTGACGGCGAACCTCATCGCCGTGGCGTTCTTCCTGCTCAGCTGGATCGTCCGGCTGTCGGTGGGGATCGATAACTCGGGCGCCGGCGCCATGATCCTGGCGATCATCGGCGTGCCCGTGGCCCTGGTGGGCGGCTGGTATGGCGGCGAGCTCGTGGAGCGCCTGGGCATCAGCGTCTACCCCGACGCCCACGTCAACGCCTCGTCCTCGCTCGAGGTCGAGAAGCCGCTCGGCCAGATCACGGGCGACAAGCGGCCGGCCTTTGGCTACGGCGGTCCGGGCGAGGTGCCGCCCAAGTCACCGCAGGAGCCGCTGCCGGTCTGATCCGAGCCGTGGTGGGATTCCCTGGGCCTGGCCCGAACTGGCGTGGCGGAGAGACGACCCGATTCATCGGCGACCCGGAGCGGTGGATCGCCGAACCCAGGAACGAATTGCCAGGGCGAGCCAGGCCCAGAGAAGTCGATGTCTTTCTAAAGGAGGGGCACCGCCGGCATGTGGTGGCGGTGCTCATGGGCCGGCTGGGCGGCCCGCACCGTGAGCACCGGGCAGGGCGCCATGCGCACCACCCGTTCGGCCACCGAGCCGAGGAACAGGTGCCCAAGCCCCGTGCGTCCGTGCGTGCCCATGACGATGAGGTCATAGGCCTCGGCGGCCGCCAGGCGGCAGACGACCTCCGCCGGGGTGCCCTCGACCACGCGGACGTCGATGGGCACGCCGGGGCGCAGGGACTTGTCCCGCAGCTCCTCGAGCGCGGCCGTCATGTCGCGCACGCTCTGCTCGATCGTCTCGCGGTCGAGCATGAGGGCGCTGCCCTCGATGGTCGGATAGACCGGCTCGAGGTAGACGTGGAGCAGCGTGATCGAGCCTCCGAGACGCTCGGCCAGCTCCAACGCGCGCCGGATCGCTTCCTCGGAGCACTGCGAAAAGTCACACGGCAGCAGGATCTTCATTGACGTTCTCCCTAGAATGCCGCGCCCCTGCATGGATCCGCTCCGGCCTTCCGGCCTTCGCTGCATGGGAGCGGCTGTGTGTCTCCCCCGCTCAGCACCCGGTGTCCGCCCGCTTGCCCGCCGCAGGCGCGTCTTCGTGACGACGCCGCCGCCGCTCATCGGCGAGCAGGTCCTGCAGCGCGTGCATCGCGTCCACCGTGGTGAAGACGCCGAGCACCTTGTTGCGTCCATCGATCACCACGGCCGCGCCATACTTGTGCTCGGCCATCTCGCTCACCACCCACTCGAGCGAGGTCTCGGGCGAGATGGCGTAGGGATCGGGCGTCATGGCCTCCTCGACCTGCACGCTCGCCGGGTCGACGTCGCGGAGCGTCTCGACCAGGTGCAGGTCGCGCTCGGTCACGATCCCCACGAGCCGGCCCTGCTCGAGCACCGGCAGGTGCCGGATGCGATGCTCGCGCATCACCGCATGCGCCGCGGCGAGGGATTGATCCAGACCGATGGTGATGGGGCTTGCCGTCATGTAATTGCGGATGGTGAGTCTCTTGGCGACCATGGGCATCTCCTACCCACGGGTTGAGCAAGCCCTGGACCAGCTGAAGGGTCGCGGCGGGACGGCCTGATCGCGCCCCGGAAACCGAAAAGGGTGCGTCATCGCCCTACGGCCGCGCAGTTCTTGCGCAATCGTCGTTTCCAGGGCTTCGTGTGAGAGGGGCTCAGGCCGAGGCGGCGCGGACGGCGTCCTTCGCCGCCGGCTGCCCGAACCCATCGGGCAGCTCCTCCTCGACGCCGCGCACGCGGGGCGAGGACCAGGTGAGGAGGGCGTTGAGGCCGGTCAGGACCGCGAGGACGAGGAACAGGAACGCGACGCCGCGGCCCTTGCCCGTGCCGATGAGCGCGCCCACGCTGCCGGCCAGGGCGCCGCCCGGCACGAGCCAGGGCTCGAACAGGCGATCGGCGAGCGGTCCCGCGAGCAGGCTGGCCACCGGCCCCGCCGTCTGGCTGGCCATGCGCCGCACCGCGAAGACACGCCCCTGGAGGTGCGGAGGGACCTTGCTCTGCCAGAGCGCCTGCACGCTGCCCGAGACGATCGGAACGGCGAACAGGAACAGCGCCGCGGCCGCGGCCACGAGCGGCACGCTCGGCGGCAGGCCCGCGAGGAGGAGCAGGCCACCCGACAGGCCATGCACCAGGATCGCCCCGGCCACGCGGCGCCGCGGGCCGCCCCAGACGCTCATCACCACGCCCCCCAGGACCATGCCCACGCCGGCCATGGAGGCGATCCGCCCGAGCGTGTTGATGTCCGTGAAACCGAGGACGAGGGGCGTGATCCACAGGATCACGAGGTTGAAGAGGAGGGTCACGTTCACGCCGAAGAAGATCAGCCGGTAGAGGCCGGGGCGCTCCCGGATGAACTGCCAGCCGAGCGCCATCTCGCGCCGGATCGACTTCCTCTCCGCCTTCCCCTCGCGGGCCTGCGGCGCGGGGAAGCGCACCACGAGCAGCGTCAGCACCGCGAAGAGGAAGGTCCCGAGGTCGACGAGGAGGACGCCCTGAAATTGGATGTGCAAGAGGAGCGGCGTGGCGAGGAGGGGTGAGAGCGCCTGCCCGAGCCCCCCAGCCAGCTCGACGAGGCCGCTCGCCCGCCCGAGGTGCTGCTTGGGCACGAGCAGGGTGATGGCCGCCGAGTAGGCCGGCCAGCGAAACACCGCGAAGCACGACGAGAGGAAGAGCGGCGGATAGAAGTGCCAGAACTCGAGGTGCCAGAGCCCGGCCTTGTCGGCCATGAGGAGCACCCATATGAGGAAGAAGCCAAAGCCCGATCCGATGTCGCTGAGGAGCATCGCCCGGCGCCGGTCCCAGCGGTCGATGAGCGCGCCCGCCACCGGCGACACGAGGAGGAAGGGCAGGACATAAAAGAAGGTGATGAGCGCGTACTGGGTGACCGATCCGCTCTCCCGGTAGACCTTGACGCCGAGGGCATAGCTCGTCATCCCCGAGCCGAGCAGGGAGACGAGCTGCCCGAACCAGGTGATGCCGAAGGCCCGCAGCGGATTCGTGACGGCGAAACGTTGGGTACCAGGCATGGGCGCGCCCGCAGTTCTATCACGACGGCAGCCCCTCGCGGGACCCGCTTGTCCCTGCTCACCCTCTCGGATGAGCCGACGTCACGCCCGTGCCGAAGCCGCGGCCGCCCGCCGCCAGCGCCCGAGCAGCGCGAGCGGCAGCGCGCTCACCAGCGCCGACAGCCCGAACACCCGCCCCGCGCCGATCACGTCCGCGAGCGTGCCGCCGAGCAGGCCGCCGAGGCCGATGGCGAGCGCGTTGGCGCTCGTGAGCAGGGTGTAATGGAGCCCCGCGTCGGCCGGCCGGGTAGCGCTCATGAGCGCGGCGAAGAGCACGGTGGTGCCGAGCCCGCTCGCGAAGTTCTCGGCCGCGATGGCGACCGTGGTCCAGCCGAGCGGCACGCCCGCGCGCTCGGCGATGACGAGCGGCACGCAGACCAGCGCCTGGAGGACGCCGGCCAGGGCGAGCGCCCGCACCTCGCCGAGGGCGCGGTGCGCCACGCCGCCGAGGACCGACCCCACGAGCGCGGCGGTGATGCCCGCGCTCACCACCGCGAGCCCGATCTGACGCTCGCTCCAGCCCGCGTCGACCACCATCGGCTTGATGAGCACGCTCGCCATGTGGAGGCCGAGCTTGTAGGTGAGCGCGAGGACCAGCACCGGCCAGCGCTCCGGGCCCATCAGGTGCCGGAGGATCTTCATCAGGCCGAGCCGTGCCTCGCCCGCGGGCCCGTGCGCGCCGGCCGCCCCGGCGCCCTCGCTCGGCCCAGGCGCGGCCCCCGCCGGCCGGCCGAGCAAGAACGCCCCCACGCTCGCGAGCGCGATCCCGAGCGCGCAGACCCGGATGGCCCAGGCCTCGCCGAACGGCCCGACGAGGAGCAGCAGCCCGGCGCCGCCCCCGAGGATACCCAGCCGATAGCCCGCCACCTGCGCCGTGTTACCGAGGCCCCGCTCCCACGGCGCGAGCGTCCGCACCGCCAGCGCGTCGACGAACACGTCCTGAGTGGCGGCGAGCAGCGCCGCGACCGCCGTGAGCACGAACCAGAACGGCGGGTCCGCGGCGAGCGGGCGGAGCGCGAAGGCGGAGACGCCAAGGGCGAGGAGGAGCTGCAGGCCGAGGAGGATGCTGCGGCTATGGCGCCGCCCCACCGGCCCGTCGGCCGCGTGCGCCCACAGCACCTTGAGCTGCCAGGGCAGCTGCAGCCACCCGAGGAGCGCGATCTGCGCCCGGGTGTAGCCCGCCAGGCGCAGCACCACCGGCAGGTACTCGGTGGCGAACCCGAAGGGCACGCCCTGCGCCGCGTAGAGGAGGGACAGCCCGAGCAGCACCGCGGAGGCGCGCCCCTCGCGGCGGGTCGAAGCGGGCTCGTCCTGAGATCCGTTCGTCATGCTCGCCCTCGGCTCGCTCCTTGTTAACACGGTCTACTGAAGCGCCGTTCACATGCATTGATCCGCTCAGGCCTCCGGCCTCCGCTCCATCCGCTCCCCGCAGGCTTCGCCCGCATCTTGTCCCATCGATGCCTGTGAACGGCGGAGCCATCCCCTCTCGTGGTAGAAACCGCCATGCCTGAAGTTCGCCTCGAACGGGACGGCGCGGTCGCCACGCTCGTCCTCGATGACGCCCGACGCAAGAACGCCATGACCCCCGAGCTCGGCGAGGCGCTCGCCGCGCGCGTGCGCGAGCTGTCGCAGGACCAGGACGTGCGCGCCGTCATCCTCACCGGCGCCGGCGACGCCTTCTCCGCCGGCGGCGACCTCTCCATGATCGAGCGCCTGCGGGCCGCGAGCTTCGCCGAGGCGCGCGCGTTCATGGCCGGCTTTTATCAACGCTACCTCACCGTCACCGAGCTCACCGTGCCCGTCATCGCCGCCGTGCGCGGCCCGGCCATCGGCGCCGGCCTGTGCGTGGCGCTCGCCTGCGACCTCCTCGTCGTGGACGAGGACAGCCGGCTCGCGCTCAACTTCGTCCAGCTCGGCCTCCACCCCGGCATGGGCGCGACCTACCTCGTGCCGCGCCGCGTGGGAGCGCAGCGCGCCGCGGAGCTCATCCTCACCGGCCGCCGCTTCCTCGGCCGCGACGCCGCCGCCTGGGGCATGGCCCTCGAGGCGCTCCCCGGCGACCGCGTCCTCGCCCGGGCGCGCGAGCTCGCCGCCCAGATCGCCGAGGGCGCCCCGCTCGCGGTGCGCGCGCTCAAGCTCGAGATGGGCATCGACCGCGCCGCGCTCCTCGCCGCCCTCGACCGCGAGGCCTACGAGCAGGCCGTGAGCTACGGCAGCGCCGATCTCGGCGAGGGGCTCCGCGCCGCCAGCGAGCGGCGCAAGCCCGCCTTCACCGGGACCTGAGCCAGCACGTCCGTTCTAGGGGGTTCTAATTTAGGGGCCGAGGAACTCGCGCCCGGCCGCGTAGCCCTCGTCGAGGGCACCGGCGATGCGGTCCGTGTCGAGGTCCCAGGCCCGGATCGCGAGCGGCTTGCGCGGGTGGATGACGTGCACCCGCGCGCCGCCGATGTGACGCGGCCGGCGCGGCTCGTCCGGGCCGTAGCCGAGCCGGAGCCGGGGCCGGAGCGGGCGCTTGAGCGCGGTCCCATCGGCGGCGGCGATGACCGCGATCACCTCGTCGCAGCCGCGCGCCGCGAGCGCCTCGATGGGCAGGTTGTCGGTGATGCCGCCGTCGACCAGGATCTCGCCGCGGTGGCGCACCACGCGGCCATACAGCACCGGCAGGAAGCACGAGCCGAGGAGCACCGGGACGAGATCCGGCTCCTCGCGGCTCGACACCACGAGCGGGCGCAGGCCGCGCAGGCAGGTGACCGAGATGAGCGCCTCCACCGAGTGGGCCCGCAGGTCGAACGCGCCGAGGCGCTCCTCGAGCAGGTTGCGCACGATGTGGCTCATGTCGAAGATCGAGCGGTTCCACAGCGCCCGCTGCAGCGACACGATGGAGCGCCCGCCGAGCGAGCGGAGGATGGAGGGTAATTCCGCCGCCCGGCCCGCCGCCCACGCCGCCGCGCACAGCGAACCGGAGGAGGCGCCAGCCGTCATGGCCACGGGCAGGCCCGCCTCGGCGAGCGCCGCGGCGACGCCGGCATGGAACGCCGCGCGGCAGGCGCAGCCTTCGAACGCGATCCCCAGCATGGGGCGATCATGGAGGCCGGGCCAGCGGAGGGCAATGGGGGTGATGCCCCTGGAGGAGGACGGAAGGGTCGTCCGGGACCGCTCACGCCCACGCCCACGCTCACGCCCACGCTCACGACGACGACGATGAGCACGGCCCCGCTCACGAGGGCGCGGGAGCCTCAGGGCAGGAGGGCGATGACCCGCACGGGACCGCCCGAACCTCGCGCGATCTTCATCGGCAGCGCCACCACCCACGCCCCGGTGGCCGGCAGCTCGTCGAGGTGCGTGAGGTTCTCGAGCCCCGGCACGTCCGCGCCGTTGGCGATGCGATGCACCATGAAGTCCTGCGAGGGGCCGTAGTCGATGCTGGCCGTGTCCACGCCGATCGCCGCCACCCTGCGCTCCTTGACCAGGAGCTCGGCCGCGTCCGCGCCATACGACGGGAAGTGGAGGTGCTTCACGTCCCCGGGCGCGTCGCTGCCGAAGTAGCGCTTGCGATCGGGATAGCGCGCCGACCAGCCCGTGCGGAGGAGCACGATCGCCCCGGCCGCGATCGTCCCATGCCGCGCCTCCCACGCGCGCACCGCCTCGGCATCGAGGCGATAGTCGGGGTTCGCCGCGGCCTGCGCCGTCACGTCGATCACCACCGCCGGCGCGATGAGCTGCCGCAGCGGCACCTCGGCCACGCTCCGACCCTGCTCGGCGAAGTGAACCGGCGCGTCGATGTGCGTGCCCCCGTGCTCGGGCATGCAGAAGCTGTTCGCCGCGTAGAAGTACCCCGCCTCGGTCTTGCCATGAGACTGCACCGTGAGCTGGAAGCCCGATGGCGCGTTGGGCCAGAACAACGTCTTCTCGTCGAACGCATGCGTCAGGTCCACGATCCGCGCCCGCGCCAGATCCACCATCGTGGCGCTCGCCCCCGCCGTCCCCGGCGCCGCCGCCTCCCCACGCCTCCGCGCCTCCGCCCCCGCGCCGCCCAGCGCCGCCGCCGCCAGCGCCCCCACCACCCACCGCGTCAACGACCGCCTCTTGCCCCATCTCATGACCATGACACCTCCCCGGGAGCGCCCGGCGCTACTCCAGGCGCGTGTAGCCGTCGCCCGTGAACTGAAAGCGGAGCCGCCGCTCCTTCGACCAGGGCAGCGGGATCGGCACCAGCTCCTCGTCCCGCGCCTCGCGATAATCCGCCTCGCGCCAGCCCACCGCCGGCAGCGCCTCGATCACCAGCTCCGTCCCCTGACCGCGCCGCTTGGGCGGCACGAACGACACCTTGGTCTCGAGCCGGCGATCCCCGCGCTCGGTCCCCTTGGCCACCTCCACCCCCAGCATGCGGCGCAGCCCTTCGCCGCCCATCGAGTAGATCGCCAGCACCTCGCGCATCCCGCCCCCGCCGCGCTCGACATACCGCACCACGATCGCCTCACGCCCCTCGCCGGCCAGATCCGCCACCCGCATCTCCTTGATGTCGGCCGGGCTGCGCACCGGCAGCCCCACGTACGCGTACTCGTCGCCCACCACCGCCAGGTTCTTGCCCACCACCAGCACCCGCCCCTTGTTGCCCGCGATCACCCGCCCCGCGAGATCGTACTTGATGTCGCCCGGCCCGAGGCGAAGCTCCCCGAGCAGCGCCTCGAGCGACGCCTTGCCCGTGGCGAAGTGGATCACGTCGAGCGCCTCGGCCCCCTTGTCGAGCGGCGCCATGGCCAGGAAGCGCTCCGGCCGCGCCGCCCCCTTGGCGTCGCTGTCGGCCACCGCCACCCCGACGTGCACGAGCGGCGCCCCGGGCGTCCACTCCGGCAGGCTGGCGAGCGGGAGCCCCACCTCGACGCTCCAGCCGTCTGGCTGGCGCGACTCCGCGGCCTTCACCCCCTTGAGCGGCGCGCGCTTGTTCGACCACACGAGCCGCTGCTTCACGTCGCCCTCCTCCGGGTAGATCGCGAGCCGCTCCACCTTGTCGCCCACCGGGAGACCGATCTCCACGTGGTCCTCGCCCGCGAGCTGCGCCCGCGTGCGCACGAGCCGGTCATCCTGGACCAGCACCATCAGATAGAGGTTGTTGTCGTCGTAGTTGCAGCGCACCTCGAAGGACAGGTCGCGCCTTCCGCTGCCCACCGGGCGCCCCTGCACGTCGCGCCAATCGTCGAGGAGCCCGTCCACCTGCACCGTCCCCTGCTCCGCCAGATCGCACGCCAGCTCCTCGGCCCTCGCGCCCCCACCGCCTCCGCCCCCCACAAAGACCAGACCGCACATCAGCACCCCAAGCTGTCCCGGACGCATCGCGCCTCCTCGGCTCACGGCCGACGAGTCTACACCACCCGGCTCACGAGGAGACCCAGCCCTCCGCGGGCGTGCTGACGCTCTCTCCCCCGGCGCAACGAAGTCCTTGGGCGAGTAGGACATCCGTCAGGCCGGGGAAGACGCACCCGGTTCGGTCGCATGACGGTGGGTCTTGGCGCCTTGACGGTGGGTCTTGGCGCCTTGACGGTGGGTCTTGGCGCCTTGACGGTGGGTCTCGGCGCCTTGACGGTGGGTCTCGGCGCCTTGACGGTGGGTCTCGGCCACAGGACCGCGCATCTACCCCGCCTCCAGGGCCATCAGCCACCAGGCATATAGACCCGGCGCGGGCTTCCGGGCGTCCCCGCCCCATGCCAAGATGCTCGCCATGCGCGGCCTCCTTCGCACCCTCGCCACCGATCTCCGCCAAAAGGCCCTCTGGTGCTACGAGAGCGACCGCTTCACCGATCTCGCCAAGGTCCTGGCCACCGATGGTACCCTGGCCATCGTGCTCTACCGCCTCATGCAGACCTCGCGGCACCTCCACCTCGCGCCCCTCGAGATGGTGTTCAACAAGCTGAACACCGTGCTCGGCGGCTGCGTCATCGGCCGCGGCGCCGAGTTCGGCCCCGGCCTCGTCCTCATCCACTCCGACGGCGTGGTCATCAACGGCGCCGTGCGCGGCGGCCGCAACGTCCACATCGAGCACCAGGTGACCATCGGCGCCGAGCGACGCGAGAGCCCGGTCCTCGGCGACGACGTCTTCATCGGCGCCGGCGCCAAGATCATCGGCCCCGTGCGCATCGGCGACGGCGCCCGCATCGGCGCCAACGCCGTCGTCCTCCACGACGTGCCGCCGCACACCACGGTGGTCGGCATCCCCGCCCGCCCCGTCCCGCGGCGCGAGGAGCGTCTCCGCGAGGCCGCCGCGTCCGCGTCCGGCGCCGAACCGCCCGACCCCGACGCCGATCGCTGATCCCCGCCGCCCGGCCCCGCCGTCGCCTGCCAGCCCGTCAGCGTCCCCATCGAGGAAACCGCGTTCCCGTCTACGTCCGCCGGATGCCCCTCGCGTCCCCGCCGTCTTCCACTGCCTCCCACCGATCCAGCGGACGTCCCGGCCCACGAGCCGCCTCCTGCCGGGCTTGCGAGCGCATGCGCCTTCGGCACGCCGCACGCACAGACCCATTCCACGATCAGAAGGAGGGCGCCATGCGGCTACGCTTTCAAGATCAAGTGCGAGGACGGACCGTGATCGACGCCACCGGGCGGGCGCTCGGCGCGGTGGACGAGATCTATCTGGATGGCGACACCCTGCAGGTGGAGGGGCTCCGGGTGAAGCTGCGCAACGACATCGCCGACGAGCTCGGCGTGCCGCATCGCGCCTTCCACCCCGGCCTGATCGACGTCCCGGCGCAGCACGTCCAGGCGCTCGGCGACACGGTCGTCCTGCGCGTCGACGTCCGCACGCTCTGGCAACCCCCGGTCTCCCCCGAGCCCGAGCCCGCCCCCGCGCCCTGAGCGCGCGGCGACGCGACATCGACGGGAGCGAGGGAGACCCAGAGGGACGCCCGCGCCTGGCTCAGGTGCCGTCTTCGAGCCAGGCGCGCAGCGCCGGCACGATGCTCTTCGACCACGCCGGACGGCTGCGCAGCTCGAGGAAGTGGGCGAACGCCGCGCGCAGGGCCTCGTCGAGCGTGCCGAGCAGCAGGAGCCGCTCGTCGGCCCGCTGGGCATCGTCGCGCTCGGCCTGCTCGGCCTCCTCCTTGTCCAGCACCTCGGGGAGCTTCACCCGCTTGAGATCGAAGTACTCGGCCGACAGCGCGAAGGTCCACACGCGCTCGTCCTGCTCGAGCACGAGATCGGCCTCCTTGACCGACAGCCCGCCCGCCACCGCGTAGCGCAGATCCGCGCTCCCCACCGGCGAGGGCCCCTTGAGCGCGACCTCGGTGACCGCGCCCACCAGCGTGCGCAGGACGAGTCGGCCGCCGAATTGGATGACGAACGCCGGGACCTCCTTGGTGCCCGCGAACGTCCCCCCCTCCTCCTCGGCGTGATAGACGAGCCATGTCAGGAACTCGCGCGCGAGGAACGCGTAGTCCTCGCGGTCGGCGCGCTCGGCCGCCTCGCGTTCATCGACCGGCGTCTCGCCCGAGGCCTCGATCTCCTCGGCCAGCGTCGGCTCGGCCTGGCGCCTCCCCTGCGGGCGCGCGTTCGCCACCCGCCCCACCGTCGCGCCGCGCTTCGATCCCGTGCGTGCCATCACCCCTCCTCCCCCGCGCCGCCGAGCGGACGCAGCCCATCGAAGCCCATCCACAGCTCGCGCGTCGGCTCCAGGCGATCGAGCGCGCGCACGTCCACGGCGGTCCGGGCCCAGCGCGCCGGCCCCTCCACCTCGATGCGCAGGCCGAACGATTTGACGAAGAGATCCACCATGGCCTCGGTCGCCGCCTTGGTCTGCGACCAGAAGTAGACCCGGCCCGCGTCGAGCTGCCACACGAGGTCCGTCACCCGCACCCGGGGAAAGGCGCGCAGCTTGAGCTTGCGCGTCACCTCCTCGCGGAGCGCGCGGCGCTCGCGCGGCGACAGGCGTCGCCCCTCGGTCTCGAGCTCGGCCGCCCGCGCCGCCACCTCGCGCCGCACCTCGGACGCCGGCGCGCGCAACATGTCCATGCGCAGCGCCACCCGTAGCTCGTCCCCGGCCGCGGCCGTGAACAGCACCTTCTCCGGCTGGAGATCCGCGTCCTCGGGTTGCCCGAGCACCACCCAGCCCACCGCGCGATCCACCTCGGAGCGCGGGTCGAGAGGCAAGAACGCGTGCGCGCGCAGCCCCTTCACGAGGCGTTCGCGCGGACGTTGCGGCAGCGGATCCAGCACAGCATAGCGACGCACCGAGATGGCGCCCTTGATTGCACCCATGGGCCGCCGAATCTATGCTCGCTGCCCTCGTCAGGCCAAGGAAGAAGTGAAGGGATCTTCGATGCCGCGTCGCAGCACCTGCCATCGCCCTGCCGTCGAGGCGTTCTCGTGGTGATCGTGGTCATGGGCGTGGCCGGCGCGGGCAAGACCACCGTGGGCCGCGCGCTCGCCGCGGCGCTCGACGTGGCCAAGGACGCGGCCAAGGACGCGACGCTCGACGCGGCCAAGGACGCGGCCAAGGACGCGACGCTCGACGCGGCCAAGGACGCGACGCTCGATGCGGCCAAGGACGTGACGCTCGACGCGGCCAAGGACGCGACGCTCGACGCGGCCAAGGACGCGACGCTCGACGCGGCCAAGGACGCGACGCTCGACGCGGCCAAGGACGCGGCCAAGGAGGGCGGTGACGGCTGGCGGTTCGTCGACGCCGACGACTTCCACTCGCCCGAGAACCGGGCGCGCATGGCCGCGGGCCAGCCGCTCGACGACGCCGCCCGCGCGCCCTGGCTGGCCGCGCTCGCCGAGGCCATCGACGGGTGGCTCGCGGCCGGGGCGTCCGTGGTCCTGGCCTGCTCCGCGCTCCGGCGCAGCTACCGGGCGGTTCTCCGGCGCGACCCCGCGCGCGTGCGTTTCGTCTACCTGCGCGTGCCCGAGCCGGTCCTCGCCGCGCGCCTCGCGGCGCGGCGCGATCACTTCATGCCCGCCACGCTCCTCGCCAGCCAGCTCGCCAGCCTGGAGGCGCCCGGCCCCGACGAAGACGCGCTCGTGGTCGATGCCGCGGCGCCGCCCGCGCTCCTGGTGGCGCGCATCCGCGCCGGACTCGCGGCCTCCACCCCGGGGTCCGGGTTCTAGCGCCCCGGATGCGGCGCAGAGGACACGAGAAAGTTGCTGGTGCGCCGGGCGAGCGCCCGCTTAGACTGTGCGCCTCCGTCACGGAGTCGGCATGTTCGAAGACCGGGATGCTCGTGGAAGGCGCATCATCACCATCGGCCAGGCGTTACGGCCGCTCGAGACGTTGTTGAGGGAACGGGGGCGGGAGCGGCGCCGCCCCGATTGGATCGAGGCGCGGCCGGCGGCGATCCAGCGCGCCCTGGCCCGCGCGCTCGGGCGGCCGTCGGGCGGCTGGTACGTGGTGGACGCCACGAGGCGCATCGGCGCCCGACCCGTGCTCTACCGGATCGACGGCCGGGAGCTCGTGGCCTGGCGCGCGGCGGACGGGGTGCGGCTCGCGCCCGACGCCTGCCCGCACATGGGCGCATCGCTCGCCACCGGGTTCGTGCGGGAGGGGCGCCTCGTGTGCCCCTGGCACGGGCTCGAGCTCGACGGCTCGCCGCATGGTCGTAGCCGCTGGTGCGCGCTCGAGAGCTACGACGACGGTCTCCTCACCTGGGTGCGGCTCGGCCCGGCCGACCCTGCCGTGCCGCGGCCCATCCTGCCCGAGCGCCCGAGCGAGTTTTTGGACGGCGTCATCCGCATGGAGGCGCGCTGCGAGCCGAGCGACGTCATCGCCAACCGGCTCGACCCCTGGCACGGCGCGCACCTCCACCCGTACTCGTTCGCCCGCCTCCGCGTCCTCGACGAGACGCAGGATCGGATCACGCTGCGCGTGGCCTTCCGCGTGCTCGGGCCCGTGTGCATCGAGGTGGACTGCAGCTTCCACTGCCCCGAGCCGCGCACCATCGTCATGACCATCCTCGATGGCGAAGGCGCCGGCTCGCTGGTGGAGACGCACGCCACGCCGATCGCGCCCGGGCGGACCGCGATCATCGAGGCCACGCTGGCCACCTCGTCCCGGCCCGGCTTTGCCCGGGCGCAGCGCCTGACCTGGGCCGCGCGCCCGCTCATCGAGCGCATCATGCGCCGGCTGTGGGTGGACGACGCCGCCTACGCCGAGCGCACCTACGAGCTGCGCAGCGCCGGGGCGTCCCCCGCGACGCTGGCCGCGGTGCCGGATCGGCCCGGCCCGGGCTGAGCCGGCGCTAGCGCGTCTGTGAGGTGCTCCGGAGCAGGCGGGTCCGCATCTGCTCTTCGCGCTTGCGGCCGCGCTCGCGGGCCTTGTGCTTCTCTTCCTCGCGGGTCCGCGGCGGCCCGTGCGCCTCGAGCGAATCGAAGAGCCGGGTGATGGCCGCCGTGACGTCGTCCACGGCGGTCTCGAAGGCCGCGCGGTTGGCGCGCGAGGGGGCCCGCATCCCGCTCAGCTTCCGGACATATTGCACGGCCGAGTCACGGATCTCCTCGGGGGTCGCGGGCGGTTCGAAGTGATGGAGCGTCTTGATGTTGCGGCACATGAGGCAACTATAAAGCGTCTGCCGGCGCCTCCTACTCAATCCGCTTGATCACGTGCCAGCCGAACATGCTCTTCACCATCCCCACCTCGCCGATCTTGAGACGCAGCGACATGCGCTTGAACTCGAACACGAGCTGCGCCGAGGGGGTGGCCTCGTAGGCGATGCCGGTGTGGGCGCTCCCGGGATCTTCCGAGTACTCGGCCATGAGCGCGTCGAAGTCCTCGCCGGCACGCGCCCGCTCGAGCAGCTGGATCGCGAGCGTCTCGGCGTCCTTGGCCGTGCGCTTCTGGGCGCGCGGATCCACCTGCCCGCCGTTGCTCTTGGCGGGGTCCGCCCAGGAGATGAGGACGTGTTTGACCTTGGACCGGTTGGTGAGCGCCCCGCGCGCCATGATCTCCTCGGTCGATGCCCCGGACGGCGCGGCGGCCTGACCACCGGATGCGGGCTGTGGGCGGGCGGGTTGTGCCGCGCTCGCGGGTTGTGCCGCGCTCGCGGGCGGCGTTCCACTAGAGGGTGGCGTCGCGCTCGCGGGCGGCGTCCCACTGGAGGGTGGCGTCGCGCTCGTGGGCGGCGTCGCGCTCGTGGGCGGCGTCGCGCTCGTGGGCGGCGTCGCGCTCGCGGGGGGAGCCGCACTCGCGGGTGGCGTCGCGCTCGCGGGCGGCGTCGCGCTCGTCCCCTGGGAGGACGGGCTGGCCTGGGCGGCGGGCTTGGCGGCGCCGCGCGGGCGGGCCATCGCGGAGGCGGCCCAGACCTCGATCCACACCAGAGAGACGAGGGTGAGACGGCGTAGATGTCGTGTCATCGCGCGGAGCCTATCACGGCCCCGGCGCCATCTCAGCCGTGCGAGCGGCCCTGGGCACGCCGCAGGGCCGTGATCTGCTCGTCGAGATCCCGGAACCGATCGGCCAGCGTGCGCACCATCCGCCCGAGCCAGGTGTCGATCCCGAGGCCCACGTGGAGCATGTCGCGCGTCACCTCGACGGTGTGCAGCTCCTCGAGCGCCTCCACCGTCGCCGTGCGGGGCCGCTCGAGGAGGAGCGCCATCTCGCCCACCACCGAGCCCGGGCCCATGCGCCGCAGCTCCGTGCGCACGCCGTCGATCATCTTGTAGGCCACGCAGGTGCCGCGGGTGATGAGGTAGGCCGCGTGGCCCGGCTCACCCTCGTTCATGAGCTTCTCGCCCGCGGCGAAGATGCGGGTCGAGAAGTGGAAGCCGCCGCGCAGGAACACCTCCACGTCGGCCTTGAGCGCCTGCACCTGCTGGTAGCGCTCGGACGGCTCGCGCGCCATCGCCTTCTTGATGATGTGCGACAGGCCGGGCGGCACCGCCAGGTCGCTGCGCAGCTCCTCGGGCGGCACGAAGCTCGCGATCGAGGCGCGGCTCAGCGATTCCTCGACCGTGTCGGCGGCGAACGGGGCCTCGCCGGTGACCAGGAAGTAGAGGATCGCGCCCAGGCCAAAGATGTCGGTCCGCTCCGTGTACGCGAGGCACCGCGCCTGCTCCGGCGCCATGTAGGACGGCGTGCCCGAGATCCCCGACTGCAGCACCGCCCGCGGGCTCATGCCCGACAGGCGCACGCGCTGCTGCGGGTCGGGCACGTCGATGAGGCGCGAGAGCCCCCAGTCCATGAGGTACACCTCGCCGAAGTTCCCCACCATCAAGTTGCCGGGCTTGAGGTCGCAGTGGAGGACGCCGCGGCTGTGCGCGAAGGCCAGGGCGTCGCACAGCTTGAGGAAGATGTTGAGGAACTCGTGCATGGTGGCGGGGCTGCCGAGCGTCGCCGCCCGCTCCGCCACGTGTTGCTCGAGGGTCCGGCCCTCGACGAGCTTCATCGTGAAGTAGCACGAGCCGCCCGGGTAGGGCCCGATGTCATGCACCGGCACCACGCTCGGGTGCTCGAGCTGGGCCGTGACCTGCGCCTCCTCGAGGAAGGCGCGCACGTGCTCGGGGCTGCGCGCGAGCTGCGGGTCGAGCACCTTCATCGCCGCCTGCCGCAGGAGCCGGTCGTCCTCCACCCGCAGGACCGTGCCCATGCCGCCGCGGCCGAGCTCCCCCCGCTCCTGGTAGCGCGAGTCGACCGGGGGGGCGAGGTCGGCGGTGTCGGACTCCTCCTCCCCCGCTTTGCTCGTGCTCGTGCTGTCCGGCCCCCACAGCACGACAGTGTCCTGCCATGAGCCCTCTCCGCTGGACGGCCGGTTTTTCCCTGCCATCCTGGCATCAAAACCGAGAACCCGCTGACCTGTCAATCGGACTCTCCGACGGACAGCCGAGGGGGCAGGGTGTTCGGCTACCCTTGTTCCGCCTCTTCGCCGAGCCAGTCCCGCACGAGCGCCTCGCCGCGCGCCCCGTACCCGCGCACGATGAGCCGTCGCCGGCGCGGCCCTTCGATGCTGAGACCCACCTCCACCCGCTCGGAGGGCGCGAGCTCGGGGAAGCGGTCCATCCACTCCACCGCGCACAGGCCCGGACCGTAAAGATAGGTCTCGAGCCCGAGCTCGGCGAGCTCGTCCCGGTCGGCGATGCGATAGAGGTCGATGTGGTAGAGCGGGATCCGCCCGGCGTGCTCGATGACGATGTTGAAGGTCGGGCTCGCCACCCGCGATCCCGTGACCCCGAGGCCGCGCGAGAGCCCCTGCACGAAGCAGGTCTTGCCCACCCCGAGGTCGCCCACGAGCGTGAGCACGTCGCCCGGTCGTACCTTCTTCCCGAGCCGCTCCGCCAGCCGCCGCGTGGCGCCCGGCCCTTCGGTGTAGAGCTCCCGCGTCATGGCCTCGCGCGCCCGGCCGGGCTCAATCGAGATGCACGCCCTCGAAGTGGGTCAGCTCCTGAAAGGCACGGAAGCGGTCGGCGATCTCCTGCCGCCCGAGCGAGCGCAGGCGGTCGAGCGAGAACGCCTCCACACAGAACGAGGCCATCACCGAGCCGTAGATCATGGCCACGCGCACCGCCGTGGGGCCGAGGTCGCGCACGCGCGCGAGGTAGCCCATGAAGCCGCCGGCGAAGGTGTCGCCGGCGCCGGTCGGGTCGACCACCTCCTCGAGGGGATAAGCCGGCGCCGCGAACACCCCACCCTCGTGGAAGAGGAGCGCCCCGGAGTCGCCGCGCTTGACGATCACCGTGGCCGGCCCCATCTGGCGGATGGCCCGCGCCGCGCGCGGCAGGTTGTGCTCCTCGGCGAGCTGGCGCGCCTCCTCGTCGTTGATGACCAGGAGATCGATGCGCTTCAAGACCCGCTTGAGGTCGTCGCGCTGGGTGTCGATCCACAGGTTCATGGTGTCCATGGCCACGAGGCGCGGCCGGCGCACCTGCTCGAGCACCTCCAGCTGCAAGGACGGCAGGATGTTGCCGAGGAAGACGAACTCCGCGTCCCGGTACGACTCGGGCAGGCGCGGCTGGAACCCGGCGAACACGTTGAGGTGCGTCTCGAGCGTCGTGCGCGAGGTGAGATCCTTGGAGTAGCGCCCCACCCAGCGGAAGGTCTGCCCCTGCACCCGCTCGAGCCCCGTGAGATCGACGCCGCGCTGGCCCAGGAACTCCACGTGCTCCTCGGGGAAGTCCTCACCCACCACGGCCACGAGGTGCGGGCGGGTGAAGTAGGAGGCGGCGGTCGAGAAGAAGGACGCCGAGCCGCCGAGGATGTTCTCGCACCGCCCGCTCGCCACCTCGACCGTGTCGAGCGCGACCGAGCCCACCACGACCAGGCCGCCCTGGCCGGCCCGCTCCTTGCCCTTGCCCTCCGATCCTTCGCCTTCTGGCCGTTTCATTTCCCCTCCGACGTCTTCATGTAGGGCCCGAACAGGAGCTCGAGCTTGGCCCGCGTGGCGGGCGGGATCTGGTCGCGCGCGGTCATGATGGCGTGCTCGGCCGCGCGCGGGCAGCCGCAGCGGCGCTCGTCGCCCTCGCCCCACTGCGCCGCGATGGCCTCGGCCGCCCCCTTCACGATCGCCTTGGCCATGGTCACGTTCTGGCGGATGATCGTCAGCACCGCCTCGACCGTCACGTCTTCCTCGGTGTCGTGCCAGCAGTCGTAGTCGGTCGACAGCGCCACGGTGGCGTAACAGATCTGCGCCTCGCGGGCGAGCTTGGCCTCGGGCAGGTTGGTCATGCCGATCACGTCCACCCCCCACTGGCGGTAGATGCGCGACTCGGCGCGCGTCGAGAACTGCGGCCCCTCCATGACCACGTAAGTGCCGCCGCGGTGGGCGCGCGAGCCGGCCTTGTCGCACTCGCGCGCGGCCACGTCGTAGACCACCTCGGCGAGCGGGGCGCAGATCGGGTCGGCGAAGCCGATGTGGCCCACGCAGCCGTCGCCGAAGAAGGTCGCGTCGCGGCCCTTGGTGCGGTCGAAGAACTGGTCGGGGATGACGATGTGCCCGGGGCGGATCTCCTCGCGCATCGAGCCCACCGCCGAGACCGAGATGAGCCACTCGACGCCGAGCTTCTTCATCCCGTAGACGTTCGCGCGGTAATTGATCTCGTGCGGGGCGAGGCCGTGGCCGCGCCCGTGCCGCGGCAGGAACACCATGCGGGCGTCGCCGAGCCGCCCGACGAGGTAGTCATCCGATGGCGCTCCGAAGGGGGTGTCGAGGTGCACCCACTCGATGCCGGTGAGCCCCTCGATCTCGTACAGCCCGCTGCCGCCGATCACTCCGATGGTGCGCATGGTCCTCCTCGTCTCGATGCGACTCGCGGGACGCCCTCGGGCCGAAAGAGGAGCCCGCGGATCGCGCCCGCGACCGTCGAAAAAGCGCTCTCCGGTAGCATGCCGCCCGGCGACGGGTCAAGCCGCCCCGTGGTGACTTCATCTAGCGTACGTGCAGGGGGAGCGCATCCCTGCCTGGGACACGGCCGCTACAGGGCCCGGAGAGGGGACGCCGCAGCGGCCGGACATCATCGTTTCGCGGTCTCGCCCTCCGCGCCCACGGGGCCGAGCGGCACGCGATCGGTGACCTCGAGCCCGTAGCCCTTGAGGCCCACATACTTGCCGAGGCTGTTGGTGAGCACGCGGAGGGTGTGGACCCCGAGATCCGCCAGGATCTGCGCCCCCACGCCGAGCTCACGCCAGTCATGGACCTGGGCCGGGCCCGCGTCGTGCGTCGTCTCCTCGGCATCACGCCGGTGGTTGAACCCGAAGCCGCTCCCGTCCGGCCCGCGCAGGTACACGATGACCCCGGCGCCGGCCGTGGCGATCTTCTCCATCGAGGCCTGGAGGAGGAGGTTGCAGCTGCAGCTCGTGGCGCCGAACACGTCGCCGGCCAGGCACTCCATGTGGACGCGCACGAGCACGTCCTGGCCCTGGCCGAGGTCGCCCATGACGAGCGCGAGCGGCCGCGTGCCGTCCGCCATCCCGAGGTACTCGTAGGCCGTGAATTGCCCGTACGGTGTCTTGAGCGGGTGCCCCTCGCCCACCCGCCGGACGAGCTTCTCCTTGCGGCGGCGATAGGAGATGAGGTCGGCGATCGAGATGATGGACAGCCCGTGCTCGCGGCCGAACGCCTTGAGTTCGGGCAGCCGCTTCATGGTGCCATCATCGTTGACGATCTCGCACAGGATGCCGGCCGGCGTGGCGAGCCCGGCCAGGCGCGCGAGGTCCACCGTGGCCTCGGTGTGGCCGGCGCGGCGCAGCACCCCGCCCTCGCAGTAGCGCAGGGGAAAGATGTGTCCGGGCCGGGCAAAGTCCTCGGGCTTGGACCCCGGCTGGGCGAGCGCCAGGATGGTCTTGGCGCGGTCGTGGGCCGAGATGCCCGTGGTCGTGCCGTGGCGGTAGTCGACCGAGATGGTGAATGCCGTGCGCTGCGACTCCGTGTTCTCCGGCACCATCTGCGGCAGGCGGAGCGCGTCCAGACGTTCGCGCGTCATGGGCATACAGATGATGCCGCTCGTGTAGCGCACCATGAAGGCGATCCTCTCCGGCGTCACCTTTTCCGCCGCCATGATGAGATCACCTTCGTTCTCGCGATCCTCGTCATCCACCACGATGACGAACTTGCCCGCCGCGATGTCGCGGACCGCGTCCTCCACTGGCGACAGATCCATTGAGAAATCCTCGGAAAAGAGCGGGCGCATGATAGCGGACGACCTTGGCCCCAGCAAGGCACGCACGCACGCCGGGGCGCTGGAGCCCCACGGCCCTGCTGACAGGCCCGGCGCGGGTGGGGTCAGGGGACGCCAGGGGGCGGAGTTGGCTTTTCATACCGTCACCCCATCTTCCTCAAGGAGGGACTGATCCATGAACACGCTGGGACTGCGTACTGTGGGGCTGCTCCTGTCGCTCTGTGGGGTCGGCTGCGCCACCGCCCCATCGGCCAGGAACTCACCTCGGCTCGAGCCTTTGCCGGACGAAGCCGCTGTCCAGGCCGCGGCGGCCCACATGGCCGCGAGCCCCAATGCCCCACCGGCCAACTGCGAGAACCTCGGCATGGTCGTCGGGGTCGAGTCCTACTTCTCGCAGGTGGACGAGCGGCACTTCGCGGAGGCGATGAAGGAGGCGCAGCTCAAGGCCGCCCAACGAGGCGCCACCTATCTGCAGCTGCAACCGGCCCTCCTGTCGAGCCGATCGATCCCGCAAGTCGTGATCGTGGGCACGGCGTTTCGCTGCCCCTCCGAGGCGAACGCGCCCACCACGTCCTCGGCCCCCGCGGCCAAGGAACTGAGCGCGCGGTAGCGGACCGAGGGTTGCGGCCGGCTCAGCGCGGCGGCGAGGCCGCGGCCGGGGGTTTGTACTCGGTGATGTCGCCGAACGACCGGAAGCCGAGCCGCTCGTAGAGGGAGACCCCGGCCGGGGCGGCCTGCAGGATCGCGGTTCGGTACCCCCGCGCCCGCGCCTCGAGGAGCAGGTGCTGCGTGAGCGCCGTGCCGTAGCCGCGCCGGCGATGCGCCGCGAGCGTGGCGATGTTGTAGAGGCCCACGACGCCGTCGCCCGTGGTCAGCTCGCCCGTGGCCACGGGCACGTCGTCGAGGTACCCGACGTAGAACCAGAGGGGGCAGTGATGCGTGAGCAGGGCCGCGGCCCCGAGCTCATAGAAGCGGAGCACGTGCGGGTCGGGGGGCGTCCAGTGGGTGGCGTTGAGCTCGGCGAAGGTGCGTAGCTCGGACTCCGAGCTCACCCGCCGCACGTGCCAGCCCGGCGGGGCGAAGTCACCGGGCTGGAGCCCCTCCAGATCGGCGGCCATGGCCCGCTCCGTCTCCGCCCGCAGGAGGCCGGCGCCGAGGAGGATGTCGCCGAGGTCGCGCGGACGATCCGCGGGACCGACCCACCAGGAGAAGGGTCGCCCGGCGCGCCGGAAATGGCCGATCGTCTCGGCCGCGCGCTCCTCGGCCGCGCCCGCGCTGAGCCGCGCCCGGCAGACGAAGTTGAACGTGTCGCAGGGGAGCCCGGAATCGAGCAGCATGAGATCCCCCTGATCGAAGACCCTCATGCCCTGGAGCCGCGCCTGCAGCCACCCCGCGTGCGTCACGAAGTTGATGTCGGCCGCCTCCGCCAGCGCCTCCGGAGACGAGCGCTTCAGTGTCACCACATCCCTGTCCCTCGTCATGTCCCGATCCTCATCCGCCCTGAGGGCGTCCGGCAACATCCTTATTGAGCTCTTGAGAAGACCCGCGCACCGTCGTTAAGTGCACGAGGCCGCCTCGCAACACGACCCTGAGAATCCTCGCTGGCCCCCTTGGAGGAACGAGATGCCCTGGTACCCGCCGGTCCCCGAATCCATGCTGCGCTGGACGCGCAAGGAGCTCCACCACGCCCCACTCGAGGTCGTGCAGGGCACGCTGCCACGGGACCTCGGTGGACACATGTTCATGGTGGCGCCCGCGGGACACGTGGAGACCGGTGATCTGCCGGACGCCGGGGCCTCTCCCTTCCTGAGCGGCGACGGCATGATCTACCGGTTCGATTTTACCCCCGAGGGCGCCGAGCCGAGCGCCCACGTCACGAGTCGCCTGTCCAAGTCCCCGTGCTTCTACGCCGACACCACCACGCGCGAGCGCCCCGAGTACGCCAGGTACAAGTTCCGCAACTTCGGCGAGCTGCGCTTCTCGCCGCGCCTCGGGCTGCGCGACCTCCTCAACACGGCGTTCCTGCCCTTCCAGATCGGCGACGAGGAGGCGCGCCTGCTCGTCACCTACGACCCGGGGCGCGCCTTCGAGATGGACACCGCGTCGCTCCACCTCGTGACGCCGATGGGCGCGCAGGGCGAATGGCGCCCGCAGACCTGGGAGCAGCAGGCCTTTCCCCCGACGTTCACCTCGGCGCACCCCTGCTACGACAAGCACACCGGCGAGCTGTACTCGGTCAACTACGGCAAGAGCATCAACTCGCTCATGCGCACGACGCCCCTCCTCTACGACATGGAGCAGATCCCGTACCTCCTCGCCCAGGGGATCGAGCAGGTGTTGCGGGTGCTGGATCTCTGCCCCTGGTCCCTGAGCACCTTGCTGCGGCTGCGCCTGGCCATGTCCGCGGCGCTCGCCGAAGGGCGGCGGCTCGGGCAGCCCTCCGGGACCTCACCGGACGACGTGGGACTGCTCGGTGGCCTCTGCGGCGGGGGCTCGGAGCGGGACATGGTGAACTTCACTTATCTCGTGCGCTGGGACGGCAAGGGCCCGCTCGAGCGCTGGCGCCTCATGATGCCGAACGGCTTGCCGGTGCGCATCGATCAGACCATGCACCAGATCGAGGTGACGCGCGATTACATCGTCGTGCTGGACACGGCCGACAAGACCGGGCTCTCGCAGATCTTCAACAACCCCTTCCCCGAGCACCACCGCCTCGAGCAGCTGCTCCGGCTCCTCACCACCCGGGCGCAGCGCCCGAACCTGCCCATCTACCTCGTGCGCCGCGCGGACCTCGTGCGCGGCGAGCGCCCGCTCCACGGCGACGCCGAGGCGCGCGTCACCGTACGGCCGCTCGTCATCCCGCTCGAGGCGGCGCACTTCCTCGCCGACTACGACAACCCGAACGACCAGATCACGCTCCACATCGCCCACTCCACGGCCACCGACGTGGCCGAGTGGCAACGCGTCTACGACACGTCGCCGTACGGCTCCAAGCCCATCCCGGCGCGCGTGCGCGGGATGATCTCGGTCGGCTCCATGGACATCAACCGGCTCGGCCGCTACGTCATCGACGGCCGCACCGGCCGGGTCGTCGACTCCAAGATCATCAGCGACGACGAGCGCACCTGGGGCCTCGGGATGTTCGCGGCGCGCGACGTGCTCTCGAACGCGGCGCGCCCCGGCCGCATCGAGAACGTGTACTGGAGCTCGAGCGGCTACTTCACCGAGCTCCTCTCGGAGTTCGTCTACGAGCTGTACCGGAACTACCCGCACCGGCTGACGCAGCTCCCGGAGATCATGGGCATGCCGGCGCAGGAGGGGCGCCCGTCGTGCCTCCTGCGCCTCGACACCCGGGAGATGCGCATCGCCGACACGTACCGGGCCCCCCAGGGCTGGGGCGTGAACTCCCCCCAGTTCGTCCCGCGACGCGGGGGCGGCGGCGGCTCCACCGACGGCTACGTCGTGTGCACGGGCTACACGCCCGAGGCGAGCGAGATCTGGATCTTCGACGCCGCCCGGCTCGAACCCGGGCCGCTGTGCCGCCTGCGGACCCCGGGCATGCACTTCGGCTTCTCGCTGCACACCGCCTGGCTGCCGCGCGTCGGCCCGCGTACGGCCAGCTACTGCATACCGGTGCAGGCGGACTACCAGGAGAAGGTGAAGGGCAACCCGCAGCTCGTGCGCATGTTCGAGGAGTACATCTATCCTCACTTCCCCTGCCGTTAGGCGTCGGGCCAGGGCGCCGGGACGAACCACGCCGAGAGGCGCTCCGGCGCCTGGGCGCCCTGGGCCCGCAGCGCCGCCTCGGCCTCCTCGCGCAGGCGCCGACCCTTGGCAGCACCGAGCACACGGCCCCGGCAATGACGGGCGACCCAGGCGTGGAGCGACATGTCGGCGCGCAGGCAGGCCGCTTCGGCGCGTTCGAGCGCCGTCAGCGTGGGCCATTCCTCACCGCGCGCCGCGGCCACGCCCGCGCGCACGAGCGCGGCCAGGGCCTCGCTCCAGGGCACGCCCAGGTGCTCGAGGGTGTCGGCGTCCTTGTCCGCGGCGGCGAGGAGCCGGCGCACCTGCCGCGGGTTCGTGCCGGTAGGGGCCCGCGCCGCCGCGAGCGCGCAGCGCGCGCGCAGGTCGAGCATGAGGATGAACACGTACTGCACCCGGAACTGCATGTGGCTCTGAAGCACGGACCATTGCCGCGAGATCGTCTGCCACGCCTCCTCGCCGCGCCCGCTGTAGATCGCCTCGCGGCACTGCCCGAGGAGCGCGAGCGTGTGCAGGAAGTGGAAGCTCGTGCGGGTCCACCGCTCGATCGCCTCGAGCTCGGCGCGCGCGGTCCGGGGGTCGTCGGCCGCCAGGGCCAGGGCCGAGGCATAGGCGATGCGCAGCTGGACCTCGGAGCGCAGGTCGCCGCGCGCGCACGCGTCGTCGAGGCTCACCTTGAGCCGCTCGCGCAGCCGGGACCACTCGCCGAGGTAGAAGAGCGCATCGAGGATGACGAACGTGGAGGTGCCGAGCTCCCACGACACGCCGGTGCAGCGGCGCCGCAGGATGTCCTCGCTCTCCTCGGCCAGCTCGAGCGCCTGGCGCCAGCGGCCTTCGAGCCAGGCCGCGCCCGCCTGCGAGCTGCGCATGAGGCCGATGGCGTGCGGCTCGCCGACCTCGAGGGCGAGCGCCTCGGCCTGGCGGGACAGCGCCGCGGTGCGCTCGCGCTGGGCCCCGCCGTCCAGGGCCGAGAACGGGATCTCGGCCGACAGCGTGAGGGAGACGCGGTAGGGCTCGCCGAGTTCGAGCGCGAGGAGCAGGCCGCGGGCCTGGAACTCGGCGGCGCGGATCGAGTCCACCATCGAGAGGCCGAGGGACACCATGCGGCACGTGTCGACCGCGACGAGCGCCTCGGGCGAGAGCGCGGCCTCGTCCGTCTTGCGGAACTCGAGCCCGCGCAGCCACAGGCGCATGCGGAGGAGGAGGAAGCGGGCGAGCGCGCGCAGGGGCGTCGGCGCGATGCCGAGGCCGATGCGGCCGAGCACCGCGTCGAGCACCTCCCGCCCCGCGTCGAGGTGGCCGCTCAGGAGGAACTGCTCGGCGGCGCGCTGCTCGAGCGCGAAGGCCTCGCGGCCGGTGAGGCCCCGCGCCGCCGCCAGGTACATCTGGGCCGCCTCGGCGCCGCGGTTGGCGTGGCGCAAGGCGTCGGCGCACTTGATCTGGAGCTCGCGCTCGCCGGGGCGCTCGAGCGTGCGCAGCCCGAGCGCCATCTCGTAGAGGTGCGCGGCGCGCTCGAAGGCCAGGGCGTGGGCCGCCTGGTCCGCGGCGGCCACGGCGTAGGAGAAGGCCCGCTCGGGCTCGCCCGCGCCCCGGAAGTGCGCGGCCAGGGCGTCGAGCGCCGGCCGCGGCGAGGCCTCGAGCGTGTGCGCCAGCCGCCGGTGGCGGTCACGCAGGAGGTCGGGCGAGAGCGCGGCGACCACCGTCTCGCGGATGCGATCGTGGTAGGCCTCGAGCTCCTCGCCGTCCTCAGTGAGCCGCATCCGCAGGAGGCGCGCGGCGCGCAAGGTGGCGAGCCCTTCGAGCTCGACCTGCTGGAGCCCGGCCGCGCCCGCGGCCAGCGTGGCCTCGATGGGGCGCCCGGCCACGGACACCACCTCGAGCAGGTGGCGCGCCGCCGCGGGCAGCTGCTCGATGCGGGCGAGGAGCAGACGATCGAGGCGGGAGATGGCGAGGCGCGGGCTGATATCGCCCGGTGTCGTCGTCGGCTCGGTCGCGCCGGCCGCCGCGGTCATCGCCGCTGGAGGAGGTTCCTCGTGCACCGGGGCCACCGTCGCCGCGGCCTCGGCGTAGTTGATGAGGGCGTCGATGAGGTACGGGCTGCCGCCGGCCTCGCGGGTGATGGCCTCGACCGAGAGGTTCTGGAGGTCCTGGCCCTTGGCCCGGCCGTGCACGAGCTCCTCGGCCAGGCGGCGGGCCGCCTCACTGGACAGGGCCGCGATCGGCAGGTGGCGCACCTCCACGTCGGCCAGGGCGCGCGACGCGAGCAGGCTGCGCAGGAACGGGCTCGTCTCCACCTCATCGCTGCGATAGCTGGCGATGAGCAGCACCGCCGGCGCCTGCGGGACGCGCAGGAGCTCGCCGAGGAGGTCGGCGCTGTCGAGGTCGCCCCACTGCAGATCGTCGAGCGCCAGCACGACCGGTGAGCGTTCGGCCAGGCGCACGAGCAGCTGCCGCAGGGCGGTCACGGCGCGGCGCCGCTGCTCCTGCGGGTCGATGACCTCGGCCTCGGCCGCGGCGGCGCGCTCGATCGCCGGGATGCGTTCGAGCACCGGGAAGAGGCGCGTCAGGGTCCGCAGGTACGGCGGCAACAGGCCCTCGACCTGGGCCTCCGGCAGGCGCGTGAGGTAGCGCGCGAGCGCGTCCATGGCGCTGTCGAGCGCCTTGTAGGGGAAGGATTCGCGCTCGTAGCACCGGCCGCCGAG
>DATAGU010000018.1:0-30040 GCA_036263495.1 Polyangia bacterium | reverse complement strand
GACAAGCTGGCGCTGCGGGAGGCGATCGAGCGGGTCCAGCTGCTCCTCGAGCAGCCGCCGCGCGGCACGGCCCGCGCGCGGGCGAGCGTGGCGCGGCAGGCGACCGCGGTCGTGCAGACCTATCGCCGCGCCGAGAACGCCAAGAATGACTTCGTGAAGGCCAACCTGCGGCTCGTGGTGTGCCTGGCGCAGCGTTACAACCACGGCGCGCTGCCGTTCGCCGATCTCGTGCAGGAGGGCAACCTCGGCCTGATGAAGGCGGTGGATCGCTTCGATCACCGGCGCGGGTATCGCTTCTCGACCTACGCGACCTGGTGGATCCGGCATGCCATCCAGCGGGCGCTCGCCGACAAGGGCCGCGCCATCCGTCTGCCCGTGCACCTGCTCGATTCGCGGCATCGGGTGACGCGCTGGAAGCGCATCCTCGAGGGGCGGCTCGGACGGGAGCCCACCGCCGAGGAGCTGAGCGTGGCGAGCGGCATCGTGCCGGAGAAGCTGGCGGCGCTCGAGAGCGTGTCCATGCACCAGCCGATCTCGCTCGATTCTCCGCTCGGCGACGAGGACGACGATCGCAAACTGATCGACCTCGTGCGCGATCCGAACGCCGCCGGCCGCACCGTGGCCGACGACCTCGGGGACCGGGCGATGGTGCAGGAGATGCTGGCC
Source organism: Polyangia bacterium (assembly GCA_036263495.1). GTDB lineage: Bacteria > Myxococcota_A > Polyangia > Palsa-1104 > SHYY01 > DATAGU01. Next base: position 29,374 of record DATAGU010000018.1, on the reverse strand, counting down.
CAGCTGCGCAAGCTCAAGCCGGTCGAGGCCGACATCCTGCGCCAGCGGTTCGGGCTGGATACCGGCGAGGAGCAGACGCTGGCCGAGATCGGGCAGAAGTACCGCCTGTCGCGCGAGCGCATCCGCCAGCTGCAGGAGCAGGCGCTCGGCAAACTGCAGCAGGCGCTTCGCCGCAAGGGCCTATCCTAATCCTCGTATCCAGTCGGCGACTCGTTCAGAGGGACGGCCTGCGGTAGGCCGTCCCTCTTTTTTTCTCCAACGACTGTCAGACATCCCGGCGAACCGCGGCGACGGCGAGGGATTTTCGCCTCCGGCAGGCCGCGCTATGCTGGGGGGGCATGAATGGCCTCGCTCCCTTGAGCGCCGTGGCTCCGTCCATGGCTTGGCTGGTCGCCGCGGGCGCGTCTGCGCGTTGCCGCGGTCGCTTGGGTGACGGGGCGACGTCCGACCTCCGCCGTTCCCCTGCCGCTCGGCCAGGCCCGGGATGAGCAAGGACGTCAAGCATCTCACGTCTCTCGACGGGACTGCGGACGATCGGCGGGGCCTGGGCGCGACCGAGGGTCGGTCGGGCGATACCGAGCGCGTGTCGTGGACCGGCACCACGCAGCTGAACGCGGTGCCCCAGTGCCTCCCCGAGTTGCCCGTGGTGGAGCGCGACTTCTACGTGGTGGCCGAAGAGCTGGCTCGCGGGGGGCTCGGGCGGATCATGAAGGCCTACGATCGGCGGCTCGATCGCGCGGTCGCCATCAAGGAGCTGCTCGCGGGGAGCCCGCGCACCGCGGCGCGCTTCGTGCGTGAGGCACGGGTGAGCGCGCGCCTGCAGCACCCGGCCATCGTGCCGGTGTATGAGGCCGGCAGCTGGCCCGACGGCGAGATCTTCTACACGATGAAGATGATCTCGGGCCGTTCGCTGCGCGAGGCCATCGAGGAGACCAAGAACCTCGATGAGCGGCTGGCGCTCCTGCCCAACGTGATCGCGGCGGTGGACGCCATGGCCTACGCCCACGGCCAGGGGGTGATCCATCGCGATCTCAAGCCGTCCAACATCCTGGTCGGTCCCTTTGGCGAGACGGTCGTCATCGATTGGGGGCTGGCCAAGGATTTTCGCGATCTGGGGCAGCTTTCGGAGGAGGAGCCGTCGGAGGGCGAGAGCTCCTGGCGCTCGCAGGAGCACGACCTCACGCTGGCCGGCTCGGTGATGGGCACGCCGCAGTACATGCCGCCCGAGCAGGCGCGCGGCGAGCCGGTCGACGAGCGCGCCGACGTTTACATGCTCGGCACGGTGCTCTACAACCTGCTCGCGGGGGTGCCGCCCTACCTCGGTGAGACGCCGACCGAGGTGCTGGGCAAGGTGTTGGCCGAGCCGCCAGTGCCGCTGGAGGAGCGGCATCGGGGCGTGCCGCATGACCTCGCGACGATCGTGCGCAAGGCCATGGCGCGCGACAAGGCGGACCGCTACCCGACGGCGCGGGAGCTGGCCGAGGACCTGCGCCGCTTTCAGACGGGGCAGTTGGTGAGCGCGCGGGCGTATTCGCGCGTGGCGCTGCTCGGTCGCTGGCTGCGGCGCCACCGCGCCTGGGTGGCGGTGGTGACGCTCTTCGTGGCCCTCATCTTCGCCGGCGCCTCGGTCGCCTTCCGCCGTGTCCTCGACGAGCGCAACGTGGCCGAGGCGAAGAGCAACGAGCTGCGCCTCGTGCAGGCCCGGACGTCCCTCGAGCGTGACCCCACGGCGACGCTGGCGTGGCTCAAGACCTACCCCGCCCAGGGCAGCGGCTGGGAGGAGGTCCGCGATCTCGCGCTCGACGCGGTGAGCCGGGGGGTGGCGCGGCACATCCTGCGCCGCGATGAGACCGCGCCGGCCTTCAGCGCCTTCTCCCCCGATGGGCGGCTGTTCGCCGGCTTCGGCGCGGGCAAGCGGCTCAACCTGTGGGACACGGCCACGGGCAAGGTGGTGATGAGCTTCCCCTGTCACGACGAGCTCAACCGGGTGGCGTTTGCGCCCGACGGGCACACGATCGCGTTCTCCGAGGGGGACGGCACGCTGACGATCGGAGAGGTGGCCACCGGGCGGACGCGCGCGCTCACGCACGTGGCGGATGCGGTGACCCTCTCCTTCTCACCCGACGGTCGGTCGCTGCTCGTGGGCAGCGGGGACCACATGCTGCAGCTCTGGACGCTGGCCACGGGCGAGCGGAAGACACTCACGGGGTTCGATGGGGTCTGGGGGAGTGGGGCGAGCTTTGCGCCCGATGGCCGCACGATCGCCTTTGCGCACCAGGACGGCGGGGTGTGGCTGTGGCAGGTCGGGGGCGAGACCCGGTCTTTGCCGGGTCAGGCCGGGCACCTGCGGACAATCGCCTTCTCACCTGACGGTCGCCAGGTGCTGACCGGCGGGGAGGACAAGCAGCTGCGCCTGTGGGACGTGGCGACGGGGCAGGACCGCGTGCTAGCGCGGTATCAGGCGGCGCTCGGCGAGGTCGCGTTCTCGCCCGACGGGCGCTGGGTGGCGGCGTCGGCGCTGGAGTGGCAGGTGCGGATCATCGAGGCGGCGACCGGCAGGGCCGAGGTGCTCGGGGAGCATCTCGGTCAGGTGTATGCGGTGGCCTTCTCGCCCGATGGCCGGTTGCTGGCGACGGCAGGCCAGGACGCGACCGTGCGGCTGTGGGAGATCGAGACCGGCGATCGCTGGGTGCTGCAGGGACACGGCGGGCCGATCTACCAGGTGCTGTTCTCGCCCGATGGCCGGCTGCTGGCATCGATCAGCGAGGATCGGACGACGCGGCTGTGGACGGTGCCGGCGCACCGGAGTCGGGTGCTGCGCGGCCACGAGGACGATGTCGGCCACGTGGCCTTCTCGCCCGATGGGCGGCGGGTGGTCACGGCCAGCCGTGACGGCTCCATCCGGCTATGGGACGTGGCCACGGGGAAGGAGGTCCAGCGGGGCCAGCAGACGCTGGTGCGGTGGATTTCTTTTACCTCCGATGGCCAGCAGCTCGTGTCGACGAGCTATGACGGCCAGCTCCGACTGTGGGATCTGGCGACGCTGAAGACGCGGGAGTTCGGCCATACGCACGGGCCCATCGGGGCTCATGCGCTCTCGCCCGATGGTCGGTACCTGGCCACGGGCACGCCAGATGGTGCGGTGCGTCTGTGGGACGTGGCGACCAGTGTCGAGCGGACCCTGGTCATGCATCAGGGCGAGGTGCGCACGCTCGACTTTTCGCCCGATGGCCAGCTTCTCGCCTCGGGGGGGGTGGACCGGCTCGTGCTTTTGTCGGAGGTGGCGACGGGGCTTGGCCGTCCGCTGCGGGGCCATGGGGGGCCGCTGTCACAGGTGGTGTTCTCCCATGACGGGCAATCCCTGGCCTCGTCTGCCACAAACGACGGCGTGTGGCTCTGGGATGCGTCCTCGGGAGAAGGGCGGTCGCTCGTGGGACGCGAGGTGTTGGTCCGACAGCTCGCGTTCTCGCCTGATGATCGCTGGGTCGCCGGCGGCAGTGAGGATGGGCGGCTCGGGCTGTGGAATCGGCTCACCGGAGAGAGGCATGCGCTGCGGGGCCACTCGGACAGGTTGCGGGAGGTCTTGTTCCTCCAGGGCGGCCGTGTCCTGGCGTCGGCGAGCGTCGATGGGACGATAAGGTTGTGGGATGTGGACAGCTTCTCGGCCTGCCGCCTCGAACGCCATGACGCCGGGGTCATTGACCTGGCGTCGGCACCCGACGAGCGGACCCTGGCCACGTCCAGCGTGGATCGGACCGCGCGCCTGTGGCGGGTGGACGCCTGCGCACGGCTTCCGCTCGAGCCGGGGGCGCTGCATGCCTGGATGGGTGAGAAGACGACGGTGGGGATCCAGCAGAACGGTCTGCCCAGCACTCCCTGAGTGCCGTCGCTCCGCCACCTGAAGGTACCTTCGGTACCTCCAGAGAAGGATGGGAGCTTATACCGTGATGCTATTGCCGCACAGCCGGGTGCAGTACCAACCCGTGGGGCTGGCCAGGATCTCGAGATCTCCTCCCACGATGTGGGCCAGCTCCTGAGACTTCAGGGTCCGGAGCGTCTCTTTGCTGAGGGCCAGCTTCTTAACGCCAGGCTTCTTCGCAGTCTTCATAAGCTCCTCCTTTTTCGCTCGTATCGTGCGGACCGATGGGCAGAGCCACTCTCCGACCGAAGGCAGTGAGATGGCTAACCATCCCTACCATAGGTGTAGGTGCACCGATCCATAAAAACGACAGCGTTTGACCATTTCTGGTGGCGCCAAAGGGATCGGATCTGTCCCAACTCAAAGATTGCACCTGGCCAGGCCCTGGCGGCGCAAGCGGGGGCCCGGATGAGCCCTTGGTACTCGAACGGCCTGGGTGGTCAGGGGCGCAGCACGGCCTGGCGTCCGCTCGCCCACAACGCCGGCACCGTCGAGAAGATGGACGTCAGGCGGGGTGCGGTGGCCCGCGGCGCAGCAGGCCAGGAGGCGCCCGGGGAGGCGCTGTTACCTCTGGAGCGGCCGTTTGCCGACGCACTTTGTCGGCCGATACGCCGGACCCTATGGTAAAAGCGCACGTCGACAAATGTTTAGAGGTGATGCTCCATGACCTTGCCTCGCACTGCAGAACAGATCCGTCTCGATGCCACGACGGCTCGCAAAGAAGATTGGAAGAATTGGGGCCCCTACTTGAGTGAGCGCGCCTGGGGAACGGTGCGTGAAGACTACAGTCCGCATGGGTCGGCGTGGGAGTACTTCCCGCATGATCACGCGCGCAGCCGCGTCTACCGCTGGAACGAGGACGGGCTCGCGGGCATCTGCGACCGCGGGCAGATCACGTGCTTTGCGCTCGCGTTATGGAACGGCAGAGATCCGATCCTCAAGGAGCGTCTGTTCGGCCTGACGGGGAACGAAGGCAACCATGGTGAGGATGTCAAGGAGTACTACTTCTATCTCGACAGTACTCCGACGCATTCGTACATGAAGATGGTCTACAAGTATCCCCATGCGGAGTACCCGTACAGCCAGCTCCTCGAGGCCAATCGGAATCGCAGCCGCGACCTGCCGGAGTTCGAGCTCATGGACACCGGCGTGTTCAGCGAGAACCGCTACTTCGACGTGACGGTGGAGTACGCCAAGGCCGAACAGAACGACCTCCTCATCAAGATCACCGTGGACAACCGCGGCCCCGAGGCCGCTCAGCTGCACGTCCTGCCGACGCTGTGGTTTCGCAACACCTGGTCCTGGGGGCTGTCCGGCCCGCCCAAGCCGGTGCTCAAGGCGATCGATGCCAGCACCGTGCAGGCACAGCATCAGAGCCTGCCCGACCGGTTCCTTTACTGCGAAGGGACGCCGGGGCTCCTGTTCACCGAGAACGAGACCAATTACGAGCGCCTCTTCGGCGGAGAGAACCGCACGCCCTACGTGAAGGACAGCATCAATGACGCGGTGGTGCACAACCAGTGGCACCGCGTGAATCCGAAGCGCATGGGGACCAAGTGTGCGGCGCATTACCGGCTGGAGGTGCCCGCGCGGGGCCAGGCGGTGGTGCGGATGCGCCTCGCCGAGGCGCATCACCGCAAGCCCTTTGCCGTCTTCGAGGAGATCCTGCGGCAACGCCTGCACGAGGCCGACGAGTTCTATGCCGCGACCCAGCCGGCCGAGCTCACCAATGACGAGAAGAACGTGCAGCGCCAGGCCTTCGCGGGTCTCCTCTGGACCAAGCAGTGGTTCCACTACGACGTCGATCAGTGGCTCCACGGGGACCCGGCGTCCTCGCCGCCGCCAGCCGAGCGCCTCGCCGGGCGCAACAGCGAGTGGCAGCATATGCACTGCAGCGACGTCATCTCCATGCCGGACAAGTGGGAGTACCCCTGGTTCGCCGCCTGGGACCTGGCGTTCCACTGCGTGCCCCTGGCGCTCATCGATCCGGAGTTCGCCAAGCGCCAGCTCATCCTCATGCTGCGCGAGTGGTACATGCACCCGAACGGCCAGATCCCGGCCTACGAATGGGTGTTCAGCGACGTCAACCCACCGGTCCACGCCTGGGCCGCCTGGCGCGTCTACAAGATCGAGAAGAAGATGCGCGGCGTGGGGGACACCGACTTCCTCGAGAAGGTCTTCCACAAGCTGATCATCAATTTCACCTGGTGGGTCAACCGCAAGGACCAGAGCGGCAAGAACGTGTTCCAGGGCGGCTTCCTGGGCATGGACAACATCGGCGTGTTCGACCGTAGCCGTCCCTTGCCTACTGGCGGCCACCTCGAGCAGACCGACGGCACGAGCTGGATGGGCATGTATTGCCTCAACCTGATGGTGATCGCGCTCGAGCTCGCCCGCACCAAGCGCGCCTATGAGGACGTCGCCACCAAGTTCTTCGAGCACTTCATGTACATCGCCCAGGCGATGAACAACATCGGCGGCGAGGGCATCGAGCTGTGGTCGGAGAAGGACCAGTTCTTCTACGACGTGCTCCAGATCCCGGGGCAGCACCCCTACAAGCTGCGCATCAAGTCGATGGTCGGCCTCATCCCGCTCCTGGCCATCGAGACCATCCACCCCGAGCTGCTCGAGCAACTGCCGAGCTTCAAGCGGCGCATGGACTGGTTCCTCAGCAACAAGCCGGAGATGGCCAAGCTCGTGTCGCGCTGGAACGTGCACGGCGCGGGGCAGCGCCACCTCATGGCGCTCCTCCGCGGCCACCGCATGAAGCGGGTGCTCAAGCACATGCTCGACGAGACCAAGTTCCTCTCGCCGGGCGGGATCCGCGCTCTGTCGCGGGAGCACGCCGAGAAGCCGTACGTCTTCCGCGTGGGCGGCGAGGAGTTCCGCGTCGACTACGAGCCGGGCGACTCGCGCACCGGCATCTTCGGCGGCAACTCGAACTGGCGCGGCCCGGTGTGGATGCCGGTCAATTACCTCATCATCGAGTCGCTGCAGAAGTTTCACTACTACTTCAGCGATGACTTCCTCGTCGAATATCCCACGGGCTCGGGCCACATGATGACGCTGTGGGACATCTCGATGGAGCTGTCGCGCCGTCTGACCGGCATCTTCACCCGCAACGCCGAGGGGCGGCGTCTGGTCTACGGCAACTGCGAGACCTTCCAGAAGGACCCGCACTGGCGCGATCACATCCTGTTCTACGAGTATTTCCACGGCGACACCGGGCAGGGGCTCGGCGCCAGCCACCAGACCGGATGGACCGCGCTCGTGGCCAAGCTGCTCCAGCAGCAGGGCGAATACCGCGCCTGGACGCGCCAGCGCACGGTGAGCGACGCGCCCAGGACGAGCGATCAGATCGTGTCCCCCGCTGAATGAGCGTACGTGATCGTAAAGGCCCGAGCGGCCGGTGTCCTTCCCTCTGATTCACTGATTCATCCCCGCTTGTCTCTCCGAGAGGGGCCGGCTAGATTCGCCGGCCATGGAAATCCACCTCGTATCTCCTGAAGCGACACGGCTCGCCCCTCCGAGCAGCGAGCGTACGACCATTCCCTGCTTCGATCCCGCCACCCTCGAACCGCTCGGCGAAGTGCCGGCCATGAGCGGCGAGGAGGTACGGGCGCGCGTGGTGCGGGCGCGGCGGGCCCAGGCGGCTTGGCAGAAGACGAGCTTCGCCGAGCGCCGCCGCGTGCTCGGGCTGCTGCTCGAGTACCTGCTCGACCATGCCGACGAGCTGTGCAACGTGATCGCGCGCGACGCGGGCAAGACGCGCGAGAACGCGCTCCTCGGTGAGCTGTGGCCGGTGGCGGAGAAGCTGCGCCACACCATCGCCACGGGCGAGCGCGACCTCGCCCCCGAGCGCGTGCCCTCGGGGCTCCTCCTCCACAAGGTGGCGACGATCGAGTTCCAACCCATCGGCGTGATTGGGGTCATCTGTCCGTGGAACTTCCCCCTGCAAAACATCCTCGGGCCCACCATCCCGGCGCTCATGGCGGGCAACGCGGTGCTGGTCAAGGTCTCGGAGTGGACCTCCTGGTCGGCGCCCCGCTTCCAGGCCATGCTCGACGAGGTGCTCCGCCAGGCCGGCCACTCGCCCGACCTCGTGCAGATCCTGACGGGGTATGGCGAGACGGGGGCCGCGCTCGTGCGGGCGCCGGTCGACAAGATCATCTTCACCGGCTCGGTCGGCAACGGCCGGCGCGTGCTCGCCACCGCCGCCGAGACCCTCACCCCGGTCATCCTCGAACTCGGTGGCAAGGATCCCTTCATCGTCTGCGAGGACGCCAACCTCGACAAGGCGGTGGCGTCGGCGATGCAGGGGGTGTTCATCGCCTCGGGTCAGATGTGCCTGGCGGCCGAGCGCCTGTACGTGCATCGCGCGGTCTATGACGTCTTCGTCGATCAGGTGGTGCACAAGGCGCGCGAGCTACGCCAGGGCGCGCCGCTCGCCGGCGGGGTCATCGATGTGGGCGCCATGACCATGCCGCAGCAGGTAGACATCGTCGAGCGTCTGGTGGCGGACGCGGTGCGCAAGGGCGCGTGCGTGCGCACCGGCGGCCGCCGGTGCGAGCAAGGCGGGCAGTTCTACGAGCCCACCGTGCTCACCGGGGTGACCCACGACATGGAGATCATGCGCGAGGAGACCTTCGGCCCGGTGATGTGCATCATGCGTGTGAACTCCGACGAGGAGGCCATCCGTCTCGCCAACGACAGCCACTTTGGCCTCGGCGGGACGATCATCACCAAGAGCAATGAGCGGGCGCGCCGCATTGCCCGCGAGATCATCGCCGGCCAGGTGTGCATCAACGACTTCGGCTTGCCCTACATGGTCAACTCGCTGCCCTTTGGTGGTGTGCGCAACTCGGGCTTTGGCCGGCTCAATGGCCGCGAGGGCATCCGCGCCTGCACCAACATGAAGTCCGTGCTCACCGACCGCTTTCCCATCCCCGGCGCGGCCCACTTCTTCCCCGTCAGCCAGGACACCTTCGAGGGGGCGCGGGCCGCGATCGAGCTCATCTATCGCCGCCGCTGGCGCGACCGGGCGCGGGCGGTGATGGATCTCGTGCAGGGCGTCGGCCAGCAGCTGCTCGGCCGCAACTGAACCGCCGAAGGCAGGGGGCTGTGACGGTGAGGGGCGGCGGGTGAAGGGTGAAGGGTGAAGGAAGAACCCAGCTTCAACTGAGGACGGACCCTGAGGGCCGCTCAGGGGAAGCTGGGTTCTTTGCGTTTCAGTTCCGTTCGGCGGGGCGCTGCTGCAGCAGCACCTGCTCCATGGGGGCGGGGTACCCGGCCGAAGAGAACGCCTCGTAGATCATCTGATTGGTAGCGAAGTACACGTCCCAGTATTTCGTGGGGTGACAGAAGGGCCGCACCGCCAGTACCGGACCGAGCCGGGTGAACTCCAGGATCTCGACGGTCGGTGCTGGGGTCTGGAGCACGTTGGGGACCTTGGGCAGGCGCTCGGACAGGAGCCGGATCGCCTCCCGCGGATCCACCCCACCCGGCAGCTGCGCCGTGAGATCGACGCGCCGGCTCGGGTTGGTCGAATGGTTGATGATGTTGTCGCCGAAGAGCTTGTTGTTGCCCACGAACACACGCAGGTTGTCGGCGGTGTCGACGGTGGTGGCGAAGAGGCCGATCTCGTGCACCACGCCGGTGATACCGGCGGCGCAGATCTGATCGCCGACCCGGAACGGCCGCAAGAGGATGAGGAACACGCCGGCCGCGAAGTTGGCGAGCAGGCCAGACCAGGCGGTGCCGATGGCGATGCCCGCCGCGGCGAGGAGCGCCGCGAACGAGGTGGTCTCGACGCCGAAGATGCTGAGGACGGCGAGCACGAGGAGGATCGTCAGGGTCACCGACGAGACCGACTCGATGTACCGGATGAGGGTCGGATCGAAGTGACGGCGCTCGAGGCTGATGTGCACCCCCCGCCGGATGGCCCCGATCACGATGCGGCCCACCACCCAGAGCAGGATCGCCCCCCCGATCTCGTAGAGGATCGGCACTGCGCGATTGATCGCCAGCGTCTTCACGCTCTCCATCATCGAATCCATGTGTTCTCCTTGTTCGTTGTCTCGGACCCTGCTCGAGGACTGACCGTCCAGGTCAGCGAGCACGAGGTATCACGAGGAGTTGCGAGGGGAAATGCGCGATGCGCTCAGGCGTATACGCGGTAATCGATCTCGGGGAAGATGTTGTCGCGCCACTCGAGGTGGCCGAGCCAGCCGGCATCGATCTGTCCCTGGCTGATCTCGCGGTCGAGGCGGCGGAAGCGCGCGAGGTGGCTCTTCACCCGGTCCACCGCGTAACGCACCGCCGTGCCGGTGCGCATGATGAACGCCCAGTCGGAGGATTGCGCGAGGAGCAGCTCGCGCGCCGCCTGATTGAGCGCCCGCCGCTGTAGATCGTCCGTGTCATCGCGGAACTCCGCCGCCAGCTCGTGCATGCGCACCTCGGCGCGGTGCACGTGGCGATAGATCCAGTCGTTGGGCTGATCCACCCACATCGTCGAGTAGCCCCCCTCGCCCCACGACGAGGGCGAAGGGTCGGACACGGCGTTGATGGGATACTCGTTGAGATACTCCATCGCCGTGCCGAGCTGGATCGTCTTCTGGTCGTAGGCGATCTTGCGAATGAGGAAGTCGAGGAACATCGGCCCCTCGTACCACCAGTGGCCGAAGAGCTCGGCGTCGTAGGGCGACACCACGATGGGCTTTCGGTCCATGAGGCTCGCCAGGTGCTCGATCTGCCTTTCGCGGTTGTGCATGAAGTTCCCCGCGTGGGTCGCCGCCCGCTCGCGCGCCTGGGCAGGGTCGTAGAGCTCCTTGTGCGCCAGATCCGCGGTCGGACCGGTCACCCGGTGGTACTTGAACCCCGTGTGGACGCGGATGCCGTCGGGGTGGATGTACGGGGCGATGTCCTCGTGCGGCAGGTCGAAGCCGATGTCGCGGTAGAAGTCACGGTAGTCGGGGTCGCCGGGATAGCCCTCCTTGGCCGACCACACCTGCCGCGACGACTCGAGATCGCGACCGAACGCGGCCACGCCCGCGCGCGTGAAGATGGGCGCGAACAGGCCGAGCGGCGGGCGGGGGCGGGCGTTGGTGACCCCGTGCGAGTCCATGAAGAAGTAGCGCAGCCCGGCGTTGGCGAGGAGCTGGTCCACGCCCTCGGCGTAGCCGCACTCGGCCAGCCAGATACCGCGCGGATGGCGGCCGAAGTGGCGGCGATAACTCTCGACCGCCACCTCGATCTGCGCCCGCCGCGCCTCCGGTTGACGGATGACCGGCAGGTAGCCGTGCGTCGCGCCCACCGTGACGATCTCGAGGAACCCCGCGTCCTGCAGCCGGCTGTACGCGCCCACGATGTCGCCCGCGATGCTGTCGTAGAGCGCCTTGAGCCGACCGAAGCGCTCGGCGTAGTGGCGCGCGAGGTCGTGCATCCGCGGGTTCGGGTCCTCGGCCGTGCGGCGCAGCTCGTCGCGCGCCAGATCCTGCAGCCGATCGAGATAGTTGGCGTAGCGCAGCTTGAGCAGGTCGTCGCGCAGCATGGATACGAGCGGCGGCGACATCGACATGGTCATGCGGAACGGCACGCCGTCGCGCTCGAGCCCGAGCCAGACCTCCAGGAGCGGCAGGTAGGTGGCGGTGATGGCCTCGTAGAGCCAGTTCTCTTCCAAGAAGTAGCGATGCTCAGGATGGCGCACAAAGGGGAGATGCGCGTGTAGCACCAGGGCGAGATATCCGGTGGCCATGAATCCTCTGCGTGATGGGTGACTAGAACTTCAAGGTCCGCGACCGGGTGCGAGCGCACCGTCGGACCCCCTCGGCCACTGCCTCACCTGCCCGGCGTACCGGATCCCGAGCCCCCGGGGCCCTTGTCCTCGGGTCCCTGGGGCTCCGTCCCCTCTTCGGTCGCACCCTGCGCGTCGGCCGCCGGTGGGCGGCTCCAGGGCGAAGTGGGGCGAACCGACGCCCCAGGCGATGTAGGACGCCCCCATGAAGACACCCCCGGTGAGCTCGGCCCCTCGGGGCCACCGGGCCAGCCGGGGCCACCGGGCCAGCCGGGAGACGTCGGCGCTCCCTCGAGCGGCGGCATCTCTGCCCCCGGCGCCACTCCCCCTGGGGCCTCGCCTTGGGCCCCCGCCTCGCCGCCGGGCACCCGCCCCTCGCGACGCGCCAGCACCTCGTCCCACCGTAGATCGAAGCCCCCGTCGAGCGACCGCTGCGGCACGGCGCCGGGCGGCTGGGCGCGGCGGCGGATCTCGAGGTTCTCCCGCACCTCGCCGCGGCTGCGCGGCGGCTTGACCTCCATCCAGTCCACCGCCCCCGGATCGTAGGGCGCGGATTCGGCCGGCGGCACCCGCACCACCGACGAATTGGCGATCAGGGCAAACAGTCCGGAGGGCGACACGAGCCCCGTGGCGGCGCGCAGCCGCACCCCCGCACGCGGCGTCGGGAAGTAGCGCCGCCCGCGCCAGGCCGTGATGTGAAAGTCGCGCGTGTGCCCGAGCTCGCCCTTGTGGCCCGTGCTCGAGAACACCCGCAGCACGAGCTGCGACTGATGCGCCTCGTCACCCAGGCGGGCCTGCGCCGCGTTCATCCCGCCCTCGGTGATCTCCCAGTAGGCGAATACCGAGAAGGGATCCTTGAACAGCACCTCCACCTCGTCGACCCCATAGGATTCGGGCAGCTCCTCGAAGTCGAGCATGCCGAAGGGCTCATGGGGCGCGGGTGGTGGATGCGGAGGGGCCGACGGCCGCCGCCGGGCCCTCTGCGCCTCGGCCTTGGCCGCCGCATCGGCCGCCTGCTCGGCCTGGGCGAGGAGCTCCACCAACTCGGGATCATCGGGCGCAGCGAGGAGGAGCCCGCGATAGATCTCGGCCGCGCGCTCAGGGTGGCCCTGCTCCATATACATGCGGGCCATGATCTCGCTGTCGTAGTCCCCAGGCCGCGACGGCAGCGGCGAGCCCGGCAGCACGCGACGGCGGTGACGCGGCTCGCCTTCCACCTCGGTCGCCTCGGCCTCCTCCCAGCGCAAGGCCTCCGCCGCCCCCGCCGGCGCCGTCTCATCGGCGTCCTCCGGCAAGGTGGCCAGGGCTGCGATGAGCGCACTGCGCTCCAGGGTGGCGGCGTTGGGTATGCCACGGCTCCGCGCGAGCCGCTGGAGCGCCTCCAGGTCCATCGCTTGCAACTCGGCCAGTTTCATCGCTCTCCACCCAGCACGCCAAGGGCGCGCGTCGCCTGGATATCCTCGTGTATCTGCTGCACCAGCGCCTCCACCGACGGAAACCGCTGCTCGGCGCGCAGGCGGCGGCGAAAGCCGAGCCGTAGCCGTGCCCCGAGCAGTGAGGACCCCGAGGGAGCATGATAATCGAGAAGGTGCGCCTCGATCCCCAAGGCCCCGCTACCACCATTGAATGTCGGGTTGCTGCCGATATTGATCGCTGCCGGCCGCCGCAGCCCTTGCGCCTCACCCTCGCACACTTCGGCCCAGCCCGCATAGACCCCGGGCGCAGGCACGAGCTCGTTCACGGGCCGCAGGTTGGCCGTAGGGATCCCGATGGTCCGTCCACGCCCGGCCCCTGCCACCACCAACCCTTCCACCTCCGGGTCGCGTCCGAGCAGCACCGCGGCCCCCTCGACCCGCCCCTCGAGCACGAACTCCCGCACCTTGGTCGAGGAGCACAGCATGCCCGCCGCGGTCACCGGGGGGACCACTTGGACCGAGAAGTGACGTTCCGGCGCCTGACCGAGTTCGCCGAGGAGCGCCACGGTCCCTGCCCGGCCGCGGCCGAACGTGAAGTCTTGCCCGATGCACACCAGGCGCACCCCGAGCGCCCGGACCAGGACCCGGTCCACGAACACCTCGGGCGCGAGCGCCGCCAGCTCCAGGGTGAAGGGCTCGACCACGCACACATCGATGCCCGCGGCCGCGATGCGTTCGAGGCGCCGCTCGAGCGGACAGATCAGCGGCGGCGCCAAAGAGGGATTGAGCACCTTGGCCGGATGAGGAAAGAAGGTGAGCGCCACCGCCTCCCCGCCCCAGGAGCGAGCCGCGGTCCGCGCTGCCTGGAACAGAGCTTGGTGCCCCAAGTGCACACCATCGAAGTTTCCGAGCGCGACCGCAGGCTCATGCAGTCTGCGGGTCAGCGCTTGGTGGCCGGCGACGATTTCCATTGTGGATGTGCTCCGTAGCCTAGGATCGCCGTGGCCGAGTCAAGGTACACCTCTTGCGACACCAAGAGCCAATAGAAGGTGCGGGCGCGGAGATAACCTCAACCGGCGATGCGTGTCAACGAAGCAACGAGGGAGCCTGCGGCGCAGACGGCCCCCATTTGCGGCCGCAAGATCCCCTGACTACCATCGCGGCGTGCGCGGACTGACGAGCAGCGCGGTGTTCCTCGGGGCCTTGGCGCTGTTCGTCGCCGCCGTAGCTCCTGGCCTCTACCTGGGGGACTCGGGAGAACTCAGCACGGCCGCCTTCACCCTGGGCGTGGCGCACGAGACCGGCTTTCCGCTGTGGTGCCTGCTCGGCAAGGCCGCCACCCTGGTGCCCCTGGGCGAGGTGGCCCTGCGCATCGCCCTCCTGTCGGCGCTCTGCGGCGCGCTCGCCGCCGCCGGCGTCTTTCGTCTCGTGCGCGAGCTCCTCGCCGGCGCGGTCGACGAAGTCGTGGCCGACGGAGCGGGCCTCGCCGCGGCGGGGCTGCTGGTCGCCGACCACACCTTCTGGCAGGAGGCCTCCATGGTCGAGGTCGCCACGCCCACGGCCGCCGCGCTGGTGGTCGCGCTCCTGCTCGCGCACCGCGCTGCCCAGGGGGAGGCGCGCGCGGGTCTCGGCCTGGCGCTCCTTGGTGGTCTCGGCTTCGGTCTGCACGCCTCGTTCCTCCTGCTCATGGGGCCTCCGCTCGTGCTCCTCGCGGCCTGGCGTCTGCGCCGTGGCGATCGCTGGCCGCTCCTTGCGCCGCTCTTCCTGGCCACGGGCGCGCTCGTGCTCTGCTACCTGCCCGTGGCCGCGGCGCGGCATCCGTCCGGCGCACCGGCCGCCGCTGCCGACTGGGGCGACCCGCGCACGCTCGGCCGGCTCCTGGATCATCTACTGGGGGGGGATCCGCGCCGCGCCTTGGCCGGCCTGGTCCTGCGCCACGATCTCGGCCACATGCTCGGCCAGGGGCGCCGCCTCCTCGCCCTGTGTGAGGCCCAGCTGGGCGCCCCCGCGCTCGGTCTGGGCGTCCTGGGTCTCGGCTGGTTGCTCATACACCGCCGCGTCCCCGGTCTGCTCCTCACGTATCTGGTGGGCGGCGGGGTGATCTATGGGGCGTGGAGCCACCCCGAGGGCGGCGTAGGGCCTGGGGACACGCCCTACGGCGTGCCGGTGGCGCTCGGCCTGGCCGTGGCAGCCGGCGCGAGCCTGGCGGGGATCGCGCGTGGCCTCGAGCGACTCGGGCGCCCCGAGGGCCCGCAGGAGATCCCGGCGCCGATACCGATGGTGCGTCGCCTCGCCGCCCGGGCCGTGGTCGCGGCGCTCGGGATCATGGCGGTCATCCCGGCCGCCCTGGCGGACAGCGAGGCCCGCTGGGGCCTCGGGCAGGGAGGGGCGGCCTGGAGCGTCGTCGCGCTACGCGACGCGCCGCCACGCGCGCTCCTCTTCGTGCGCTCCAAGGACCTTGTCGCCGGGACGCAGTATCTCGGCGCCGTCTCGGGCCTGCGTCCGGACGTGACCGTGCTCGTGCGTCCCCATCTGTGGGATGCCACCTATCTGGCCCGAGCCGTGGCGCGTGGCGGCGGCTGGGCGCTCGACGAGCGTGAGGTCGCGCGCTGGGCCGCGCTGTCCGAGGCAGAGCGCATCCACCGCGAGCGTGAGCTCCTCGGCCGTCTGATCCTGCGCCATCAGTCCCTCCGCCCCGTGCTGTGGGAGCCCGGCGAGGATACGCCGCCGGCGGGTACCGGCGTGCTCGTCCCGGGCGTACCCCTCTTCCGCCTCGTGCCGACGGCCAAGGCGCCTGCTCAACGGGGATGGTGAGACAGGCATGCGCCGTGACCATGGGGCGCTTCGCCGCCGTGGTGTCGTCAGAAGGGTGTCGTCAGAAGGGTGTCGTCAGAAGATCGATAGCCCGGTGCGGGTCGTGAACAGGTCGAGGGCCTCGAGGCCGGCCAGCGAGTTACCGTGCCGGTCGAGGCCCGGGCTCCACACGCAGAGGGCCAGCCGGTTCGGGATGATGGCCAGGATCCCCCCCCCGACCCCGCTCTTGCAGGGGAGGCCCACGCGGTAGGCGAACTCGCCCGCGGCGTCGTAGGTGCCGCAGGTGAGCATCACCGCGTTGACCTGCTTGGCCTGGCTGCGGGTGAGGAGCCGCTGCCCGCCCGCGCCGACGCCGTGGTTGACCAGGAACAGGCCGGCCCGGGCGAGATCGAGGCAGCTCATGCGGATGGCGCAGTTGCGGAAATAGTGCCGCAGCACTTCATCCACGGGACGCTCGAGGTTGCCGAACGACTTCATGAAGTGCGCCAGCGCGGCGTTGCGATCCCGATGCTCCCACTCCGACACGGCGACCCCCTCGTCCACCTCCACCCCCGGGTTGCCACTCTCGGTGCGCAGGAAGCCGAGCACGCTGCCCGTGGCGTCCCCGGTCTGGGACAGGAGCAGATCGGTGAGCACGAGCGCCCCGGCATTGATGAAGGGGTTGCGGGGCAGGCCCCGCTCGTACTCGAGTTGCACGAGCGAGTTGAAGGGGTTGCCCGAGGGCTCCCGGCCCACCCGCCGCCACAGCGCATCCCCCATGCGAGCGAGCACCAGGCTCAGGGAGAACACCTTGGAGATGCTCTGCACGGAGAACGGGCGCAGGTGGTCGCCGACACCCGCGGTCTCGCCCGTGGCCGTCACCAGGGCGAGGCCGAAGTCACGAGGATCGGCGGATGCCAGGGCGGGGATGTAGTCGGCCACCCGACCCTGGCCGAAGAATGGCCGGACCTCCGCGGCGATGTCATCGAGCAGGCGCTGTGCATCGAGGGCATTCATCGGGCGGCGGCAGGGTGAGCAGGGGCAAGAATAGAATGTGCTTCGGTGCTAGAGCAAGCGGCAGGCCAATGCATGGGCGCAGCGAGCCTGGTGAGCAATTCAGGGATACGGTGTCCTGAACTACGCGTCTGGGCAGTGCGCCCCCATGTCAGTGCCAGTATCAGTCGGGGGGGGCCTCGCGTTGATCGAGGGGGGCCTCGCATTGATCGAGGGGGGCCTCGCGCTGATCGAGGGGGGCCTCGTGGTGTCAGCGTAGGGAGGTAATCAACCCGTGGCGGGAGGAATTGGGCTCAGCGGAAGTCGTGCACTTCGATGACGCGGCCTTCGGGGTCGATGGACTTGATGGGCATGCGGAGGACGTCGTCGCCAAGGGTGATGCCGTCCGTGCTCTCGGCGTGGACGGTGCCGTCCGTGCTCTGGGCCGCGATGCCGATGACCGGCAGGCCATAGGGATCGGCGGCCGCCAGGTCGACCTGATAGCCGAGATCCTGGAGCGAGGCGATCGAGACGCGGCTGAGGGGGTTCGGGCCGTTGTTGAGGAAGCCGGTCATGAGCTCGTTCTGGAACACGGATTCGCGCCAGTGGCCGTCGCGTGTGCCGGCGCCGCCCATGCTGTTCTCCACCGGGACCTTGCCGCCGGCCGTGTAGGAGGTGCCGCCCGCGGTGTCGAACTCGGTCTGCGCGTGCGTGCCGGAGAACGTGGTGTCGGCCCCGATGCTGTCCGGGAGCGAGGGGTTCTTGAGATAGTTGTCGTCGCTCCACAGGCTGCCGTAGCCGAGGACGTGACCCATCTCGTGCAGGACCGTGGGCTCGAGCTGGCCCTTGAACTGGAGGACGTCGAGGTCCGAGGAGTCGAACTGCATCTGGCCAATGACCGTGAGCCGGCTGTCCTGACGGATGAAGCACGGGCCCGAGGTGCCGAGGATCTGGCCCGGACCGTCGATGCGCATGACGGTGACGAGGATGAGGAGGTCGTCGATGCGCTGGTTCGGGAGGGCGGGCGAGTTGGTGCCGCACCCGCCGGCAGGGACGTCCCCGCTCATGACGTCGGGCAGGTCGCCGGTGATGATGTCGGACCAGCGCGCGGCGGCGTGCTCGAACGCGAGCTTCTGGGAGTCGGTGAGGGTGGAGAGGTACTTGAACGTGATGTCGAACCGCTGGGAGGCACCGTTGTCCTTGGGGCCGCAGGCGCCGAGGGCCACGAGGAGCACTCCTCCGAGGCCGAGGCCGAGAGGGGCGCGGGACCGCCGGATCGCCGTTGCCAGTGCGTGCGTCATCGCCTTCCAGTGCTGCCGCATGTGCGTGCCTCCTTCATATGCTCCCCCATAGTATGACGGGTTGAGTGTGTAAGGGGCGAGGACCCGGGACAAGAGGAGACGTCTGGACGATCGGCTAAGAACTCCGGACGCCCGAGCCTGGATTCATCGCCGCCCCGTCTCCTAGGATGCTGCTCGAACTGGGAGGTGAGCGATGAAAGCAATCCAGGTATCTGCCCCGAACGGCGCGTTCGAATCTGTCGACAGGCCGGTGCCCGAGCCCGGGCGCGGTCAGGTGCGTATCAAGGTGGAGGCCTGCGGCGTGTGTCACTCGGACGCCGTGGCCCGCGCGGGCTATGTGCCCGGCATGAGCTTCCCCCGCGTCCACGGTCACGAGGTGGCGGGCCGCGTGGACGCCGTGGGCGAGGGCGTGACGACGTGGAAGCGCGGCGATCGCGCCGGCGTGGGCTGGCATGGCGGTCACTGCTTCGTCTGCGGGCCGTGCCGGAACGGCGACTTCAAGAACTGCCGGAGCGCCGTCAACTGCGGCGTGCACTACGACGGCGGCTTCGCCGAGTACCTGGTGGCGCCCGAGGAGGCGGTGGTGCGCATCCCGGATGTGCTCTCGCCGGTGGAGGCGGCGCCGCTCCTGTGCGCGGGCGTGACCACGTTCAACGCGCTCCGCAACAGCGGCGCGCGGACCGGGGACCTCGTGGCCGTGCAGGGCATCGGCGGGCTCGGTCATCTCGGCGTGCAATTCGCCAAGAAGCTCGGCTTCCGCACGGCGGCCATCTCGCAAGGGGCCGACAAGGCGGAGCTGGCCAAGAAGCTCGGCGCGGACCTCTACATCGACACCAAGGCCGGGAATGCGGCCGAGCAGCTCCAGCAGCACGGCGGGGCCAAGGCGATCCTGGCCACGGCCCCGCACGGCAGCTCGATCGCGGCGCTCGTGGACGGGCTCGGCGTGGAGGGGCGGATCCTGGTGATCGCGGTCACGGTGGACCCGATCTCCGTGAGCGGCATCCAGCTCCTCACCAACGGTCGCTCCATCCAGGGCTGGCTGGCCGGCGCGCCGCACGACATCCAGGACACGCTCGACTTCGCGGCGGCGCAGGGCGTCCGGCCGATGACCGAGGTGTACCCGCTCGCCAAGGCGGCCGAGGGCTTCGAGCGGATGCTCAGCAATCAGGCGCGCTTCCGCGTGGTGCTCACGCCGTAGCCTCCCCTCGTCCCTCGTCACCTCCATCGCTTCCAGCCCCCCGTCCCCCGTCGGACAGCCCCACTACCAGAGGATCACCGCCAGCAGCCCGAGCGGGAAGGTGATGAGCGCTCCGTGCGAGATCCAGCCGAGATCCGCGCCTTCGGAGTCGCTGCGCACGAGGCGCGTCAGGGCCCCGCCCAGGATCCAGAAGCCGTAGAGCAGGGCGGCGAAGAGGAGGTGGCTAAAGGCGTGCTCGGGGTGGCGGTAGCCGGCCCAGAGGAGCACGGCGCCGAGCAGGATGCCGGGCCACAGGGTGAGCACGCAGACCGCGAGGTGCTGCGCGACCGAGCGGGGGCGCTCGGCCATGAGCGCGGTGCGCAGGAGATCGTTGAGGAAGATGAACGCCCCGAGGAGGACGAAGGACTCGCGGAGGTACCTGGGATCGAGGCTCACCACGTCGCCGAGGTAGCGCCAGGGTTCGAAGATCTGTCCGAGGGTGGTCATCGCATCGTCTCCGGGGTGAGGAGGAGGCCGGGCAGGGCGGCCGCCTCGGAGGTGCGGGCCCGCGCCTGCGGGTAGCGGCGTGCCAGGTCTTCGCCGAAGCGCTCGATCTCGTCGAGGGTCTCGGGGCCGAGGCCGTAGTGGCGCAGGGCCAGGCCGCGCGGCCGGCCGGGCTCGCGGAAGATGAGGTAGAACCACAGCGAGAAGAGCCGCGCCGGCTCCCAGCCGGTGTGGGTGTAGCCGCGGGCGCCGATGACGTTGGCGCCCGCGTCCTCGAGCCAGCGAACGACCTGGGCCTGCGTGCGCCGCCAGGCGCCGCGGCACACGACGAGGGCGGCGGCGTCGCGGTTGCGAAACAGGGCCCGCGTCTCCGGCGCCTGGAAGAGCGCCTCGACGGGCGCGGCCATGCCGAGGAGCCAGGTCTGCGCCTCGACGACCACGAGGTCGTAGTCGCGGCGCGGATCGAGGTCGAGCGGGGCGATGCGGGTCGGGCGGCGCACGGCGGCGCGGGCGATGATGCGGACGAAGGCGCCGAAGGAGAGCGGGAAGCGGAACAGGGGTTCGAGCGGCTCGATGGCCTTGAGGTCCACCTCGTAGCCCTGCCGCTCGAGGCCGCGGGCCAGGCGGGCGACGGCCTTGGAGCCGTTGCCGGTGAGCGAGAAGTAGAGGACGAGCGCCTGGCGTGTGCGCGGGCGGACCGAGCTGGCCAGGCCGGCGAAGATGTCGCCGCGCTGGAGCTGCGCGAGGTCGGGGGAGCGCAGCTGGATGAGGTAGAGGAAGAAGACGACGACGAAGAGATAATCCCAGACGCCGAAGACGAGATAGAACCAGTGCAGCCCGCGGAAGGCATAGAAGTAGTAGGCCATGAAGGCGTAGAGCCCCTTGCCGATGATGCCCACCTTGAGGAGGTCGACGTTGCGGCCGGGGTCGCGGAAGACGTAGTAGGCGCCCACGCCCATCGTGAACGACAGCACCGAGAAGAAGGTGAAGGAGTAGAGCTCGACGGGCGGGGGCACGCCGAGCAGGTGGAAGAGGGGGCGGTGGAAGAGGAGCAGGGCCACGTTGCCCACGCAGTTGGCGAGCGCGGTCACGAGGCACAGGGTCCGAAGCACGCTGCCGGGGACGATTCTCATGGGAAGGCTTCCTCCAGGGATGGGGCGGGGCGAGGCCACCGCTCGGACGCGCGCCCGAGGTGTGCGTGGATGAAGCGCTCGGCATAGAGCTCGGCCATGCCGGCGATGGTGAGCGAGGGGTTGGGGCCGATGGCGGTGGGCATGATGCTGCCGTCGGCGACGTAGAGCCCGGGGTAGCCGAAGACCTCGCCGGTGTGCGCGTCGACCACGCCGTGGTCGGGGTCGTCGCCGATGGGGCAGCCGCCGACGGGGTGCACGCTGATGTAGCGGCGGAAGAGGCTGAGCGGGTTCTCGATGAGCTCGCCGCCGAGCGCCTGGGCGATGCGCCGCATGGCGTCGCGCAGGCGCTCGTAGTGGAGCTCGCTGTCGCCGCTGTGCCAATCGACCTGCACGTCGTCGGGTAAGCCGCCGGGGGAGGGCTGGAGGTGGAGGCGGCCGGTGGCGAGGTCGCGGCCCATGCCGAGGAGGCCGAGGGCGTGCGCGAAGGAGGGCTGATCGCGGAACAGGAACTGCGGCAGGCTGCTGACGGCGCTGGCCTGCACGTCGTGCCGCGCCCGGCCCCAGCCGATGACGCCGCGGAGGTAGTGCAGGGCACCGAGGAGCGACTCCCAGCGGGAGGTCGTGCTGGGGGCGAGGGCGGTGAGGTACCAGAGGAGAAACAGGGGGAAGCCGGCGTCCTGGACGTACAGGCCGTGGGGGGTGCCGTCGCGGTAGGCGCCGTTGTGGAAGCGCAGGGAGCCGGTGATGACCGGGCCCTGGTTGCTGTGCAGCGCCTCGCGCGCGTGCACGACGAAGCCGAGGAGGTCGCCGTTGGGAGACCAGCGGGTGCCGAGGGCCGGGCTGAGCCGGGGCAGGTGGTGCTGTTCCTTCATCCGCAGGAGGAGCCGCGGCGAGCCGAGCGAACCGGCGGCGAGGACCACGTGCTCGCAGGACATGAACTGGGGGGCGGCGCGCGGGTGGCGCGGATCGACCCAGCCGACGAGGTAACCGCCGTCGGTGTCATCGGGACGAGGCCCGGGGCGGGGGATGACGGACCGCACCTCGTGCCAGGGCTCGACCACGGCGCCGAAGCGGCGGGCGCGCTGGAGGTAGGTGATGTCGACCGTGGTTTTCGAGCGGTAGTTGCACCCGAAGTTGCACTCGCCGCACATGATGCAATGGCTCTGGACGGCGCCCTGCTCGTTGTGGAGCTCCTCGCCGGGCGGGCCACCGAACTGCACCGCCAGCCGCGGCCACTCGAGCTCGACGGCAGCGTGGCCCGCCGCGTCCTGGCTGAGCTCGCGGGCGACGCGCAGGAGCGCCTGGGTCTTGGGGGTGCGGGCATAGGGCGAGCGGGGATCGGTGGCCGGGTAGGGGTGGGCCTCGAGCATGGCGAAGACGCGCTCGTAATAGGGATCGAGGAGCTCGCGGTGCAGGCCGCCGGGCCAGCCGCGGAAGAACTCGGCCGGCATGGGGTAGAGCACGTTCGAGTAGATGAGCGAGCCGCCGCCGACGCCGCTGGCGGTGAGGACGTCGATCTCGCTCTGGCTCGACGAGCGCCATTCATAGAGGCCGAGGCGCCCGGTGGCGGGATCCCAGACGGCGTCGTTGAGCTCGTCGGGGCGGCGCGGGAACTGGTTGCGTCCGTACTCCCGGCCGCGCTCGAAGACGTGGACCTCGTAGCGGCCCGTCTCCGCCAGCCGGGCGGCGAAGACCGACCCACCGAACCCCGATCCGATCACGATCACGCGCGGCTTTCTCATCGTGTGAGCCGGTCTCTGCAGGGGTGAGACCAGATCGAAAGCCGCGACCCATCATGGGTTGGGACGGAACGAAGCCGGGATGAACGGTGACGTCTCGGCGGGGTGCAACGGTTACGCCTGGGAGGCGGCGGGCGTGGAGGGGCGCTTGAGGCAGGCCAACGTGGTGGTGCTCAAGCCGGATCGCACGCCGCGGAGCCCAACGAGCAACAGGTACAGACCCACGCACAGGTTGAAGGCGGGGGCGAAGAGGAGCCCGAAGCGGCCGAAGGCGCCGAGGTCGTCGGCGTGGGCGAAGTAGAGGAGATCCGCGGGGACGTCCATGAGGCGCAGCACCCCGACGATGAGCACGAGGAGCGGCCAGCGGGCCGGCCGGATCGCGGCGATCCCCTCGATGGCGGCGAAGAACAGCCACAGCATGCCCGTGCGCGCGAGCCAGTAGGTGGGGCTCTGCGGGTGCAGCGTGAGCCACGCGGGGTGGAGGAGGTCGATGTAGTAGTTCGGCAGGAGGGCGGCCGTGCCCCCGAGCGCCAGGTCGAAGAGGGCGAGGCCGATGAGGAGCGGGCGGCTGCGGCGCAGGCTGCGCTGCGCGGCGGCTTGCTCCTCGGCTTCCAGATGGGCGAGGGTCTCGGCGAGGCCCTCGTCGAGCGAGCGGGGGCGCCAGCCGAGCTCGCGGCGCAGCCGGTCGCCCGAGTAGAAGAGCGTCGCGCCCTGGGCCATGGCGAGGAGCTCGCGCAGGGCCGGCCGGGTCTTCCCGAGGATGGGTGCGAGGAGGGGGATGAGACGCGGCAGCCAGCGGCGAAGGCGCGGGGGAAGAGGCCGAGGCGGCCGGAGGCCGGAGAGGCGCGCGAGGTGCTCGAAGAGCTGGCCGAAGGTGGCCGGGGTGCCGCTCACGAGATAGGAGGTGCCGGGGAGGCCCTCCTCGTAGAGCAGGCGCAGCGCCACGGCCGCATCGGCGACGTGGGTGAAGGTGTAGCCGGCGGCCGGGTCGAGGAGCCAGGGCAGGCGGCCGCGGGCAAAGCGCGTGATGAGGTCGCCGATAGCGCTCTTGTCGCCGGGGCCATAAAGGGTCGAGAGGATCGCGTTCACGATCGGGGCGCCGGCGGCCATGTGCTCCTCGACGAGGCGGTGGGCGCGGTGCTTGGTGGCCTCGTAGGCGGAGCGGCCGGGTCGGTAGGCGCAGCCGGCGCGCACCTGGCGTTCGTCGGCCACCCGGCCGCCGGTGTCGCCGAGCGAGGTGTCGGAGCCGCAGTAGACGATGCGGCCGAGGCCGAGACGGGCGGCGGCGGCGAGGACGGCGCGGGTCCCGCCCACGTTGACGCGCTCCATCTCCGCGGGGTCGATGCCGAAGTCGTAGATGGCGGCGAGGTGGATGACGCCCTCCACGCCGGTCATGGCCCGGCCGAGCGCGTCCTCGTCGGTGATGTCGCCGGGGGCGAGCTCGACGCCGGCGTGGGCGAGCGCCGTGGCGCGCTCGGGACGTCGGACCAGGGCGCGCACCGTGTGGCCGGCGGCAAGGAGCTCGGCCACGAGGTAGCGACCGAGGAAGCCGGTGGCGCCGGTGACGAGGATATGGGCCATGGCGGGACTGGAGATGCGTCTGCGGGGGCCGGTATCAAGCGGCGCGCGGCCTGGCCCTGGGCGAAGCCAGGCCCGGTCTGGGCCCTGGCCCGGCCCTGGCCCTGGCCCTGGAAACTCACGCTGCGGAACCGACATTCATTGGATATGGAAAAACCGGGGCGCGCTCTGCTCGTGGTGGCGGTGGGGACCTTCCTCGTCACCTTCGATGGCTCGGCGGTGCAGATGGCGCTGCCGACGTTCACCCGGGATCTGCACGCCTCGCTGCTCGATTCCCAGTGGATCATGACCGCGTTCCTGCTGGTCTCGACCGCGGGGCTGCTGCCGGCCGGGCGCGCCGGCGATCTCTGGGGGCGCGCGCGGGTCTGGCACGCGGGGCTTGGCCTGTTCGTGGTGGGCTCGGCGCTCTGCGCGACCGCATCCGGGCTGTGGCCGCTGGTCGGCGCGCGCACGCTGCAAGGGCTCGGGGCCGCGCTCGCCACGGCCAACTCTTCCGCGGTGCTGGCGGATGTCTTTCCGGCGGACCATCGGGGCCGGGCGCTCGGGCTCGGCAACATCGCCATCGCGCTCGGCCTCGTGACCGGCCCGCCGCTTGGTGGGCTGCTCGTCAGCGTGTACTCCTGGCGGCTCATCTTCCTGGCGGTGCTGCCGATCGGGGTCATCGGCTGGCTGGTGGCGGGGCGGGTGCTGCCCCGCTCGGGAGAGAGGCCCCGGGCGCGCGGTTCGCTGGACCTCGCGGGCGCTTTGGTGAGCACGGTCGCGCTCACCCTGCTCCTCGTCTTCGGGACGGGCGGGCATCGATGGGGCTGGACCGCGGCGGCCACGCTGGCCACGGGCGGTGCCGGAGTGGCGGTGACGGCGGTCCTGGTCCTGCTCGAAGGCCGCACCCGGCAGCCGCTCCTCGACGTGCACCTGTTTCGCCGGCCCATGTTCCTGTCCGGGGCCTGCACCTCGCTCGCGGGGTACGCCGCGATGTTCACGATGACGGTCGCCATGCCGCTCTTCCTCGTGATCGGGCAGGGGCGCTCGCTGGTCCATGCCGGGCTCCTGGTGGGCATGGTGCCGCTCATGCTCTCCATCGCCGCGCCGCTCGCCGGCTGGGCCTACGACAAGATCGGCTCACGCCTCCTCTGCGCGGGGGGGCTCGCGGCGGTCACGATGGCGCTGCTCATGGCCTCGCAGGCCACCGCCGAGACCTCGGCGGGCTACCTGGCCTTCTGCCTGGGGCTCGTCGGCGCCGGGCTCGGCTGCTTCGCGGTCCCCAATGAGACCGCGGTGCTGAATTCCCTGCCCGAGGAGCGGCTCGGCGTCGGGGCCGCGACCCTCGGGGTGATGCGCAACCTCGGAATGACGCTCGGGGTGGCGGTGGCGGCGACGCTCTTCGACTGGGGCCTGGCGCAGGCCCGGGGGGCGGCGGGCGCCGTGATCGGCAACCGGGTCGCGCTGCTCTTCGGCGCCTGCGTCGGTGGGGCCGGCAGCCTGGCCGCGGCGCTGCGGCCCTCAGAGGGGAGATCGTGCGTGCGGGCCCCCGCGTCGGCACCGGTGACGTGAGCCGGTGTGTTAGTTTCCGCGCATGAGCTGGTCCGAGCGTCTCAGTAGCCTCGATGCCTCGTTCCTCGAGTTCGAGGACCGAACCGCCCACATGCACGTGGGCGCGCTGGCGGTGTTCGACGGATCGCCGCCGCGCTACGAAGAAGTGATGGAGCTCGTGCGGGCGCGGCTGCCCCAGGTGCCGCGCTACCGGCAACGGCTCGCGCCCGTGCCCCTGCGCGCGGGCCGTCCGGTGTGGGTGGACGACGCGCACCTCGACCTCGAGTACCACGTGCGCCACACGGCGCTGCCCGCCCCGGGCGACGACGTGCAGCTCAAGCGGCTGGCGGCGCGGCTGTTCTCGCAGCGCCTCGATCGCGACAAGCCGCTCTGGGAGCTGTGGTTCGTCGAGGGGCTCGCCGGGGACAGGTTCGCCCTGGTCTCGAAGACCCACCACTGCATGGTCGACGGGATCTCGGGCGTGGACATCGCCACCGTGCTGCTCGACGGGACGCGCGAGGCCCGGCCGCCCCGGGCCGAGCCCTGGCGACCGCGGCCCGCGCCCACGCCGTCCGAGCTCGTGATCGATGCGCTCCGCGAGCAGGTGATCCACCCCTGGGAGGTGCTGCGCGACGCCGGGCAGACAGGCAGCGAGGCGCAGCGCCTGCTCCTCTCGGTGGCGGGGGGCATCAAGCCGCTCATCGGGCTGGCGCAGCTCGGGCAGGCGCCGGCCTCGTCGCTCAACCAGCCGATCGGGCCGCACCGCCGCTTCGAGACGGTGCAGCTCGACCTCGCCGAGATCCGCCGCATCCGCCGCGTGCTCGGGGGCACGGTGAACGACGTGATCCTGGCGGTGGTGGCCGGGGCCCTGCGCACGCTGCTCGAGGAGCGGGGGGAGCAACTCGGTCCGGACCTGCGGGCCATGGTGCCGGTGAGCGTGCGCCCGCCCGAAGGACGTGGGACGTTCGGCAATCAGGTGACGGCCGTGTTCTGCCCGCTGCCCGTGGCGGAGACGGACCCGCGCCGCCGACTCGAGCGGGTGCGGGCGGCCATGCAGGACCTCAAGCAGAGCCAGCAGGCGCTCGGGGCGCTGGCCATCAGCAAGCTCGGCGACTTCGCGCCGCCGACGCTCCTGGCGCAGGCGGCGCGGCTGCAGGCCCACACGCGCTTCTTCAATCTGGTCGTGACCAACGTGCCGGGGCCGCAGACGCCGCTCTATCTGCTCGGGCGGCGCATGCTCGGCTGCTATCCGGCCGTGCCCCTGGCGGCCAACCAGACGGTGGTGATCGGCCTCCTCAGCTACGACGGGACGGTGGGCGTGGGGCTGATGGGGGACGCGGACGCGACGCGCGATCTCCCGCGGCTCGGCGAGGCGCTGGCCTCCTCACTGGCCGAGCTGTCGGCGCTGGCGCGCGACGCAGACGCGGGCGCCGCCGCGGAGTGAACCATGCCGACCTGTGAACGCGACGGACACGTCATCCATTACGAGATCGCGGGGCCGACCGAGGCGCCGCCCCTGCTCCTCATCATGGGGCTCGGCCTGTCCTCGCGCGCCTGGGACCGGCTGCCGGCGCGCTTGGCCGAGCGCTTCCACGTCATCTCGTTCGACAACCGCGGCACGGGGCGGTCGCGCCACGGGAATGGACGCAGGCGCCAGCTCCTGCACATGCGCGAGCTGGCCGACGACGCGGCGGCGGTGCTGCGGGCGGTGGGCGTGCGGCCGCGGGCGGTGGTGAAGGGGGCGGGTGAGCCCGATGGCGGAGACGACCGCGAGGCGGGCGGGGCCCTGGTCTTCGGCGTCTCGATGGGCGGGATGATCGCGCAGGAGCTCGTGCTGCGGCACCCGGAGATGGTGCGCTCGCTCGTGCTCGGGGCGACGTTTGGCAGCTGGTGGCGGAGCCGTCGTCCGACGCAGCGGGTGGTGCTGGACCTGCTTCTGGCCAGCCTGTTTCCTCGCCAGGCGGCGCGCCGCCTGCCCCGGGTGCTGGTGTCGGCGGCGTTTCATGAGGCCCGGCCGCGGGAGCTCGGGCGCTGGCTGGCAGGCGCCGAGCACGGTGGCGTGCGGACGATGGTGGCGCAGATGGCGGCGATCGTGCGGCACAGCACGATCGAGCGGCTCGCGCGGATCGAGGTGCCGACGCTCATCCTGACCGGCGAGGCGGACGCGCTCGTGCCGGCGGACAACAGCCGCGTCCTGGCGGAGCTCATCCCGGGCGCGCGCCTCGTGCTGCTGCCGGGCGCGGGGCACCTGTTCCCGCTCGAGTGCGAGGACGCGACCGTGGCGGCGATCGAGGAGCACTTCCTCGGCGGGGCGGGCCGCGGCCGCTCCGCTACGGAACCGCGAGGAAGCTGAAGGAGACAGAACGCCGATCCGGGAGCGCGGGCGGGAGCTACGCTACAATCCCGCGCCATGCCCGGCATGGTCTACCTCGTCGGCGCCGGTCCCGGCGACCCTGGCCTGATCACGGTGCGCGGCGCCGCCTGCCTCGGCCGCGCCGACGTGGTAGTGGCCGACTATCTGGTGCTGCCGCGCCTGCTCGCGCTGGCGCCGCCGCACGCCGAACGGATCGTGCGCGGGCCACGGCGCAGCCGGCTTCATCAGGAGGAGATCAACGAGCTGCTCATCGCGCGGGCGCAGGCGGGGCAGGTGGTGGTGCGGCTCAAAGGCGGCGATCCGTTCGTCTTCGGTCGCGGCGGCGAGGAGGCCGAGGCGCTCGTGGCCGCGGGCGTGCCGTTCGAGGTGGTCCCGGGCGTCACGGCCGCGGTGGCGGTGCCGGCCTACGCCGGCATCCCGCTGACCCACCGCGGCGCGGCCGGGGCCGTGGCCCTGGCCACGGCGCACGAGGCCGATGCCAAGGACAAGGGCCAGGTCAGGGCCGAGGATGCGGGGCAGGTCGCGTGGGAGGCGCTCGGCCCGGGGACGACCACGCTGATCCTCTACATGGGCCTCGAGCGGCTCGATGAGGCGATGCGGCGTCTCGTCGCGGCGGGGCGGCCCGCGGACACCCCGGCCGCGGTGATCGCCGATGGCACGCGGCCGAGCCAGCGCACGGTGGTGGGGACGGTGGGCGACATCGCGGCGCGCGTGCGGGCCGCCGGGCTCGCTCCGCCCGCGCTCACCGTCGTGGGGGAGGTGGTGCGCCTGCGGGACAAGCTCAGCTGGTTCGAGCGCCGGCCGCTTCATGGGGTGCGCGTGCTGGTCACGCGCGCGCCCGAGCAGGCCGAGGCCACGGCCCAGCATCTGGAGGCGCTGGGCGCGGAGGTGCTGCTGGCCCCGGCCATCACCATCGCGCCGCCCGAGAGCTGGGAGCCGCTCGACCGCGCGGTGGCGGCGCTCTCGCGCTACCGGTTGGTGGCGCTGGCCAGCACCAACGCGGTCGACGCGCTGATGGCGCGGCTCGAACACGCGGGGCGCGATGCGCGCAGCCTGGCGGGCGTGCTGATCGCGGCGGTGGGCCCGCGCACGGCCGCGGCGCTGCGCGCGTGCTCGCTCGTGCCGG
>DATAGU010000017.1:0-36155 GCA_036263495.1 Polyangia bacterium | reverse complement strand
CTGGAGGAGGTGGGGCCGGCGGTGACGCTGGCGGCGCTGACGTCGATCTTCGGCTACGGGTCGCTGCTCACGGCGGACAGCCGGATCCTGTCGTCGTTCGGGCGGCTGGCGATCCTCGGCGAGGTGACCTGTGTGCTGGTGGCGGTGGTGCTCGTGCCGGCGCTGTGGGCGCTGCGGGCGCGGAGGGGCGCGCCGCAGTCGAGGACGTAGAGGGCGCGGGGGCCGGTGCCGGGCCAGCTCCAGTAGGGCCAAGAGGATGGAGGCTGGCCCGCGAGGGGCCGGCAGTCGGGTCGGGACTCGGGGCGGAAGACGATGTGATAGCGCGCGCCGGGGACCCACCAGGGGGTGGGGCGCGGCGCGAGGAGCTGGCCGGTGCGGCGGAAGTAGGTGGCGAAGTGGCGCGGGCCGTTGACCTCGAAGCCGCCGTCGACCTCGCTGTCGGCGATGCCCTGGGCGGCGAGGGCGCGCACGGCGCGGTCGCGCGCGGCGTTCCAGGACAGGTACTGGTGCGTGGCGCCGACGGAGAAGAGGCCGATGAGGAGGACGAGGCCGAAGGCGGCCTTCGAGCGGCCTGCAGAGCAGGGGAGCGCGTCGGCGACGAGCCACAGGGCGGCGGGCATGACCGGGAGGAGGTAGCGGTCGAAGAGATGGGGCGAGGTGGTGAGGTTCCAGCCGAGGTAGAGCGCGGCGCTGCCGAGGAAGAGGAGCCGCAGCCGGTCGCGTTGGTGAGGTATATCCGTCTCGGTTGGAGGTGGGGCCGCGTTGGCCGGTTTCGAGGGCCACAGGAGGCGGCCGAGGGGGGAGACGGCGCGGCGTAGCAGGCCACCGGCGTAGATGCCGCCCACGGTGCTGAGCAGGCTGAGGACGTAGCCGAACCAGGCGGGGTGGTGCGGGAAGTAGGCGGCCTGATAGTAGGTGTCGTTGAGGGTCGGGGGGCCGGCGCCGAGGAGATACACGACGTTGCCGAGATAGGGCATGGTCGGCGGGCGGTGGGCGTTGATGCCGAGGGCGGGCTCGGCGCCGAAGTGGGTCTCGCACCACGCGAAGACGCCGTAGCCGACGAGGAGGACGGCGGAGAGGAGCGCCTGCCGGCGGCTGACCAGGCCCCGCAACCGGCCGGCCCCGGCGAGGGCGGCGACGAGCGGCAGGGTCCAGAGGCCGACGTAGTGCCACACGGCGAGCGCGTGGAGGAAGGGCAGCGCGGGGTGCATGTGCCGCATGCGCTGCAAGGCTTCGCGGTAGGCCTGGGTCGTGCCGTGGACGTGGGCGTACCAGGAGGAGAAGGCGCCGTAGAGGAGAAGGAGAGGAACGAGGAAGAGGAGCGATCGCCATGCCGCAGTACGCCACCAGCGCGAGCCTGCGGCCCGGGCGGCGTGCCGGGCGTCGAAGGCGATGAGGAGGACGAAGGCGGGGGCCAGGATGACGGCGAATTGCCGGCACAGCGCCGCGAGCCCGAGCAGGGTCCCGGCGAGGAGGAGGAGCCCGGGGCGGGCCGCCGGGCCGCGCGGGGCGGCGATGAGCGCGAGCATGGCGCACAGGGTGAAGACGGTCCAGGGGACGTCGGTCATGTAGGTGAAGGACAGGTTCACCCACCAGGGGGAGAGGCCGACGGCGAGCGTGCCGAGGAGCGGGGTGGCCGGGTCGGCGTCGGTGGTGCGCCGCCACAGGGCGTGGAGGGCGAGGAGGCCGACGAAGGCCCAGGCGAGCGTGCCGAGGCGCAGGACAGTGTAGCTCGGGCCGAGGAGCCGGACGAGCGCGGCGCCCCAGGCGAGGTGGCTGACCAGGCTCGGCGCCGCCCAGTCGAGGATGCGGAGCTCGCCCGTGGTGGCGAGGTGGCGGGCGCTCCAGGCGTAGGCCCAGTCGTCGTTGAGCGGGAAGTCGCCGCGGGGGTCGACGAGGAGGATGACCACGAGCCAGCCGAGGAGGAGGAGGCTTCGGGCAGGGAGGTCGCGGAGGCGACCGGCGCGGCGCATGGGCGGCATTGTGTCGTCCGGGCGACGGGTGTCAAACATCGCGCCCGGGGACGCCGCCCACGCGGCCCCTCCACCCCGGCGAGAAGGAAACCGATGGTCGCCCTCTCTCGCTCTCCTTCGTGGACCGATGCTCTAGAGGCTACTCTAGGAGACGCGATGCTGAGACGACGTGTGATGGCGCTCCTGGCGCTGGTGCTGGTGGCCGTGGTGCTGCGCTGGCCGAGCACGAGGATCACCGTCCTCAACGAGGACGAGGCCCTCTACGCGGCGGCGGCGGCGACGATGATGGAGACCGGGGCGCCGCCGTATGTCGCGGGCGTGGAGAGCAAGCCGCCGGGCATCTTCTACCTCTACCGCGCGGCGTTCGCGCTGGTCGGGCGCTATCAGTTGCGCGCGGTGCACGCGCTCACCATCGGGTGGGTGCTCCTGACGGCGCTGCTGGTCGCGGGGATGGCGCGTCGGGTGGGGCCCGCGCGGGCGGGCTGGTGGGCGGCGTTCTTCTATCTCGTGTTCACGACGGTCCAGCAGCCCAAGGTGCTGGCGTCGCAGTGTGAGCTGCTCTACGCGCTGCCGCTCGCGGGGGCGGGGTGGTTGCTGGTCGAGGCGCTCGCGCGGGAGGGGTGGGGCGCGTGGGGGCGCGCGCTCGCGGCCGGGGTGCTGTGCGGGGCGGCGACGCTCATCAAGCCGACGGCCGTCTCGCTGCCGGCGGCGGCGCTGGCGGTGCTGGCGGTGGGCCGGCCGTTATGGCTGGGGCGCCGCGTGCTTCTGCCGGGCCTCAGGCTCGCGGCGGCGCTCGGCGCGGGCTTCGCCGCGATGTGGGGGGCGGCGGCGCTCTACTTCGTCCACCTCGGGGTGTGGGACGATCTCGTGTACTGGAGCTTCCGCTGGACGCTCGGGAACTATATCCCGACGGGGTTTGCGACCTCGCGGTTCCTCGTGCGGTTCGCGGCGAGCTTCGTGCCCTGGGCGGGGCTGTGCTCGGTGCTGTGGGTGTGCGCGGCGGCGGAGGTGCGCGCGCTGCTCGGGGAGCGGCGGGAGCGGCAGGAGCGGGGCGCGTTGTTGCTGCTGGCGTGGGGCGGGTTCGCGCTCGGGATGGTGGGGCTGGGAGGGCGCTTCTACGATCACTACTTCCCCCAGGCGGTGACGCCGCTGGCGGCCTTGGCGGGGCTCGGGGCGGCCCGGCTCCTCGAGGCGCAGGCGGGGCGCGTCCGGTGGCTGCTGGCCGGGGCGGCGGCGCCGGGGGTGCTGTGTCTCGTCGGAGCGCTCCACTTCGACGCGACCCAGCGCCTCTTCGGCGATGGGTCGTCGAGCGAGCCACCGGCCGCGCTCTCGCAGTGGCTGGCGGGGCACACCCGCCCGCAGGATCGGATCTTCGTGTGGGGGTATTACCCGCTCATCTACGTGGGGGCGGATCGCATCCCGGCGAGCCGGTTCGTGGGCTGTCACTACCTCACGGGGTACGCGGCGCTCGGGCTGTCGCGGCGGCTCCCGCCCGAGCTGGAGGCGCGGCTCGAGGTGCCGGGGGGGTTCGCGACGCTCATCGAGGAGCTCGAGCGCCACCGCGCGGAGGTGGTGGTGGACACCGCGCCGGCCGACTTTCATGGGTGGAGCCGCTACCCGCTGTCGCGCTACCCGGCGCTCGCGGCGTACCTCGCGGCGCACTACCGGCGCGAGGCGGTGGTGGAGGGGGCGGTGATCTATCGGCGCGAGGACTCACGGGCCGGCTTCGGGGACCGCGGCGCGCCGCCGGCGGGCCACGAGCCGATCGGCGATGAGGAGGAGCGCGGGCGGCAGGTACACGCTCGGTAGATCGAGGAGCCAGTGCACGGGCGGCACGAACGCGCGCGCCGAGTCGTAGATGTGCAAGAGGGCGTGCAGGCCGAAGAACAGCGCGCCGACGGCGATGAGGGGCCGCCGCAGCGCGGGACGCGAGGCGGCCCAGGCGAGGCTCGCGCCCACGGTGAGGAAGGCGCAGCCGATGTCGCGGATGAAGTGCTCGTTGTAGGGACCGAAGTCGGGGACCTCGGCGGGGAGGTGGTGGTACCACGCGCGCGGGGCGGCCAGCATCCAGAGCGCGTTGGCCACGCTGCCGAGGCCCACCAGCCACAGGATCACGGGCACGAGGAGGGGATCGGGAGCGCGCCCTGGATCCGGGCTCCGGGTCTGCTCGGGTGAGGTCATCCGTGGACTCTACCGCTCGGCGAGCCGCTACTCGTAGCTCAGGCCTTCGACGGGCTTGAGCCGGGCGGCGCGCAGGGCGGGGTAGATGGTGGCGAGGAGGCAGATGAACAGGGTGATGAGGGCGGTGAGGAGGATCTCCGTCAGGTGCACGGTGACGGGCAGGCGATCGATGAGGTAGACGCGCGGGTCGAGGCGGTACTGGAAGCGCGAGACCAGGCCGCAGATGCACAGGCCGATGGCGATGCCGGCCAGGGTGCCGAGCGCGCCGATGGTGAGGCCGGCGGCCTGGAACACGCGCGCCACGCCGCCCTGGCGCATGCCGAGGGATTTCAAGACGGCGATCTCGCGAGTCTTGTCGATGACCAGCATGGTGAGCGTGGCGACGATGCCGAAGGCGGCCACGAGCACGATGAGGGTGAGGACGATGACGAGCACGATCTTCTGCAGCTGGAGCGCGGTGAAGAGGTTGTGGTTGAGCTCGCGCCAGTCGATGACCCGGTAGGGGCCGCCGTGGCCGTCGTCGGGGTTGAGGACGGCGTCGAGCCGCGCGGCCACGCGGTCGGAGTGCTCGACGTCGCGGGTCTTGAGCTCGACGCCGGTCACGACGTCGCGGCCCTCGATGAAGCGCTGCCCTTCCTTGAGGTGGAGGAGGACGAGGCGCCGGTCGTACTCGTCGAAGCCGGAGTAGAAGACGCCGGCGACGCGGAAGTCGCGGGTCTTGGGGGTGCGATCCTCGGCGGTCCAGAGCGACGGGTCGAGCTCGGCGAGGGGGGCGATGATGCGCACGGAGTCGCCGACGTGCGCCTTGAGCTTCTTGGCGAGCTCCTTGCCGAGGAGGATGCCGGGGAGGGGCAGGCTGCCGTCCTTGGCCGGCCGGTCCTCGGCGAGGGCCTGGATGCTGCCTTCGAGCATCTGGCCGATGTTGAGGACGCGCTCGGACTCGCCGGGGAGGATGCCCTTGACGATGACGCCGGAGATGGCGGGGCCGCGGGCGACCATCATCTCGTGGAACACGAAGGGCGCGGCGGCCTCGACGGCGGGGAGGGACTGGGCCTTCTTCATGACGTCGCGGTACTCGGAGAAGTCGATGCCGTACTTCATGACGAGGATGTGGGCGTTGACGCCGAGGACCTTGGAGCGGAAGGCGCCCTGGAAGCCGCTCGTGACGGAGAGGACGACGACGAGGGTGGCCACGCCGCAGAAGACGCCGGTGATGGAGATGGTGGTGAAGACGGAGAAGAAGTTGAGGAAGAGGAAGGTGGTGAACAGCATGAGGGTGAGGGCGGAGAGGGCGGCGAGGCCGGCCTGGAGGAAGCCGCCGGCGGCGAAGTGGCCGAAGAGGAAGGCGGCGGGGAAGAGGAGGCCGAGGACGCCGAGGGCGATGGTGATGAGGAGGACGGGGCGGCTGCTGCGGCGGCGAAAGAGGTAACGCCAACCGACGAAGCGTTCGACGGAGCGCGAGGCGGCGACGAGGCTGAGGAGGAGGACGACGCCAAGGGCGAGGGCGAGGTGGAAGAGGGTCACGGTATGCCTTGGTCCCGCCTACGCCGGCGGGTGATGGAGGTACACCATAACACTCCGGCGAGGCCGGGCGCTGGCGCGACGGTGGGCGTGGGCGTGGGCGTGAGCGTGAGCGTGAGCGTGGGCGCCCGAGGCGCGACTACTTCGCCTTCTTGGCTGCGGGCGTCTCTGCAGAGGCCTTGTCTTGTACGGCCTTGTCTTGTGCGGCCTTGTCTTGTGCGGCCTTGTCTTGTGCGGCCTGGTCTTGTGCGGCCTGGTCCGCCGCCGCCGCCTTCGCCTTCTTCGCGTTCGCGGGTTTCTTCTCGGGGGGCGTCTTCTCGGGGGGCGTGCGCACGGGCTTGGCGCGGCCGACGATCGCGGCGCGGGTGCCGCGCCCGGGGACGAGCGCCCGGATGGTCTTGTCCGTGCGGCGCGCGCTCTCGACGGCGCGCAGGGCCACCTTCATCTCGGCCAGGACCCGACCCTCGGCGCGATTGACGGTCGGCGCGTCGCGGGGCTCGAGCCGCGTGCCGCGCGCGCCGGTGCGCGCCTCCCCGAGGGCCAGGGCCATCTGCCCGGCGCGCTCGACCAGCTCGTGGGTGAGCTTGTGCTCCTCGACGAGCGCCTTGAACACCGGGTCCGTGAGGGCGAGCCAGCGGGCGCCGAGCTTGGCCAGGGACGTCAGCCGCTCCACCACGTCCTCGGGCGCCTGCAGCGCGGTGAGGGCGTTGTCGTATTCGCGTTTGTCCGCTGGCCGCTCGCCCGCCACGTCGCGCAGCACGTCCTCCAGATCGTCGAGGACCGCGCGGGCGGTCTGTTCGGCCTGGGCGGCGGTCTGTTTGATGGTCTTGGTCGTGCCCTGCTCGGCCCGCTGGGCCTGGATCTCGGTGTCGAGGGCGTCGACCTGCTCCATGAGCCAGCGCAGGCGGGCGCCGGTGTAGCGGATGGTGTTGCCGCTCGGGGAGCGCAGCGCGGTGTCGAGGGACACGATCCAGCCGAGGGCCTCGCGCCGCACGAGCTCGGCCCTGGTCTTGGTGCCCAGGTCCTGGCAGTAGTCGTCGCTGAACTGGCTGCGGTAGGCGGTGCGCTGCACGTCGGTGGGCGCGGGCCAGCGGGCGCGGATGCGCTCGATGATCGCCGGGTCGACGGGCGGCGAGGAGCCTTCGCCGGTGGCGACGGCGGCCTTGCGCGGGGCGGCGGCCTTCTTGCCGGCCTTCGGGGCGGGTTTCTTGGCGCCGGCCTTCGGGGCGGGTTTCTTGGCGCCGGCCGGAGGAGCCTTCTGGGGGCGTCGGGGCGGTGTGGCTTTGGAGCGGGGGGAATTGGATGAACGTTTCTGACTTTTCACATTCCTTGCCATGCGCAGACACTTTAACAGACGGTCCTTTTGTAGAGCAAGAAAGGGGAGGGTGGCGAGAGGACGAGAGGGGCAGCCGTGGGAGGGACCCAGCAGAAGGGCGGTTGCGACTGTCCGGGTCTTGCATTCTGGTCTGGCGATATGACCGCGGTGTCACTTCATGATGTGCTCATCCGCCGTAGAGACGCGATTGTCGCGCGGTGGGAACAGGCGGTTAGCTCGGGGAGTGGGCTCGATCAGCTGCGCCACAGAGAGCGGCTCGATAGCTTGCAGCGGTTTCTGGATGAGATTGCGGCCGCGCTCGCGCGCGCTCGCACGGACCCGCAGCAGGCGCTTTGCCTTCAGGAGGAGACGCAGACGGCCGTGGAGCACGGGGCCCAGCGCCTTCACCTGGGCTTCTCGGTGCTCGACCTCGTCCGTGAATACGATCACCTGCGTCAGGCGGTCTTCTCGGTCGTCGCCGAAGAGGCGGCGAGCATCTCCGTCGAGGAGCTACGGATCTTCGCGCACTGCATCGATGTGGGGATCGCCGCGGCGGCGGCCGAGTATGTGCGGCAGCGGGACGAGCAGCTCGAGCGCAAGATGGCCGAGCACCTCGGCTTCCTCACGCACGATCTCCGGAACGCCTTGTCATCGACGATGCTCTCCCTGGATACGCTCCGGAGGGTGTGCGACGCGCGGGTGCTCCCCCGACTCGAGCGCGTGGAGCGTGGGCTGAGACGCTCCCTCGAGCTCATCGACAACACGCTCGTCGAAGTTCACCTGCGCGCCGGGGCGGGGCTCCAGGTCGCGGAGACCGACGTCGGCGCCCTCGTGCAGGAGGTGGTCGACGACCTCGTGGAGGAGGCCCGTTTCAAGAACGTCTCCATCGAGGTCGAGGGGCTGGAGGGCGGCAGGGCGCCGGTCGATCCCAAGCTGCTTCGCTCGGCCATCACGAACCTGCTCGGCAATGCGATCAAGTTCACGCGGAGCGATGGGACGATCCATGTGAGGATCCGCCGCAACCCGGGGGAACTGGCGATCGATGTGGAGGACGAGTGCGGTGGGTTGCCCCCGGGGAATGTCGATCGTCTCTTCGACCCGTTCGTGGGGGCCGACCGGTCGCGCAGGGGTTTTGGGCTCGGTCTGGCGATCGTGAAGCAGGTGGCGAGCGCTCATGGCGGCAGCCCGCGCGTCGTCAACCTGCCGGGGAAGGGCTGCATCTTCACGATCGAGATCCCCATCGGCAAGAACCAGGAGCCGCAGCCGGACCCGGCGTCGCCGGATCCGGTGACGGTATGAAACAACCCAGGTTCTTGTATCGAGGCGGGGGGCGAGGAACTCGGGTTTGCTCCTACCGGCACCGAAGCTAGTCGGCGCGCTTGCCGTTCGCTCGCCGGGGCTTCGGCTGGCTCTTGCCCTCGAGATTGAGCGCCACTGCAGCGCGGATGAGATCCTTCAAGGCCGCCTCGTCGATCTCGTCGCCTTCGTGGAGGTCGATCGCGCGTCTGACGTTGCCGTCGAGGCTGGAGTTGAATAGGCCCGCAGGGTCCTGCAACGAAGCCCCCTTGGCGAACGTCATCTTGACGACGTTCTTGTACGTCTCGCCCGTGCAGACGATGCCGCCGTGGGACCAGGTGGGAGTCCCCCTCCACTTCCACTCTTCGACGATCGCAGGGTCTGCCTCGTGGATGATTGCGCGTACCTTCGCGAGCGTCTTCCCGCGCCAGTCCCCCAGCTCCTGGATCTTCTGGTCGATGAATGCAGAGGCAGATTCCACCGGTACGGGGCTTTTCATGTACGGCTCCAAGTCTGGCGCCTATTTTAGCTGCGCGCAGGCGATGCGGGAGGGTCTTCAATCGGTGAGGAGCCGCCGCCCCATCTGGTGACGGTATTGAACAACGCCAGTGTCTCGTGTGGACGGGGGGCGAGGAACTTGGGTTTGCTAATACCGTCCCCAGATGCGCGCAGTTGTGATCGCGGGGAGGGCCGTTGTGATCGCGGGGGAGGCAGTTGTGGTCGCGGGGAGGGCAGTTGTGATCGCGGAGAGGGCCGTTGTGATCGCAGGGAAGGCCGTTGTGATCGCGGGGAGGGCCGTTGTGATCGCGCTCCTGGCAGTTGGGATCACGCTCCTGGCAGTGAGGGTCTGGGCCTTGTTCGGTGGCTCGGTCCTCCTCATGACGGTCTATCTCCTCCAGCGTGACCTCGGTGTCATGGAGAAGCGTCTCCAGGCCGGACCCATGGCCGTGCGTCGGGTGTCCCAGAAGATCAGCCGGGGGGGCGCGGGCCTGCTCGTGTGCGGTCGGGTGGCGCTGCCGGGGGTGGAGCGGCGCTTCCACGGTTTGTCGTGGATCGATAAAACGGCGATCCGCTGGCTGGCTCTCGCGGTATGATGGCGAGCATGAAATCAGCATTTGGAATCAGTGGGATGAAGCTCTATGTGCCGCCGTTCCGGGTTCGCCTGGAGGACTGGTCCGGCTGGACGAACAATGCCTGGAGCAAGATCCGTTCAGTGGTAGGACGGAGCTTCCGCATCCCGGGGCAGCACGAGAGCATCTATACGATGGCCGCGAATGCGGTCTTGCAGCTGGTGCTCGATTACGACATCGACCCGGCGCGGGTGGGGATGCTGGCGCTCGGGACGGAGTCGAGTACGGATAACTCGGCGGGGGCGGTGATCGTGAAGGGGATGGTGGACCGCGCGCTGCTCGAGCTCGGGCGGCCGCCGCTGTCGCGCAACTGCGAGGTGCCGGAGTTCAAGCACGCGTGTCTCGGCGGGGTGTATGGACTGAAGAGCGCGGTCCGGTATCTGGCGAGCGATGGGGCGGGGCGGCAGGCGATCGTGGTCTGCGGCGACATCGCGGAGTACGAGCGCGGGAGCACGGGGGAGCAGACGCAGGGGGCGGGGACGGTGGCGATGCTGGTGGAGGAGGATCCGGCCCTGTTCGCGCTGAACCTGACGCAGGCGGGGAGCGCGTCGGATTACCGGGGGCCGGATTTCCGCAAGCCGTTCCGGCGCTATGCGTCGGCGCCGGCGGACCAGAACTCGGGGAAGCTGCACGATTACCCGATGTTCAGCGGGCGCTATTCGCTGGTGTGTTACATCGACGAGACGCTGCGCGCGGTGGACGACATGCTGACGCGGCTGCGGGTGACGCCGCGGGCGTTCTTCCATCAGATCGATGGGGCGTTCCTGCATCGGCCCTATCATCAGATGCCGGTGACGGCGATGGCGGCGCTCTATGCGTGGGGGCTGTCGAAGAGTGAGGCGCATCTCGGGGAGCTGCGGCAGCTGTGCGAGCAGTCGGGGGCGGACTACGACAAGGTGCTGACGGAGATGCGCAGTCAGCCGCGCCTGTTCGACGCGATCCTGAACAAGACGTTCGACGGGGAGGTCTATCCGGAGAGTATGAAGGCGGTGCGTTTCTTCCGCAGCACGCCGAAGTTCGAGGAGGTGGTGACGCGCAAGATGTCGCTCGGCTCGGAGCGGATGATGGACCTCGGGAATCTGTACACGGCGTCGCTGCCGGCGTGGGTGGCGGCGGGGCTCGAGGAGGGGGCGGAGCGGGAGCTGGATCTCGGGGGCAAGCGCTTCGTGTTCGTGGGGTATGGCAGCGGCGACGCGGCGGAGGCGATCCCGATCCAGGTGATGCCGCGCTGGAAGGCGGCGGCGGAGAAGATCGGGTTCCGGCGGGCGCTGGAGAAGGCGATCGATCTGAACCAGAAGCAGTACGAGGCGCTGCACGACGGCAAGGAGGCGCCGGGGCTTTTGTATCGGCCGTCGGGGGAGTTCGTGATCGACCGCGTCGGGTCGCGCCACGAGAGCGATTTCCAGGATCTGGGGATCGAGTACTACCGCTACGTGCCGTAGGCGGCATCTCCTCTAGCGACAGAATGTGTCGGACGGCGCCGGCTCCCGCTGCGGGAGGCGGGATCCGGTGCCGTGATGTTGTAGGATGCCGGCGTGGCCATCCAGCTCAAGAGCATGGCGGAGATCGCCAAGATGCGAGCCGCGGGTCGTATCGTGATCCAGGTCCTCGACGCGGTGGAGGCGGCGTGCGTGCCGGGGACGACGACCCAGGCGCTCAACGACATCGCGCAGCGGATCTTGCAGAGGGAGGGGGCGACGTCGGCGTTCCTGGGGTATGGGCCGGGTGGGGCGCCGCCGTATCCGGCGGTGCTGTGCACGTCGGTGAACGAGGAGGTGGTGCACGGGATCCCGCGCAAGACGAAGGTGCTGCGCGAGGGGGACATCATCGGGGTGGACTTCGCCTGCTACAAGGACGGGTACTGCGCGGATGCGGCGCGCACGGTGCCGGTGGGGCAGGTGAGCGCGGAGGCGCAGCGGCTCATCGAGGCGACGCGGGAGTCGCTCGAGCAGGCGATCGCGCAGTGTCAGCCGGGGAATCGCTTGCAGGACGTGGGCTGGGCGGTGCAGGAGTACGCGGAGAAGCGCGGCTACTCGGTGGTGCGGCGACTGGGCGGGCACGGGATCGGGCAGCGGATGCACGAGGAGCCGCACGTGTCGAATTTCGGGGTGGCGGGCCGTGGGCTGCGCCTGCGGCCGGGGCTGGTGCTGGCGATCGAGCCGATGCTCAACATGGGGGCGGACGAGGTGGAGGTGCTCTCGGACGGCTGGACCATCGCGACGACGGATGGGAAGCTGTCGGCGCACTTCGAGCACACGGTGGCGATCACCGAGACGGGGCCGGACGTCCTGACGCGGCGCTGAGAGGCGCGAGGGCTCTACGAGATGGCAAAGGATACGGAGATGACCCGGCCCGCGGCCGGATTCTGGCTCGACCGGCCGACGCTGGTGACGGGGGCGAGCGGTTTCGTGGGCGGCTGGGTGGTGCGCCGCTTGGTGGAGCTGGGCGCGGACGTGGTGTGTCTGGTGCGCGACTGGGTGCCGGACTGCGAGCTGGTGTCGAGTCGGCTCATCGAGCGGGTGACGGTGGTGCGCGGGGACGTGTGCGATCAGGAGCTGTGCGAGCGGGCGCTCGGCGAGTTCGAGATCGACACGGTGCTGCACCTGGCGGCCCAGACGATCGTGGGCATCGCCAACCGCAACCCGGTCTCGACGTTCGAGACGAACGTCGCGGGGACGTGGCGGCTGCTCGAGGCGTGCCGGCGCACGCCGACGGTGCGGCAGATCGTGATGGCGTCGTCGGACAAGGCGTATGGGGATCACGAGAAGCTGCCGTATGACGAGGAGGCGCCCCTCCAGGGCCGGCACCCGTATGACGTGAGCAAGTCGTGCGCGGATCTGATCGCGCAGTCGTATGCGAAGACGTATGGGCAGCGGGTGGCGATCACGCGCTGTGGGAACTTCTACGGCGGCGGGGACCTGAACTGGAACCGCATCGTGCCGGGGACGATCCGCTCGGTGCTGCGCGAGCAACGGCCGGTGATCCGGTCGGACGGGCAGTTCACGCGCGATTACGTCTATGTGGAGGAGGCGGCGGCGGCGTACACGCTGCTCGCGGAGAAGCTGGCGGCGGACGAGAAGCTGGCGGGGGAGGCGTTCAACTTCTCGAACGAGGCGCCGCTGACGGTGGTGGCGCTGGTGGAGCGGGTCCTGGCGCTGATGGACGCGCCGCGGGATGTGGAGATCCAGAACAAGGCGAGCGGGGAGATCCGGCATCAGTATCTGAGCGCGCGGCGGGCGCGGGAGCGGCTCGGCTGGCGGCCGCTGTACTCGCTCGACGAGGGGCTCGGGCGCACGATCGCCTGGTATCGCGATTTCTTTAGCAAGGCGGGGTGAGCCGCGCCGGGTGGCCGGCGACGAGAGGGCTTGAGGTGCGGCGGGCTCTGGGACAGAATCGCCGCCACGACGGCCGGCGCTGCCCGCGGCTCGTCGGATACAGGGGACACGATGACCAGATCGCCCAACGGCCCGCTGGATTTGCAGAAGCTCACCGAAGTCATCAACGAGGTGCTCGAGTTCAAGGGGAGTCCGGCGCTGACGGCGTGGTCGGACGCGCAGGTGCTGATCGATGCGCCGCTCGCGTTCGACTCGAACGACATGGCGCAGCTCTCGACGGCGCTCGAGGAGCGCTTTGGCCGGGACCCGTTCACGGCGGGGATCCTGCCGCGCACGCTGGGGGACCTGCGCCAGTTCTTCGAGAAGGGTGCGTGAGCGGGCAGGGGCGCCCAGGGGCTCCAAGTGCGCCAAGCACGCAAGAGGGGCCAGGGGTGATGTTGCGCCGGACGCTGCGCGAGGCGCTCGAGGCGAACCGGAATTTCCGGCTCGAGCGGATGGAGGTGGGGGGCGAGGCCCGCGCGCGGCTCGTGACGGCCACGGGGCTGCTCGACGAGGCGGGGCGGCTGGCGCACCTGGCCGGGCGGCGCGTGGTGGTGAGCCTGGGCGACGACGGCGAGATGGTGCGGCGGCAGATCGTGCTGGCGCTGGCCGGCGCGGACGTGTGCCTGGTACAGCCGGCGCGGCTCGCGGAGCTCGGGCCACGGTTGCGCGAGGAGGCAGGCTTCGGGCTGCTGCTGGCGGACGCGGGGGCGGAG
This sequence comes from Polyangia bacterium, assembly GCA_036263495.1. GTDB lineage: Bacteria > Myxococcota_A > Polyangia > Palsa-1104 > SHYY01 > DATAGU01. The sequence goes on along the minus strand of DATAGU010000017.1, from coordinate 22,649 downwards.
GTGCCGGGTCTTGCGTCGGTGGCGCCGGGGGATGGTGGGGCGGGGATGGGGGGCCGGGACGCGGGCGAGGGGCGACTCTTCATCTACACCTCGGGCACGACCGGGGCGCCCAAGCTCCGGCAGTACACGTATGGTGAGCTGCTCGGGCAGGCCAACGTGTCGCGGCGCCTGGCCGGGCTGGGCTGGGGCGGGTTCTATCCGGCGACGCAGTTCGCGGGGCTGCAGGTGCTGATGGCAGCCCTGGCCCACGATGCGCCGCTGGTCCTGCTCGGGCGGCGCCGGCCCGACGACGTGGCGGCGTGTCTGCGCTCGGGCGCGGTCGGCTGCGCCACGGGCACGCCGACGCTGTGGCGGCAGGTGGCGGCGCTGCTCGAGCGCGATGGGGTGGGGCAGGCGGGGGCGGCGGTGCGGCAGGTCACGCTCGGGGGCGAGGCGTCGACGCAGCCGACGCTCGATCAGCTCGCGCGCCTTCTGCCGCAGGCGCGGCTCACGCACATCTATGCGTCGACGGAGCTCGGGCCGGTGTTCTCGGTGTCGGACGGGCGGGCGGGGTTTCCCCGGCCCTGGCTCGGGCACGCCGCGCTGCCGCCGCGCTTCGAGCTGGAGGTGCGCGAGGAGGAGCTGCGCGCGCGGCGGCGCGACCAGGGGGCCGACGCGCCCTGGCAGGGGACGGGGGATCTGGTGCGGGTAGAGGAGGATCGGGTGTATTTCCTCGGCCGCTCGGCGAGCGCCATCAACGTGGGCGGGGCCAAGGCGCTGCCCGAGCGGATCGAGGCGGTGATCGAATCGGTGCCGGGGGTGGTGCTGGTGCGCGTGTTCGCGCAGCCGAACCCGGTGACGGGCAACATGGTGGCGGCGGAGATCCAGGCGGCCGCGGGGGTGGACCCGCAGGCGCTGCGCACGGCCATCCTGGCGGCCTGTCGCGAGCGTCTGGCGGCGCACGAACTGCCGCGGAAGCTCCTCATGAAGGATGTGGGCATCGTGAACGACAAGCGGAGCCGGCAGTCATGAAGCCGCGGCAGGTGGTGCTGGTCTCGGGTGCGAGCCGGGGGCTCGGCTGGGCGGTGGTGGAGCGGTTCCTCGGGCATGCCCCTGCCGAAGGGGTGGCGGTGGCGGCCTTTGCTCGCCGATCGTCCGACGAGGTGAAGGCGGCGCTCGCGCAGCACGGCGATCGGCTGCACTTCGCCGAGGTCGATGTCACCGATGGTGAGGCGACGGGGCAAGTGGTGCGGGCGGTGGTGGAGCGGTTTGGCCGGCTGGATGTGCTGGTCAACAACGCTGCGATCGGGACGGAGGGGCTGCTTGCGGGGATGGCGCCGCAGGTGCTGGTCGAGGGGGTGAACGTCAACCTCACGGGCGCGCTACTCCTCGCGCGGCACGCGGTGCGGCGGATGCTGCGGCAGGGGTCGGGGAACATCATCAACGTGGCCTCGCTGGCGGCGTTCACGGCGTTCCGCGGGCTGTCGGTGTACGCGGCGACCAAGGCGGCGCTGGTGGGTTTCACGAACACGCTGGCGCGCGAGGTGGGGCCGCAGGGGATTCGCGTCAACTGCGTGGCGCCGGGGTATCTGCGCACCGAGATGACGGCCGGGCTCGAGGCGGGCCACCTGGAGGCGATCCGCAAGCGCACGCCGCTCAAGCGGCTCGGCGAGGTGACCGAGGTGGTGGACGTGATCGAGTTCCTGGCCAGCGAGCGCTCGCGTTTCATGACCGGCCAGACCCTGATCGTCGATGGGGGGCTGTCCTGTTGAGAGACGGTGACCGGGGCCGCCGGGAGACGCCGGCCACAGGGCCAAGGAGTGACCGATGACGATCGATCCGCGCCTCGTGCTCGAGCGGGTGAAGACGGCGCCGGGAGAGGTGTTCGAGGGCGGGGAGATCCCCATCCGCACCGAGGACGGGCGGCGCATCGGGGCGCTCGTGCCGATCACGCGGGCAGTGGCGCGGGAGCCGGGGGTGGCGGCGCTGCTGGCGCGCTGGCGTGAGGCCCACAGGCGGTTCTTCTTCACCCAGTTCTCCACCAACGAGGAGCGCACGGCGCTCTGGCTCGAGCGCGGCATCCTCGGCGACGCGGGGCGCGTGCTGTTCTTCATGTGCGACGAGAACGGCGCGCGGCTCGGGCATTATGGCCTGACCGGGGTGCGCGAGGGGCACGCCGAGCTCGACAACCTCGTCCGCGGCGAGCGTGGCGGCGACCGCCGCCTGGTGTACTACGCCGAGGTGGCGCTGCTGGCCTTTGCCTTCGAGCGGCTCGGGGCCGAGGCGGTGATGCTGCGCGCCTTTGCCAACAATGTCCTGGCCACCGCCATCCATGACGAGGTCGGGTTCGTGCGCGAGCGCAACGAGCCGCTGGTCAAGGAGGAGAGCCCCGAAGGGGTGGCGTGGAAGCCGGCGCCGCCCGGGGCGACCCCCGAGCGCGAGCTGGTGGTGATGCGCCTCGACCGGGAGAGCTTTGGCCGGCGCTTTGCCTGGGCCACGGCCACGAAGGGCACGCCGCAGGAGGGCACGCCGGGGGCCGCGCAGAGTGCCACGCACAGCGCCATGCAGAATGAGGGAACGCCGATGAGTCAGACGCCCAAGAGTTTCGATGAAGAGTGCGCCGAGTACGTGGCCCGCATGGCGGCCGACGAGGAAGTGCGCCGGAAGACGCTCGACTGGATCAACACCACCGCCCGCCACAAGTACACCTACAACTTCCGCTGGATGGGGCGGCCGATCATCCAGTTCCCGCAGGACATGGTGGCCATGCAGGAGCTCGTGTGGTCGGTCAAGCCCGACATCATCATCGAGACCGGCATCGCCCACGGCGGATCGCTCATCTTCTATGCCTCGCTGCTCGAGCTCCTCGGCGGCGAGGGCTTCGTGGTGGGCGTGGACATCGACATCCGCGCGCACAATCGCAAGGCCATCGAGGAGCACCCGATGTTCCGGCGCATCCGCCTCCTGCAGGGCTCGTCGCTCGATCCCAAGCTGGTGGCCGAGGTGCGGGAGCTGGCGCGCGGGCGGCAGCGGGTGCTCGTGGTGCTGGACTCGAACCACACGCACGAGCACGTGCTGGCGGAGATGCGCGCCTATGCGCCGCTCGTGACGCGTGGCAGCTATCTCGTCGTGTTCGACACCATCATCGAGGACATGCCGGCCGACAGCTTCCCCGACCGTCCGTGGGGCAGGGGCAACAATCCAAAGACGGCGGTGTGGGAGTACCTCAAGACGACCGACCGCTTCGTCATCGACGAGATGATCCCGAACAAGCTGCAGATCACGGTGGCGCCGGACGGGTACCTCAAGTGCGTGAAAGACTGAGCTGAGCCGCCTGGGCGCAAAGACGGTGCGGCGCCCTCGGCGGTAGCGCCTACCGCTCGCAAGGGGTGTGAATCAAGACTCCGCAGCTCGGGGTCGCCCGCGTCGCTCCGAACCCTCACCCCTCGTTGAGCACCAGATCCAGGAGCCGCAGCGTCATCCCTCCGGTGAAGTCGATCGTCGCCCCATTGAACCACTCGAGGTCGTCATCGAGCAGGCGCGCCACCAGGCGCCCTACCTCCTCGACCGTCCCCATGCGCCCGGCCGGGATCATGCGCCGATGCGCCGCCTCGAGCCGCGCCCGCGCCTCCTCCGAATAGACGTGCACGAGCGCCGGCGTCATCACCGTGCCGAATTTCAACAAATTGACCCGGTGCCCGCGCGGCCCGAGTTCGAGCGCCAGCTGGCGGACGTACATCTCGAGCGCCGCCTTGGCCGCGCTGATGAGCCCGGTGTTGCGGAGCAGCGTCTCCGTCAGGGGGTTGGTCAGGCCCACGAGTCGCGCCTGCGGGGCGAGGAGGTCCCGCCCCACCAGCGCCTGCGTCCAGTACACGAACGAGTGGGCCATGGTATCGAACGTCTTCTGGACCTGCCGCGGGTGGAACTGATCCTTCTCCCCCGACAGGAAGCGCCCCACCGAGGCGCTGGCGATGGAGTGCACGAACAGCCGCACGCTGCGCGGCCCCGCCGCTTCGAGGAGCGCCGCGGCCCCCGCCTCCGCGCCCTCCGCCGTACCGGCATCGCCCATGCGCAGGATCGCCCGCCGCCCGAGCGCCGCCACGTCGCGCTCCACCTCCGCCGCCGACTCCGGGTAGCGCCCCCGGTGGACGCCGAACACGTCGAGCCCCGGCGCCGCGGCCACCGCGCGCGCGATCGCCGCCCCGGTCCCCGACGACGCCCCGAGGATCACCGCCCAGCCCTGCCCCTGACCCGCCCCCATGCCCGCGCTCACGCGCCCCTCCGCTCGAGCCGCTGGCCCTGATCGAGCAGCGCCTGCACCGCGCGCGTCACCACCCGGTGCACCGCGAGCAGCGCCTCCCGATCCCCCGACCCCTGCCCCTCCCCGAGATCGATCCGCTCGCGCAGGTGCAAGTCGATGGGCTCGCCGATGATCTGCGTCACCTTCACCGGCAGCGGTAGCGCCAGCGGCCACAGCCCGCCGACCCCCACGCCGAGCCACAGCGGCAGCCGGTGCGGCAGCCCGAGCCGCCGCCCCCAGGCATAGCCATCGTTGAGCCCGATATACCCATCATCCACCCCCGCGCCGGCCACCGGCACGATGGGCAGGCGATACTTGATCGCCAGGCGCAGATACCCCGTGCGCTCACCCCAGTCCACCTCATACCGATGGCGCACGCTCCGGCAGCCCTCGCGTGTCCCCCCGGGCTGCACCAGGATGTGCTCCCCCCGCGCCACCGCCTGCGCGATCCCCTCCCCGTCGCCGGTGACGAAGCCGAGCCCATCGATGAGCCAGCGCAGCATCGGGTTCTCGCCGAAGTAGCCGTGGATCACCCCGTGCGGCAAGTACCCCAGCCGCTCGTACAGGCTCACCGTCAGCATGCAGTTGTCGAGGGCCAGCGGCCGGCCGTGATAGCTCACGAGGAGCGCGGCCCCGGGCCGCTCGAGGTGCTCCATGCCGATCACCTCGTAGCGGTGATAGCGGCGGAGCGCCCGGAACGCCGTGAGCCACGCCCCGCGTGGGAGGTTCGGCAGGTTCTGGAGAAAAGGATCGGCCAGCGTGGTCATGTCCCCACTCGATAGAGGATGGCGCCGTGGGCCACACCCGCGCCCACGCCCACCATCAAGATACGGTCGCCCGGCCGCACGGGCCGCGTGCGGAGCAGGCGATCCAGACTCACCGGCACCGAGGCCGACCCCACGCTGCCGATCTCCTCGACCACGCGCACGATGCGCGCCGGATCGAGCCCGAGCGCCGAGACGATGTACGCCAGCATCGCGCCGCTCGGCTGGTGCGGCAGCACCCACTCGACCTCATCGAGGCGCAGCCCGGCCTCCTCGAGCGTCGCCTTGGCCCCGGCGCACAGCGCATCGAGCGCGATGCGCACGATGTCGTCCGCCGGCTGGACGAACGTCACGAACTCGCGCTGCCCCGTGAGCCCCGGGTGGGCGAGCACCGTGTCGGGCGGCAGTGACCCATTGTTCCAGAGCCGCGCCGCCAAGACCCCCTCGCCCGGCCGCCCCGTGCCCAGCACCGCCGCCGCCGCCGCGTCCGCGAACACCAGATACGGCCGGTGGTCCGCCGGCGTGACGTAGCGCGAGGGCGTCTCCACCACCACCACCCCCACCGGCCCGAGCCCCGTCGCCACCGAGCGCGCCCCGAGGTCGAAGGCGGTGAGGAACCCCATGCACGCGTTGTTCACGTCCAGGCAATCGCACGAGCCGGCGAGCCCGAGCGCGGCGGCCACCCGGTTGGCGGTGGCCGGGATGAGGCAGTCGCCGCCCGTCGACGTGGCGAAGATGATCCGCCGCAGCGCCCGCGCCTCCAGCCCGCTCGCCGCCAGCGCCTGGCCGAGCGCCTCGGCGCCGAGCCCGGCCATCGTCGTCCCCTCGTCCACCCAGTAGCGCGTGCGGATGCCCGTCTTGCGCTCCATGGCCGCGGGGTTGCGCCGGGGCACGAGCGACTCCGCCAGCTCCGTCGTCGTGCGCGGCCGGCCCGAGAGCACGCTCGCCGTGCCCAGGATGCGGACTGGGATCAAGCCGCCTGCTCCGCCCGCGCCGCCTGCTCCGCGCGGCCGCGCCCGAGCTTCTTCCACTTGCCCACGAACTCGTCGATGCGCCGGGCCAGCTCCTGGTCCTGCTCCGCCAGCTCGATGAACCGCTCGGCCTGCCGGAACTCCATGGCCTGCGCGAGCGGGTACGCCTTCTGGCTGGCGTCGTAATAGACGTCGGCCCACTGCGCCTGCCAGTCACCGCTCTGATGCAGCATGAGCGAGCCCGAGCAGGCCATGTCGGCCATGCGCCCCATCGGGCTGAACGCCTCCCAGAAGCGCGCCACCCCCTCGGGCAGCCACCGGATCTGATGCGTGTTGCGCGTGCCGAAGGGATAGATGTTCGAGGCGAAGCTCAGATCCGCGCCGAGGTGCGACAGCACCGGCGCCGGCACGTTGTCCGTCACGCAGCCGTCCACGTAGCGCGCCTGGCCCACCAGCGTCGGCGCCCACACCCCCGGCGCCGAGGCGCTCGCGCGCACCGCCATGCCGAGCTCGCCACGCATCAGCACCGCGCTCTCCCCCGTGTGGAGGTTGCTCGCCACCGGATGGAAGCGCACGTCGAGATCCTCGAGCCGCAACACCCCGAGCTCCCGCTCGATCAGCCAATCGATGGGCGCCGTGGACACCAGCGCCGCCGCCGCCACCCAGTCCAGGTTGAACATCCACCGCGTCGCCACCTCGAGCAGCTGGTCGAGCCCCGCGAGCCCGCGCGCCGCGAAGAAGGCCCCCACCACCGAGCCGATGCTGGCGCTCGACACCACGTCCACCGGCACCCCCGCCGCCATCAACCGGCGCAGCACCACCACGTGATAGAACCCCCAGGCCCCGCCGCCACCGAGCGCCATCCCCACCCGCCGCCCCGTCGCCGCCCGCGCCCAGCGGGACAGCGTCGCGCGCGTCGCCGGGTCGAAGGACGACAGCGGCGTACCCGGCTGCCAGCGGTCCCGGATCTGCTCCTCGTCGAGCGTGAGCCAGGCGGTGGCGTGGCGCGGATCCAGCTTCCCGTGGTCGAGCACATCGGCCACGAGCGCGCCCTGCGGACCCCGGGCCCGCCCCTGACCCGGAGCGCGCAGCACCGTGGGCAGATACATCGTCGGGGCATGCCCGGAGGAGAGCGGCGGCAAGGGCGCGGGGATGTTGCGGGTGATGTACACGAGCTCGTCCACCGCGGGCGGCGAGGGCTGATGCCACCAGCCATCGAGAATGATGTGATGGAACTCGGGGAAGCGCTCGGCCGCATGCTCGGGTGTGCCGGTCACGCGGTAGACGCCGTCCGGCCCCTGCACCGGCCCACCGGGCGACGGGTCTCGAGACACCCCCGGCGCGCCGCGGTCCGGCGGCATGAGGAGCAGCACGCGCTCGCCGAAGTCGGCTACCATCGTCTGCGCCAGCAGATCGTCGAGCGCCGCGAGCGGCATCCGGCCGATGGGGCTGCGCAGCTGCATCACCGTGGGGTGCAGGGGCCGCCTTCCACCGCCGCCGCCCCGCGGCAGCGGCTCATCGTGCAGCAGCTCCAGGAGCGCGCTCCGCGCAAAGCCGAGCACCACCGCCGGCTCGATCGCCGTCACCGTCGCCGGGTAGGGCTCCCCGGCGAGCACGGCCTCCACCGCCAGCGGCTCCCCTGGCCCGAGGGTCAGGATCGGCGTGCCGTCGCGCGAGACCTGCAGCCGCCCCGCCAGCACCAGGAAGCAGCTCTCGGCCGCGTGCCCTTCGCGGCACAGGTCCGCGCCCTGGGCCACCTCCATCTGCCGGCCCGACAGGAGCAACTGGATCAAACGACGTCGCGGCAGCTGCCCGAACGCGGGCAGCCGCCCGAGGCCCGCCAGCCACCCGGCCAGGAGGGCCGGATGGGGCATCGAGAGCAGTAGATCGCCGAAACGCATCATGTCTGTCTGTCTCCTCGTGAAATGAAGTCTCGTCAGCTCGGGGGGTAGAAATCCCACCCGCCCACGGCTTCGTCAAGCCACCGGCGGCCGACCCACGAAGAAGACAGGCGGGCGGCCCGCGAGATCCGGAACACGCGCCCCTGTTCTCCGCCCACCGTGGCGCAGCCAGCGGCGACCCACTGCGGGTTTCCCCCTGACCCCTCAACCTATCAAGTAGACATCTTCTGCTTTCATGCTAAGTTCTCTTCATGCCCAGTGACATGGATCCGACGGCCGGCCCCGGGGATGCGCCGGAGCTGGTCCACAACCTCCGGCGCCTTCGCGATGCCCGGAAGCTCTCGCAGGCTGAGTTGGCGGAGCGCGCCCAGCTGAGCCGCGTCGCCTACGGCGCCATCGAAGCGGGGTCCTCGAAGCCGCGGGTCCAGACACTGCTCCGCATCGCCCAGGTGCTCGGTGTATCGCTCAAGGAGCTCATGGCCCCGGTGCGCGTGCTCAAGGCGGTCCGCTTCCGCGCTCACAAACGGATGACCAGCCGCGAGCAGATCCTCATCGACGCCGCGCGCTGGCTCGACAACTACAACGAGCTCGAGCAGCTCGTGGGGGATCGCATCGCCTGGGCCTTCGATCCGCTCCGCCGCACCCTCGGCGAGCGCCCGCCTGGTCGCGTGCGGGCCCTGGCCGCGGCCGAGCAGGCCCGCCAGGCCCTCGGGCTGCGCAAGGACGACAGCATCCGCGACATCTGCGGCCTGCTCGAGGAGCGCGGCGGCATCAAAGTGCACCCCCTGCGCCTCCTGTCCGACGCCTTCTTCGGCCTGTCGGTGGCGCGCGAGGAGGGCGGCCCGGCCATCGTCGTCAACGTGTGGGAGCGCATCTCGGTCGAGCGCTGGATCTTCACCGCCGCCCACGAGCTCGGCCACCTGCTCCTGCACCTCGGCGCCTACGACGTCTCCCAGACCGAAGAGGATTCGGCCGAAGAGGCCGAGGCCGACCAGTTCGCCAGCCACTTCCTCATGCCCGACGACCTCTTCTGGCGGGAGTGGAACGAGGCGCGCGGCCTGCCCCTCATCGAGCGGGTGTTCAAGGTCAAGCGCATCTTCCGGGTGAGCTACAAGACCGTCCTCTACCGGCTCTCCGAGCAGGAGGCCTACGGCAAGGAGATCTGGCAGCGCTTCGAGACCGACTACCAGCGCGCCCATGGACAGCCCCTCCTCGTCGCCGACGAGCCCGAGCGGCTCCCGCCCGAGCTGTTCCAGGCGGCCATGGTCGAGCCGCGCGCCGCCGGCGAGCCCGTGCGCCTCGACCACGCCGAGTTCGTCGAGGACCGCCTGAGCCTCCTCGTGCGCACCGCCCTCGAAAAGGAAGCCATCTCCCTGGGCCGCGCCGCCGAGATCCTGGAGGTCGATCTCAAGACCATGCGCTCGCGCGTCGCCTCGTGGGTGGCCTGATCGCCCGCCCCGGGACCCCATAGACCCGCCCAGACGGACCCGACCGACCCATGACCCTCGCGCCGCCGGAGTCTGGGGCGAGCACAGCGCTCGTCCTCGATGCCAACGTCCTCATCGACTTCTGCCAGACCGAGCGGAGCGTCTTCCGGCTCGTGTCGCTGCACCTCGGCGAGGTGCGCGTCCCGCTCCCCATCCTCGAAGAGGAGATCGATCAGCTCGGCGCGGGCGAGTGGGCCGAGCTCGGCATCGTCCCGGTCGAGCCCCCGCTCGCCCTCATCGAGGCCGCCGTCGAGCGGCGCGCCGGCCTCTCGTTCCACGATCACCTGTGCCTCCTCGTCGCCCGCGCGCACGGCGCCCGCTGCGTCACCAACGACGGCCGCCTGCGCCGCGCCTGCCTCTCCGAGGGCATCCCCGTCCTGTGGGGCCTCGAGATGTTGGCCCTGCTGGTCGAGGCCCGGGGCCTCGACCTCACGGCCGCCGACCGGCTCGCCCGCGCCGTCCAGCGCGTCAACCCCATGTACATCAACGATCGCGTGATCGATCGGTTCCTCGCCCGCCTCGGCCTCAAGACCTCGGGCCCGATCGGCTAGTCCGAGACACCGGCTCCGCCCCGCTCACACCCTCTCCGCCGAGCGGCATCGACGGGAGATCCACGCTATATGCAGCACATGAGGCCCGGTGAACTCATCGCGGGTCGATTCGAGCTCGAGCGACTCGCGGGGCGGGGCGGCATGGGCGCCGTCTACCGCGCCCGCGACCGCGAGCGCGACGACGCACCGGTCGCCATCAAGGTCCTCCGCCCCGGCCAGCTCGGCCGCCCCGGCCGCGACGAACGCTTCCTGCGGGAGATGCGCGCCCTCTGCGAGCTCCGGCACCCCGCCATCGTCCGCTACCTCGCCCACGGCGTCACCCTCGCCGGCGACCTCTACCTGGCCATGGAGTGGATCGAGGGCGACACCCTGCGCACCCGCCTGCGCCGCCAGCCCCTCCACGCGCACGAATGCCTCCACCTCGCCGCCCAGGCCGCCTCCGCCCTCGGCGCCGCGCACCGGCGCGGCATCGTCCACCGCGACGTCAAGCCCGCCAACCTCATGCTCGTCGGCGGCGACGTGGGCGCCCTCAAGATCGTCGACTTCGGCCTCGCCTGCATCGGCCCCCCCGAGCACCAGACCGAGCGCCTCACCGGGCAGGGCGCCATCCTCGGCACCCCCGGCTACATGGCCCCCGAGCAGGCCCGCGGCGCCGGCGCCATCGGCCCCCCCGTCGACGTCTTCGGCCTCGGCTGCGTCCTCTACGAGTGCCTCACCGGCCGCCCGCCCTTCGCCCACGACCGCGTCGATCAGGTCCTCCGCGACGAGGCCCCGCCCCTCACCCTCCTGTGCCCCGAGGCGCCCGCGCCCTTCGCCGCGCTCGTCACCGCCATGCTCGCCAAGGAGCCCGCCCAGCGCCCCGCCGACGGCACCGCCGTCCTGGAGGAGCTCACCGCCTCCTGCGGCTCCCTCCTCACCGCCCTCCCCGCCCAGGCCGGCGCCACCGCCGAGCGCCCCCGCCGCCCCGCCCTCACCGTCCGCGAGCAGCGCTACATGAGCGTCATCGCCATCCGCCTCGACCCCGGCCGGACCCTCGATCCCGCCATCCTGGCCACCGCCGCCTCGACCCTGCTCCAGGCCGACGTCACCTGGGAGGACGAGCGCCCCGAGACCTCGCCCCTCACCGACACCGAGCGGGTCTCCACCCCCGGCGACGACGACACCCTGCCGCCCGCCGCCACCCCCGACCTCCTCCTCGGCCGACAGCTCCAGTCCCTCGCCCTCGCCCTCGGCGCCCGCATCGAGCCCCTCGGCGAAGGCATCTTCGTCGCGCTCCTCCTCGGCCACGGCGTCGCCACCGACCAGGTCGCCCGCGCCGCCCGCTGCGCCCTCGCCCTCGGCCGCGCCCACCCCGAGGCCGAGCTGGCGCTCGCCACCGGCCGCTCCGTGATGACCGGCCCCCACACCCAGCCCGACAGCCGCCTCCCCCTCGGCGAGGTCCTCGATCGGGCGCTCGCCCTCCTCGGCCTCTCCGCCCCGCGCCCGCCCGGCCCCGGGTCCATCCGGCTCGACGCCATCGCCGCCGGCCTCCTCGGCGGCGGCTTCGAGGTCGAAGAGGATCCCGCCGGCACCCGGCTGCGCGGCGAGCGCAAGAGCGACCGCGCGCGCACCCTCCTCGGCCGACACACCCAGTGCGTCGGCCGCGACCGCGAGCTCCGCATGCTCGCCGGCCTCTACGAAGAGTGCGTCACCGAGCCCGTGGCCCGCGCCGTCCTCCTCACCGCCCCCGCCGGCACCGGCAAGTCACGCCTGCGCCACGAGCTCCTCCGGCAGCTGCAATCCCTCGCGCCCGCAGAAGGCGCACCCGCCGGGGCGCCCCCGACCGAGACCCGCCCGCTCGTGCTCCTCGCGCGCGGCGATCCCATGCACAGCGGCTCCCCCCTCATCCTCCTCCGCCAGCTCCTGCGCCAGGCCGCCGGCCTCGACGACGTCCCCGAGGCCGACCGCCACGAGCACCTCGCCCGCCACCTCGCCCGCCGCCTCGCCCCCGCCGACCTCGAGCGCGCCGCCGAGTTCCTCGGCGACCTCGCCGGCGCCCCCCCGCCCGCGCCCGGCGCCCTCCTCACCACCGCCCGGCGCGACCCCACCCTCCTCGGCGAGCAGCAGCGCCGCGCCCTCCTCGCCTGGCTGCGCGCCGAGACCGCCGCCCGTCCCGTCGTCCTCGTCCTCGAAGACCTCCACTGGGGCGACCTCCCCTCCATCAAGCTCGTGGACGCCGCCCTCTCCGCCCTCGCCGATCGCCCCCTCTACGTCCTCGGCATCGGCCGCCCCGAGGTGCACGACCTCTTCCCCGGCCTCTTCAGCGCCCGCGCCGTGCAGGAGATCCGCCTCGGCCCCCTCACCCGCAAGGCCAGCGAGAGCCTCGTCCGACAGGCCCTCGGCCAGGGCGCCGACCGCGCCACCATCGACACCCTCGTCGAGCGCGCCGCCGGCCACGCCTACGCCCTCGAAGAGCTCATCCGCGCCGTCGCCGAGGGCCGCTCCGGCGCCCTCCCCGAGACCCTCCTCGCCATGACCCAGGCCCGCCTCGACACCCTCGGCAGCGAAGAGCGGCGCCTGCTCCGCGCCGCCAGCATCTTCGGCGAGCGCTTCACCGGCCAGGGCCTCGCCGCCCTCCTCGGCAGCGAGGAGCACAGCGCCGAGGTCGAGCTGCGCCTCGCCGACCTCGTCGAGCGCGAGCTCCTCGCCTGCGACCTCCAGGGGAGCGCCCGCGTCTGCACCTTCCGCCACTCCCTCCTCCGCGAGGGCGCCTACGCCACCCTCACCCCCGAGGACCGCACCCTCGGCCACCTCCTCGCCGCCGAGTGGCTCGAGCGCACCCGCGAGCGCGACGCCCTCCTCGTCGCGCAGCACTTCGAGCTCGGCGGCCAGCCCGCGCGCGCCGCCCCCTGGCACCTCCAGGCCGCCCAGCAGGCCCTCGCCGCCAACGACTTCCGGGCCGCCATCGAGCGCGCCGAGCGCGGCGTGCGCTCGGGCGCCAGCGGCGAGACCCTCGGCGCCCTCCACCTCGTCTCCGGCCGCTCCCACATGGCCTTCGCCGACGTCGTCCAGGCCGAGGCCGCCTGCCACCAGGCCCTCGAGCTCCTCCCGCGCGGCAGCCACCGCTGGTACCAGGCCGCCAGCGTCGCCATCGCCTCCGAGCTCCTCCACGGCGTCGTGCCCGTCATGATCCTCGAGATGGCGCGCTTCGAGCCCGAGGGCCCCATCACCACCGACGAAGGCGAGATGACCGCCTGGTCCCTCCTCGTCCTCTGGGCCCTCGGCCTCGCCGACCCGCTCCAGCGCTTCGTCGCCCGCCTCGAGCGCCGCGCCCACCTCCTCGCCCCCGGCGATCCCGCCGCCGCGTGGCTCGACTTCGCGCGCGCCATCCGCGCCCACATGATCGACGACGACGCCCCCACCGCCCTCCGCCACCTCGCCGCCGCCTGCGCCGCCTTCGAGCGCGTCGAGGACCTCCGCTCCCAGGCCCTCGCGCAGTGGGTGACCTCCTACGTCCTCTACGGCCTGCAGGACGCCCGCGCGTGCGAGCGCGTCGCCCGGCAGGCCCTCGCCACCGCCGAGCGGCTCGGCCTGCACTTCATCAAGGGCGCGACCCGCAGGAACCTCGGCTGGGCGCTCGCCGCCCGGGGCGACGTCGCCGCCGGGTGCGCCGAGCTGCGCGCGGCCCTGGCCGCGGACATCTCCCCGAGCAACCGCTGGGGCTCGGGCGGCGCGCACGCCCAGCTCGCCGAAGCCCTCCTCCACGCCGGCCAGCTCGACGAGGCCGAGCGCGAGGCCCAGCAGGCCCTCGAGCTCGCCATGATCCCCGGCTCCCAGGTGAGGGCCTGGCTCCTCCTCGGCGAAGTGCAGCTCCGCACCGGCCGCCCGCACGAGGCCCTCGCCACCGCGCGCAAGGCCGAGACCCTGCTCGGCCAGGCCTCCGTCCCCGGCTACCTCCTCTGGAGCGGCGACCACCTCCTCGCCCGCGCGCTCGCCGCCACCGGCGACCCCGAAGGCGCCGCCCTGGCCCTGGCGCGGGTCCACGAGCGCCTGCGCGCCCAGGCCGCCCGGTTCCAGGACCCGGCCGCCCGCCGGCGCTTCCTCCTCCACCACCGCGCCGTCCTCGAACAGACCGACCTGCCCACCGCACCTCGACAGGGCGCCCCCTCCCACTAGCCCCGTGAGAGCGTCCCCGTGAGCGTGAGCGTCCCCGTGAGCGTGAGCGTCCCCGTGAGCGACCCGCCTCGCATCACCCGAGGAAGCGCGCCCGCAGCGCCGGGCTCGGCATCCGGCACGCGTCACTCTTACCGAACCAGCGATAGCGGTTCCTCGCCACCCACCGATACACCAGATCCCGCAGCGGCCGCGGCACGAGCAGGAAGACCCCGAGCGCCCGCCACGGCCAGCGCAGATGACGCGCGACGCGCAGCGCCGCCGCCGACCGGTCGAAGACGCGCCCCCCTTCGAGCAGCATCATGGTGTCCGGGTCCCCCTGCCGGAGCTGCTCGACCGGGGCGCCGTGCTCCGCGAGCAACGCGCGCGCCGCGTCCGACTGCAGCGACGCGAAGCGCAGCGCGCCCGACCGCTCGTGGTCGAGGATGAAGTTCACCGCGGCGTTGCAGAGGTTGCACACCCCGTCGAAGAGCACGATGGGCGAGGCCGTGGGTTCCATGACCCACAGCTTACGTCATCTCATCGCCCGAGCGAGCCGCAGCGCCGTGTCTCACCCCCGGACCCCCGCAGGACCTCCCCCACGTCACGGACCATGCCCGCGCTCTCGAGCTCCACCGGCGCTGGACCCCCACCGGGACCCGAGCTCACCCGCTAGCCGCAGCAGCGCTTGTACTTCTTCCCACCCCCGCACGAGCAGGGCTCATTGCGACCCGAGCAGGAGGAGGTGACCGAGGAGGTGCATCGAGTTCCCGTAGTGGCGCCGCCGCGACGCCGCGGCGCGCGGCCGCTTGATGCGGGCGATCCCGGGCGTGGCCCTGCCGACGGCCGTGGCCGTCTCGATGAGCTCGGCGAGGAGCGTGTGGTGAAGGAGCGGCTCGACCGCCACCAGCTCCTGGAACTGCTCGCGCGGGAGCCGGGGCCCGAAGTTCGTGAGCTTGAGGATGAGGGGCCGCGCCCCCTGCGCGTTCAAGGTCTCGAGGGCCCGCTCGATCCGAGCCGCGTCCCGATCCGTGCGCTCCACGTGCAGGAGCAGCCGTTCCCAGGGCAGCACCGACCATCCGCCCGTGCGCATCCCCGGGCCGAGGCAGGTGATGAAGCGCCCCTCCCGCGTGACCAGCACGTGCGGCGGGTCCTCGCCGGGGCGATGGCGAAGGCCACGCGCTCCGCGTCCCGCGGCAGCGAGGAGTCGGCGAGGAGCGCGCGCACGAGCGCGGGCTCGTGATAGAGGCGCAGCGCGAGATCGGTCTCGCGCAAGGCGACGCGCTCGAGCCGGGAGAGGAAGTGTCGATCGTGTCCGAGATGGGTGACGAGCCCCTCCGCCTCGTCCTCCGGGCCCGCCGCCGCCGGCGGCACCGGCGGCACCGGCCCGGAAGGATCCTCGTCCGCGCCGCGCTCGTCCTTTCCCCGGCCGGTCACCATGGCCCCATCATCACACGAACCGAGCCCCCGCCAGCGAGGCGCCGGTGCCGACGCCCACGTCAGGACGAGCGCGGCCGCTCGTAGACGCCGCCCATGAGCAACCGCACGTCGAGCCCCCCCTCTGCGCCCCCGCCATCGCCCCACGCGAACTGGATCCCCATGATCACATAGCGCCCGTCCCCCGTCCGGTGCTCGAAGAAGCAGCTATAGCAGGCCGCCGTCGCGTCCCCGAGCCCCTCCGGCGCCCCCTCGCGCGCCACCCAGAGGAGCGTGCGCTCATCGACGAAGAACCCCGCGTGCGGCCGCCGCGTCCGCCCCGCGTCCACCCCCACCCCGCCCGTGATCCGCCCCGTCGCCGGCGCGACCGCGTTGATCGCCGCCTCCGGCGCCGTCGAATAGATCCCCTGCGCCGGCGTGTGCACCGCCGCCGGCACCCCCGCCGGCGTGTGCACCGCCGCCGGCACCCCGGCCGGCGCCCCCGCCCAGGGCCCCATCACCACCCGCTGCACCAGGAGGTCGCCCGCCGGCCCCGTGGGCCCCCAGTCGTGGTCATAGAGCGTCGCCGGGTACGGCGCACCCGTCGGGGATTGCGCATACCAGGCCCCGCGCCAGCGCCCCTCGAACGCACCGAACACGTCGCCGCCCGCCGCGAGGTGCGCCCGGGCCCGCGCCTCCGCCTCCGCGCGGTCGCCGAGGAGGACGCGCACGAGGTCCCAGGGCGCGTCCCCGAGCTCGCCCCCGTACCCCGCGAACGTCACCGGCCGACCCGAGTCATCGATCGTCACCGGCACATCACGGCGGACCTCGATCGCCTGCGCGAGCGGCTCGGCGAACCGCGCCGCCGCCGCGAACACCTCCTCGAACCGGGAGGTCGCCCCCGCGTGCGCCGCCGCCTGCTCGGCCAGGAGCGCATCCAGGTCGGCGGCGACCTCGGCCCAGCCCGGTGACCCGATGACACCCTTCATGTGAAACCGGTGACAGCCTACCTCATCCCGGCGACAGCCCCTCATTTTCAGAGGACCCACTGCCCTTTTCAGGAGACAGCCCCCGTTATCGGCAAGACACACCCTGGTTTTCAGGAGACACCCCACACCTTTGGGGAGACACAGGGTGCATCACGCGAGACATCACCTCCCCTTCAAGAGACAGCCTCTCCCCAGCCGATGACAGTCCCATCCCGGTAGATGACAGCCCTTCCCCGCCTGATGACAACCTGCTCCAGCCCCATCCCACCCAACCCCGGGCGCGAATTTTTCACGCCCAAATACAGCCATTTAGAAAAAAGGCGCGCAGGGTGGCGAAACCGACCCACCCACCCGAGCGAATCCAGCGTCATGAGCAAGCCCCCCCGCCGCGAGCCCCCCGCCGCCCCCGCCGTCCCCGCCCTGCGCCTGGCGGACGAGCCCACCCCCACCGCGGAGCCCCCCTACGCCCTCGGCATCCTGGCTGAGCGCGTCGGCCCGGCCGATCCCACCCTCCTGACCCAGGTCCTCGCCGGCGCCCCCACCGCCAACCTCGTCGCCCTCGGCGCCACCATCAGCACGCGGCGCATCGTCACCGACGCCACGCGGCTCTACGGCCTCATCCACGACTACTGGCAGCGGGCCACCCCCGAGAAGCGGCGGCGCGTGCGCGGCTTCTCCCTGCCCCTCCTCGCCGTCGCCGTCGATCAGGCCTACCGGCTCGAACAGATGATGGATCGCCAGCGGACCAAGAGAGCCGCCGACGGCACCACCCGCGCCGTCCTCGACGCCACCCTCAAGGCCGCGCGGGACACCGGCCTCGGCCTGCGCGACCAGGCCGCGAGCGCCCTCCTCGACGCCGCCGGCCAGGATCCGGTCTTGCGGGAAGAGCTCACGAGCAGCGTCGGCCGCGCCGACCCCCCCGACGCCCTCGCCCTCGGCCTCGCCAACCTGGCCAAGCTCCTGCGCCGCTGGCTCGGCCTGGGCGACGCGGCCCTCGCCACCCGCCTCGCCCTCGCCAACCTCGACGAAGGCTACGCCAGCGAGCTCGACCAGGCCGGCCAGCAGCTCCTCGCCGCGGCCACCGCCGCGCGCCTCCGTCCGACCCCCGTCACCCAGGGCGAGCTCGACCTTCTCGAAGGCATCAACCTCATGCTCCTCGGCCAGATCGTGCGCGCCTTCCGGCACGCCCATCAATTGGATCCCACCATCCCGCGCCCCATCCCCATCGCCACCCGCCGCTTCTTCAGCCGCCGCTCGCCGCAGAAGCCGGCGTCTCCGAAGACAGCCCCCGCCCCATCACCGTCGGCGGCGCCCGCGGCATCGACGGCCCCTGCAGCGCCGGCCGCCCCCGCAGCGGCGGCAGCGCCGGCGACGTCCCCCGCAGCGGTGGCAGCGCCGGCGACGTCACCCGCGTCTGCGCCCGTCCCCATCATGGCTGCGGCGCCTGCGACACCTGCGACGAGCGTCGATGCAGCGTCCAGAGACAGCGGGGTCCCTCTCGCAGGGCCCCGCAGCGCGACTCCGCAGGCATCGACCGCAGCGACGGACCCTTGACCTCCGCGTGAGCCGAGGACCCGGAGCGCGACGGGGCCCTGCGTGAGGGACCCCGCGCAGCGCCGCGCCTCTACGCGGAGCCGGACGAGAGTGACTCTGATATGTCTCCGGCGATGCCGCTGCGCCAACCGCCCTTCGCCCTATTCATGCCACGCGTCGTCCTGCTGGGGTTCCTGCTCGTGCTCGCCCCGCTCGCCGTCCACGCCTCCCCGCCACCTGCCGGCAGCGCGCAGGAGCCCACCGCCGACGACCTGGCGATGATCCGCCAGCAGATCGCCGCCGCGCGGAGCGCGCTCGGCAAGCTCACCGCCCTGCAGGTCCCCGAGCCGAGCCGGCAGGAGCTCGACCGGCGCATCCAGCGGGCCACGGAGGCCCTGTCCCGCTACGAGCGCCTGGCCCAGCGCGGCGCACCTCGCAAGAGGGCGCAGGGTGCGCTCTTCGCCGCCGGCGCCGTCATCGTGGCGGACGACACGACGCTCATCGGCACCATCGACGATGCGGTCTTGCCGATCCTCGCGGTGGGGGCGCTGGCCACGCTCATCCTCACGCACGGGCCGCCGACGGCGCCGGAGCTCGGCCAGGCGTGGCAGGAGGTGACGGCGGCGATGACGGCGGTGGGGCAGGCGGCGGAGCGGGTGAAGAGGGAGGCGGCCCGTCCGCGCGTGATGCCGGCGCGTTCCAACTGCCAGAAACACTACGAGCGGTGCCAGGACACCTACCTCGGGACGCCCCATAGCGGCGGCTGGGGCCAGACCCTTTGCGGAGCGTGCCTCGAGCGTTGCAAGCGCCAGGGCTTCTGGCCCGATGCCCTGGGTCCCAAGATGCCTTGCCAGTGGTGGGATTGGATCGGCACAGCACCTCCAGGCGGCGAACCGCAGAGGAGCGCGCCATGACCCAGACGGACGAAGAACTCAACCACGAGGCCCATTATGCCTTTGTCGCGATCACCCTGCGCCTGGGCAAGAGGTCCTTCAACCAGCAGAAGCGGGCCTGCGAGGCGTGGCTGGCCAAGTACGTCCCCCAGGCCGAGGCGCGGGGGCTCACCGAGCCGGCGATCAGCATGCCGCGGACCGTGGCCCGATGGCTGCTCCTGGAGGCCGCCGAGGCCAGGCGCCCGGCCAGCGCCTTCGAGCCGCTCCTGCGTCATTTAGAAGCGCTCGGCTGGGAGAGCCTTTTCTATAAGGAACTCTCGATCAGCGCCATGTGCGCCTACTTCGCCAAGCGCATGTGGAAGCGCGAGGGGCTGCGCTATCTCCTGCCGCTCAAGCGGGAGGTGGAGGAGGAATACGCCCGCACGGGCGACAAGATGTGGGCCGATACCCTGGCCGGTATCGCCCGTCTGGAGCGCCGCCTGCGGTCGCGCAAGCGGCCGTTCTGATGCGTGGCGCCTCGTCGAGTGGGATTCGTCTCTTCATTAGATAGAGGAGATGATGCGCCAACGAATGCTCTGCGCCCTGCTCATGCCCAGCGCCGTCCTGCTGGGGCTCGTGCTCGCGCTCGCGCCGCTCGCCGCCCATGCCTCGCCCCCCGCCGGCAGTCCGCAGGAGCCCACCGCCGACGACCTGGCGATGATCCGCCAACAGATCGCCGCCGCCCGGAGCGCGCTCGGCAAGCTCGCCGCCCTCCAGGTCCCCGAGCCGAGCCGGCAGGAGCTCGACCGGCGCATCCAGCGGGCCACGGAGGCCCTGTCCCGCTACGAGCGCCTGGCCCAGCGCGGCGCGCCCCGCAAGAAGGCGCAGGGCGCGCTCTTCGCCGCCGGCGCCGTGATGGTGGCGGACGACACGACGCTCATCGGCACCATCGACGATGCGCTCTTACCGATCCTCGCCGTGGGGGCGCTGGCGACGCTCATTCTCACGCACGGGCCGCCGACGGTGCCCGAGCTCGGCCAGGCGTGGCAGGAGGTGACGGCGGCGATGATGGCGGTGGGGCAACAGGCGGAGCGGGTGAAGAGGGAGGCGGCCCGTCCGCGCGTGATGCCGGCGCGCTCCGACTGCAAGAAGCACTACGAGCGGTGCCAGGACACCTACCTCGGCAAACCTCACAGTGGCGGCTGGGGCAAGAGCATCTGCCAGCAATGCCTCGATCGGTGCAAGGATTCCAGCGCCTGGCCCGACGTGACTCCCGATGGGAAGCCCTGCCAATGGTGGGAGTGGATCGGAGTTGTTCCTCCCGGAGGCCTGCCTCGAAGGAGCACCCCGTGACGCCCTCGGATGATGATCTGCTCGATGAGATTGACGACGCCTTCCTCGTCATCATCCAAGGGCGGCACAAGCGGTCCTTCAACCAGCAGAAGCGGGCCTATGAGGCCTGGTTGGCCAAGTACATCCCACAGCTCGAAGCGCGCGGTCTTGGCGAGAGGAGCCTCCGCATGCGCCGCCTCGTCGCCAAGTGGCTGCTCGCCGAGGCCGCCGAGAAGAACCGCCCTGCCAGCGCCTTCGAGCCGCTCTTGCGCGACCTCGAGGTCCTCGGATGGAATCGGTTGGATCAGAAGGTCGATGCGATCGCTCTCATGTGCCAGTACTTCGCGGTCCGCATGTGGAAGCGGGACGGTCTCCGCCACCTCCGTGCGATACGGAGGGAGGTGATGCAGGAGTTGGCCCGCACGGGCGAGGAGCTCTGGGCCGGCAAGCTGCGCTGGTTGGATGAAATTGAGCGTTGGCTGCGGGTGCGCGGCCGGCCGTCCTGATGCGCCGCTGCTCGTAGCGTAGGATTCGCCTCTCCTTCAGAGGTGACGATGCGCCAACGAACGCTCTACGCCTTTCCTGTGCCATGCGCTGCCGCCGTCGTGTTCCTGCTCGCGCTCGCGCCGCTCGCCGTCCATGCCTCGCCTCCCGCCGGCAGCCCCCAGGAGCCCACCGCCGACGACCTGGCGATGATCCACCAGCAGATCGCCGCGGCGCGGAGCGCGCTCGGCAAGCTCGCCGCCCTCCAGGTCCCCGAGCCGAGCCGGCAGGAGCTCGACCGGCATATCCAGCGAGCCACCGAGGCCCTGTCCCGCTACGAGCGCCTGACCCAGCGCGGCGCACCTCGCAAGAAGGCGCAGGGCGCGCTCTTCGCCGCGGGTGCCGTGATGGTGGCGGACGATACGACGCTCATCGGCACCATCGACGATGCGCTCCTGCCCATCCTCGCCGTGGGCGCACTGGCGACCCTCATCCTGACGCATGGGCCGCCGACGGCGCCGGAGCTTGGCCAGGCGTGGCAGGAGGTGACGGCGGCGATGGTGGCGGTGGGGCAGGAGGCGGAGCGGGTGAAGAAGGAGGCGGCCCGGCCGCGGGTGATGCCAGCGCGCTCCAACTGCCGGAAACACTACGAGCGGTGCCAGGACACATTCCTCGGGACGCCCAATAGCGGCGGCTGGGGCCAGACCCTTTGCAAAGCTTGCTTCGACCGTTGCCAGAGGGAGGGCATCTGGCCCGATGCCCTGGGTCCCAAGAGACCTTGCCAGTGGTGGGATTGGCTCGGCACGGCACCTCCAGGCGGCGAACCGCAGAGGAGCACTCCATGACCCAGACGGACGAAGAACTCAACCACGAGGCCCACTATGCCTTTGTCGCGATCACCCTGCGCTTGGGCAAGAGGTCCTTCAACCAGCAGAAACGGGCCTGCGAGGCGTGGCTGGCCAAGTATGTCCCCCAGGCCGAGGCGCGGGGCCTCACCGAGCCGGCGATCAGCATGCCGCGGACCGTCGCCGAATGGCTGCTCACCGAGGCCGCCGAGGCCAGGCGTCCGGCTCGCGCCTTCGAGCCGCTCGTGCGCCATCTGGAGGCGCTCGGCTGGCGGAGCCTCGAGCAAAAGGAACTCTCGATCTGCGCCATGTGCGCCTACTTCGCCAAGCGCATGTGGAAGCGCGAGGGGCTGCGCTATCTCCTGCCGCTCAAGCGGGAGGTGGAGGAGGAGTACGCCCGCACGGGCGACAAGATGTGGGCGGATACCCTGGCCGGTATCGCCCGCCTGGAGCGGCGCCTGCGGTCGCGCAAGCGGCCGTTCTGATGGGGGGCGCCTCGTCGAGTAGGAGTCGTCTCTCCATTAGATAGAGGTGACGATGCGCCAACGAACGCTCTACGCCTTTCCTGTGCCACGCGCTGCCGCCGTCGTGTTCCTGCTCGCGCTCGCGCCGCTCGCCGTCCATGCCTCGCCTCCCGCCGGCAGCCCCCAGGAGCCCACCGCCGACGACCTGGCGGTGATCCGCCAGCAGATCGCCGCGGCGCGGAGCGCGCTCGGCAAGCTCGCCACCCTCCAGGTCCCCGAGCCGAGCCGGCAGGAGCTCGACCGGCGTATCCAGCGAGCCACCGAGGCCCTGTCCCGCTACGAGCGCCTGACCCAGCGCGGCGCACCTCGCAAGAAGGCGCAGGGCGCGCTCTTCGCCGCGGGGGCCGTGATGGTGGCGGACGACACGACGCTCATCGGCACCATCGACGATGCGCTCTTGCCCATCCTCGCCGTGGGCGCACTGGCGACGCTCATCCTGACGCATGGGCCGCCGACGGCGCCGGAGCTCGGCCAGGCGTGGCAGGAGGTGACGGCGGCGATGATGGCGGTGGGGCAGGAGGCGGAACGGGTGAAGAAGGAGGCGGCCCGGCCGCGGGTGATGCCGGCGCGT